>NZ_DATCWX010000339.1:0-3211 GCF_036566125.1 Intrasporangium sp.
TGGACGTCGGCAGCGGCTGGAACGCCCTGGACCCGATCCTCGGACCCGGCGACTTCAACGGTGACGGCGGCATCGCGGCTCCCGTCGACTGCTCGAAGGTGGCCTGCGTGGCGCTGACCTTCGACGACGGCCCCGACGCCCCGACGAACCGCCTGGTCGACACGCTCATCACCACCAGGACGCCGGCCACGTTCTTCGTCATCGGCAACAAGATCTCGGCCAGGGCCTCGGTGACCCTGAAGCAGCACCGCAACGGGTTCCCGGTGGAGAACCACACCTGGTCCCACCCGGACCTGACCACGCTGAGCCTTTCCGGTCAGCGGTCGCAGGTGACCCGCGCTGACGATGCCATCGCCGCGGCCGGGGTGCCCCGCAGCACGCTGCTGCGCCCGCCGTACGGCTCGTGGAACAGCAACACGCGCCAGCTCGGCAAGCCGCTCATCCTGTGGTCGGTCGACCCCAGGGACTGGGACGGTCTCACCGCCAGCCAGATCCGCAGTCATGTCGTGAGCAACGCGCGCGCCGGGTCCATCGTCCTGATGCACGACCGGGTGTCGGCAACGGCGGACGCGGTGCCCGGGATCATCTCCGACCTGCGCGCCAAGGGCTTCACCCTCGTCACGGTGGAGACGCTCGTGCCGGGGATGGGGCCGGGCGACATCATCTACAGCCGCGGCAACGTGGTGAAGTCGAGCACGGCCGTGAGCGAGCGCAACGGCATGCTCGTCGCGCCCGACGGACGGGTTGTCGGTCCCGCGCTCGTGGACGAGGCGCCCTTCAAGTGAAGGGCCCTCACTGTGCGGTATGCCGCTGAGCCAGCTCAGTGTGAAGTGAAGGGATCCCGGGCCGCGGTGGGACGGGCACTGCAGACTCTCGCAGGCGCCAGCCCTCTGATCGTGCTCGGCTGCGAGCCACCTGCTGGCTTCAGCGCCAGATGGCTGCGTTGACTCCGTGGATGCGTGAACGTACGTAACGAAGATGGCGACCATGAGTTGGGACATTGCCGCCATGGATCTGCCAGGCGAGGCCGCGTCGGTGTTGAGCTTGCTCAGGACTTCGAGCCCGAGTCTCTCGGTGAGCGCGCCGCGTTGATCGACAAGATCCTTGAGGTGGCACCCACCACCGACTTTCCGACCCGACGTGGGGCCTCGACGGCACGATCGATCGCGCGACCAGCGGCAGATGCGGACGTCAAGGTCTGGACTGCGGCACCATTCCGGGCAGGGAGATGGCCTCCGTTCGTGCCGGCCAACCGGGGTATATGCATGGTACGGATCACATCAGACGGTCGGGAGCGGCGTGGACTTTAGCGATGCAGTCGAGCTGGCCGGCAAGAGCATCGACACGGCCGGTGTGGCCGTGCTGGTCGTCGGCGCGGTGTTGGCAGCCGTACGCGCTGCTCACAACGCCCGGACACACCAGCCCGATGTCTACCGGCGGTTCCGACAGCAGCTGGGACGCTCCATCCTGCTCGGTCTCGAACTGCTCGTGGCCGCCGACATCATCCGCACCGTCGCCGTGACACCCACTCTGGCCAGCGTGCTGGTCCTAGCTCTCATCGTGGCGATCCGGACCTTTCTCAGTTTCTCCCTCGAGCTCGAGATCACCGGCCGGTGGCCGTGGCAGAAGACGCCGGAGGGTCCTGCAACGGACTAGCTGGATGGGTCACACCGCCGCCAGCCGACCATCCTGGCTGCGGCATGACCGGGCGTCGCCCTCAACGCGGCACATCCGGACCTCTTATTGGTGCCGCGCTGGCGAGGCGCGGTCGCCGAGTTGGGACGACGGACGGGACAAGCTTTGCGTCGGCGTGCTCAGGGCAGTGGCACAGTCCAACTCCGTCCCGTCCGTTGTCCCCACCGCGGCCAGATCATCCCGGAGACGGACCTCGTCCCAGACCCCCAGACGCCCCCTCCAGAGCTCCCCGGCAGGTGCCTTCCGGCGTAGCCGACTGCCCGTCTGTGACGCCAGCAACAGACAAGGGTTCCGTATGCCGCTGAGCCAGCTCAGCGGCATACGGCTGAGTCTCGTTGTGGCTCAGTGCGGGTCGACTATCCGTCGACGAGCAGCCCGCGGAGGGGTCCCTGGAGCCGGCCGGTCCGCCGGGACACGTGCTCGAGGAGCCGGAGCCGATGGGTGGGCGGCAGCCCGTCCTCGTGGCGGCGGGCCTGCTCCTCCGCGATGGGCCGCCAGACCTCGTCGATGACGGTGCGCGGGTCGCCGGCCACGGCCTCCTTGGGCTGCTCGGTGTGCTCAGACCACAGACGTAACCGGGTATCCCGCGCCAGGTCCGCATCGCGGGTGAGCAGGTTCATCTCGGTGTCGTTGAAGAGTGAGTGCTCATTGAGGTTGGCCGAGCCGATGGTGAGCCACCGGTCGTCGATGATCCCGATCTTGGCGTGCACATAGACCGGCGCCAACTTGCCCGGGGCGTGGGCGGAGATCGTGGTGGCCAGCAGCCGGCCCGAGCCGCCGTCGGCCTCGAGCAGCCGGCCGAGCTGGCCTCGCGTCGTGTCGGCTCCGGTCGTCGGCCGCGCGGGCAGCAGCAGGAGCAGCCGGAAGTCGTCGCTGGGCGGGTGGGTGAGCTTGGCGCAGAGGATGTCGACGACCTCGGGGGACCAGAGGAACTGGTTCTCGAGGTAGATGAACCGCTCGGCGGCGGTCAAGGCGTGCAGGTAGGCCCCGAGGATGGTGAACTCGCCGCGCGGCGCGAAGGTGTAGACCTGCTCGGGCACCGTGCGGAGCACCTGGACCCCGACATCACCGGCGGGTGACGGCTCCTCCGGCGCCGGAAGATGGTCGGTCGTGACGTCGTTCCAGCGCTGGACGAAGTGTCTGGCCACATCTGCGACGGCGGGTCCGCGGAGGCGCACGGCCGCGTCGTGCCACCCCAGTGGATCGCGGGGTGGGTGGCTCTCCTCGTCGAAGCGGTCGGCCTGGAGGGAGGTGAGGTCGATCCCTCCGACGAAGGCGAGGTCACCGTCGACGACGATGATCTTCTCGTGGTGGCAGTGCAGCGTGCGCTCCCGCTTGTCCAAGGTGCACTGCACCTTGCTGTCGCGGATGAACCCCTCACGAGCGCGCTTGACCATGTGGCGGGTTGGACGGAACGCCGGCACCGGCGGTCCGGCCCACAGGAGCAAGCGGACCGGGACCCGCTGCGCGACCTCGGCGAGCAGGTCACGCAACGGGATGGCGCCGTCGCCACGGC
>NZ_DATCWX010000340.1:0-2158 GCF_036566125.1 Intrasporangium sp.
CCACTTCCGTTTCATGCGCAGGCTCGAGAAACCTCTCGAGCCGCCCATCAGTATGACCCGTTGACGTGCCACGCGCCGAAATGAACCCCGCCCTCCACAGTGGGCACACAGGCACCAGACTCAGCTCAGCGGCATACGCACAAAAGACGATTTCGTATGCCGCTGAGTTCCCTTCCCTGGTGAGGCAACCTCTGCGTGGGGCCCGGTGGTCCCCAAGGATGTGACGACGCTGATGCAACGCGGGGAGGCGGGGGTGAGCGTGGGCCTGGAGGCTTTCGACGGGTTCGTCGCGGCGCGATCGACGGCCCTGCTGCGAACCGCTACCTCGCGACCTACGTCCCCGCCGGCTGACCCCAACCGACGGGTCAACCAACCGGAAGTCCAGCCGCGATCCGGCACGGCCCCGCATGGCGAGCCCTGGACTTCCGGTTGGATGACCCTGACCAAATGGCGATGTATCGCGGCGATATATCTGGGGTGTAGACTGGATCAGTGCCAAGGTCCACGCGTCCCCCGAGCCGGCGTGCCGCGCTGCTCGAGTTCGCGATCCTCGGCCTGCTGCACGACGGCGCGTTGCACGGTTACGAGCTGCGCAAGCGGCTCACCACCGCACTCGGTATCTTCCGCGCGCTGTCGTACGGCTCGCTCTACCCGGCGCTCCGCGCGCTCGTCGAGGCCGGTCACATCACGGAGACCACCGAGACTCCGGTGCAGGGCAGGCGCCCGCGGATCACGTACGAGCTGACGGCCGAGGGCAAGGAGCACTTCCAGGACCTCGTCACGGCGAGCGGTCCGGACGCCTGGGACGACGACGACTTCGACGTCCGTTTCGCCTTCTTCTCGCGGACCCAGCAGGAGGTGCGGCTGCGCATCCTCGAGGGACGGCGCTCTCGGCTCGAGGAGCGACTCGCCAACATCCGCGAGGCCAGCGTGCGCAACCGAGAGCGGATGGACGGCTACACCATGGCCCTCCAGCAGCACGGCGAGGAGGGGGCCGAGCGCGAGGTCCGCTGGCTTGAAGAGCTCATCAGCGCGGAACGCCGCGCTGCGCTGGACCCCGGCCCAGCGGCATACGACACCCTCGGCGAGTCCCGCCGAAGCAGCACGACACCTGTCAACAAGACCCAGCCAAGAAACAAGGAGTGATCCATGGGATCCGTACGCGTCGCCATCGTCGGCGTCGGCAACTGCGCGAGCTCGCTCGTCCAGGGTGTCGAGTACTACAAGGACGCTGACCCGGCCGGCACCGTGCCGGGCCTCATGCACGTCCAGTTCGGCCCGTACCACGTCCGCGACGTCGAGTTCGTCGCCGCGTTCGACGTGGACGACAAGAAGGTCGGCAAGGACCTGGCCGAGGCGATCAACGCCTCGGAGAACAACACCATCAAGATCTCTGAGGTCCCCACGACGGGCATCACGGTCCAGCGCGGCCACACGCTCGACGGGCTCGGCAAGTACTACCGGATGACGATCGACGAGTCGGCGGCCGAGCCGGTGGACGTCGTCCAGGCGCTGCGCGACGCGAAGGTGGACGTCCTCGTGTCCTACCTGCCGGTGGGCTCCGAGGAGGCCGACAAGTTCTACGCGCAGTGCGCGATCGACGCGGGCGTGGCCTTCGTCAACGCCCTGCCGGTGTTCATCGCGTCGGACCCCGAGTGGGCCGCGAAGTTCGAGGCGGCCGGGGTGCCGATCATCGGCGACGACATCAAGAGCCAGGTCGGCGCGACGATCACGCACCGCGTCATGGCCAAGCTCTTCGAGGACCGCGGCGTCGCGCTCGACCGGACCTACCAGCTCAACGTCGGCGGCAACATGGACTTCAAGAACATGCTCGAGCGCGAGCGCCTCGAGTCCAAGAAGGTCTCCAAGACCCAGTCCGTGACCTCGAACCTCACCGGCTCGCTCGCCGGCAAGGTCGACGACAGGAACGTCCACATCGGCCCGTCCGACTACGTGCAGTGGCTCGACGACCGCAAGTGGGCCTACGTGCGGCTCGAGGGTCGCGCCTTCGGTGACGCGCCGCTCAACCTCGAGTACAAGCTCGAGGTCTGGGATTCCCCCAACTCGGCCGGCATCATCATCGACGCCGTGCGCGCCGCGAAGATCGCCCTGGACCGTGGCATCGGTGGCCCGATCCTGTCCGCGGCGACCTACTTCA
>NZ_DATCWX010000351.1:0-8324 GCF_036566125.1 Intrasporangium sp.
TGGCGAGCACCTGCAGCCACTCGGTCAGCTCGGGTGACTCAGCCGGGTCGATGGTGAAGTCGGCACCGAGCATTCCCAGGTGGACGGCGAGGAGCTCGGGCGAGTCCGACCCGACCTCGAGGGTGCAGCTGGACGCGTCGATCGGCTCGATGGTGGCCGGCCACGGCAGGCGTGCCACGACGACGTCGGCCGGCGCAAAGACGGTGACCCGCGCCCGGTAGGCCCAGGTCGCGGTCGCGAGCTGGCCGGAGACCCGCTCTCGCACTTCGGCATCGGGCAGATCACGCGGGACGAACCGTGGGCCCGCAGGCAGTCGCAGCCGCATGCGGTCCACCCGGAAAGTGCGCCAGTCGCCGCGGTCGACGTCGTGGGCCAGCAGGTACCAGCGACGGCCAGAGCTGACGATGCGGTGCGGCTCGACGAGCCGACGGCTCTCGGTCGCGCTGTGGGACGCGTAGTCGAACCGGAGCCGTTCATGGTCCCGGCACGCGTTCGCGATCGCCATCAGCGTCTCGGGATCAACCGATGGCGTCGGAGCCGCGAGCGATGGGACGGTCACGGTCGCCGCAGCGAGCGAGGCGATCCGGCGGCGCAGGCGGGACGGGAGGAGCTGCTCGAGCTTCGTCAGCGCCCGGATCGAGGTCTCCTCGATGCCCTCGATGGCCCCGGTCGCGGCTCCGCGCAGCCCGATCGCGACGGCCACGGCCTCCTCGTCGTCGAGGAGCAGGGGCGGGACGGCGGCACCCACACCGAGCCGGTAGCCGCCGCCGACTCCGGGCACGGCGTCCACGGCATAGCCGAGCGCCCGGAGGCGCTCGATGTCGGTGCGGATGGTGCGGGCGGTGACCTCCAGGCGCTGCGCGAGCTGGTCACCCGTCCAGTCGCGGCGGGACTGGAGCAGGCCGAGCAGGCGGAGGAGCCGGGCCGAGGTTTCGAACATGCCGCAAGTCTGGTCCTCATCGCGGAAGGAAGTCTTCCGTGATTGTTCCTAGCGTGGTTCCATGACGACGAACACCGAACCCATCGGCCCGACCGCGGCCGACCTGTCCTCCTCAGCCATTCGCCCGTTCCGGGTCGAGATCTCGCAGGCCGACGTCGATGACCTCCGCGCCCGCCTCGCCGACACCCGTTGGCCGTCGACGCCCATCGCTGACGACGACTGGAGTCGCGGAGTCCCGCCCGGCTACCTCCGCGAGCTGGCCGACTACTGGCGCGACGGCTTCGACTGGCGCGCCCAGGAGGAGGCGCTGAACGCCTTCCCGCAGTACACGACCGACATCGACAGCCAGACCGTCCACTTCCTGCACGTCCGATCCGCCGAGCCCAATGCCCTGCCCCTCGTCCTGACCCACGGCTGGCCGAGCTCCCCGGTCGAGTTCACCCGACTCATCGGCCCGCTCACCGACCCGCGGGCCCACGGCGGCGATCCAGGCGACGCCTTCCACGTGGTCATGCCGAGCCTGCCCGGCTACGGTTTCTCGACACCGCTCTCCGCCGCTGGCTTCAATCTCTTTGGAGTGGCTCAGGCGTGGGCCGAGCTGATGACCCGCCTCGGGTACGAGCGGTTCGCCGCCCATGGCACCGACGTCGGGTCGGGCGTCGCCGGCATGCTCCCAATGGTCGCCCCAGGTCGCGTCGTCGGTATCCACTTGACCGGGACCGCCGCTGCGGCTCCCTTCGATCCCCCGCTTGACCCTGACGCGTTCGAGGGCCCCGACCGCGAACGCGCCGAGCGACACAACACCTTCCGCGAGGACGGCACCGGCTACCTCGCCATCCAGTCATCCCGCCCGCAGACGCTGGCCTACGGCCTGCACGACTCGCCGGTTGCCCAGCTCGCCTGGATCGTGGAGAAGTTCCACGAGTGGACCGACCCAGCCAATCCCCTCCCTGACGAGGCCGTCGACCGCGACCAGCTGCTGACGAACGTCAGCCTCTACTGGTTCACCGGCTCCGGGGCCTCGACGGCCCACGCCACCTACGACGGCATGCGGGCCTGGCGTGAGTTCGCGGCCCAGCAGTCCGGAGCCGGCGAGGGAGGCTGGGGCGCCGAGGAGCCAGGCGGCGAAAGCAATTGGGGTGCAGCCCCGCCCGCGCCACCGACTGGCGTGGCCGTCTTCGCCGCGGATAGCACGATCCGCAGCCTGCTCGACCCGAACGGCACGATGGCCCACTGGTCCGAGTTCGACCGCGGCGGCCACTTCCCGGGGATGGAGGTCCCCGACCTCCTCACCGAGGATCTGCGCGCGTTCTTCCGCACGGTGCGGTGAGGCCAACACCTCCAGCTAACGCGCCGCGTCGAGGAGCCGCGCCCCGAGTGCACGGACGTGCTCGATGAGCTCGGGTGGCTCGTGCACGTGGAATGCGACGCCGAGCTGCCCGACCCACACCGCGAGCTCGTCGAGGGAGTTCGAGCCGGCACTGAGCAAGCACGTGTCATCCGCGACCGGTTCGACCGTCGCAACGGTGGGCGGCATCCGAGCGGTGACGAAGTCCGCGCTGGCGTGCACGGTGAACCGACCGTGGTAGCGGTACGGGTGGGTGGAGATCTGCTCCGACACGTAGCGGGCCAGATCGCCGCCGGGCGGCTCTCGAGGGGTGAAGCGCGGTCCGTTCGGCGTGCGCAGCCGCATCCGGTCGACGCGGAACGTGCGCCAGTCCCGCCGGTCGATGTCCCATGCGACCAGGTACCAGCGACGCCCCGAGCCCACCAGCCGGTGGGGCTCAGCCCTGCGGCGTGCCTCCGCCCCATCGCGGGCACGGTAGTCGAACCGCACGCCCTCCCGGTCCCGAATGGCGGTGGCGATCGTTGTGAGCGCGGCGGGGTCCACCCCGCCGACCGGCGACGCCAGCTGGACCATCGCTGAGCGCAGCGCCCGGACGCGGTGCCCGAGCCGCGAGGGGAGGACCTGCTCGAGCTTGAGGAGCGCTTGCATCGACGTCTCTTCGATCCCGGCCACGCCCGAGACAGCGGCGGTGCCGAGTCCCACAGCGACCGCGACCGCCTCGTCGTCGTCGAGCAGCAAGGGCGGGACCCCGGTGCCGGCGCCGAGCCGGTACCCCGGCGCCCCCGCCGTGGCGTGCACGGTGTAGCCGAGGTCACGGAGCCGGTCCACGTCGCGGCGGATGGTCCGGGCCGAGACACCCAGCCGCTCGGCGAGCTCCGCGCCCGGCCAGACCTTGGGCGTCTGGAGCAGGGACAGCAATCGCAGCAGCCGTGCCGACGTCTCGAACATGCCCAGTATCCTAGGACCGAAGCTGTCCTAACCGCTCTCTACGTTGACACACATGAACGACGACACGCAGATCCACCCGTTCCGCATCGACGTCCCTCAGGCACAGCTTGATCACTTGGCCGCCCGCCTCGCCGCAACCCGCTGGCCGGACGAGCTGCCCGGGGTCGGCTGGTCGTACGGCGTCCCGGTGGGCTACGCGCGTGGGCTCGGCGAGTACTGGAGCACCCAATTCGATTGGCGTGCCGCCGAAGCGGAGTTGAACGCGTTCCCGCAATTCACCACTCGCATCGACGGCCAGAACATCCACTTCCTGCACGTCCCCTCGCCCGAGCCGGACGCGCTGCCGCTCATCATCACGCACGGCTGGCCCGGCTCCGTCGCCGAGTTCATGAAAGTCATCGGGCCGCTCACCGACCCTGCCGCGCACGGTGGCGAGAGGACCGACGCCTTCCACGTCGTCGCCCCGTCGATCCCGGGGTTCGGCTTCTCCGGGCCGACCGCGGAGCCGGGCTGGGACCTCAGCCGGGTCGTCCGCGCCTGGGCCGAGTTGATGAGCCGCCTCGGTTACCAGCGCTACGGCGCACAGGGCGGCGACAGCGGCGCCGTCATCTCGCCCATGCTCGGCCGCGCCGACCGGACCCACGTCGCGGGCGTGCACGTCAACGGCGGCCTCGGTTTCCCGACCGGCGACCCCGCTGAGTCCCAGGGTCTCACCGAGGCCGAGCTCGCCCGGCTCGGCCAGTACCAGGACCAGGACCGCGTCGGCTACGCGATCATCCAGGCGACCCGACCACAGACCCTGGCATTCGGCCTGCACGACTCCCCCGCCGCGCAGCTGGCGTGGATCGTCGAGAAGTTCAAGGAGTGGACCGACCCGGCGTGTGAGCTGCCTGAGGACGCGGTCGACATCGACCAGCTGCTCACCGACGTCAGCATCTACTGGTTCACCGGGACCGCCGCCTCGTCCGCCCGCCTCTACAAGGAGAACCAGCAGACCTGGGGCGGGGCAGCCGAGTACTCGAGCGTGCCGCACGGCGTCGCCGTCTTCCCCGGCGACCCGGGCGTACGCCGGATCGCCGAACGCGAGCACAACGTCGTGCACTGGTCGGAGTTCGACCGGGGCGGCCACTTCGCCGCCATGGAGGCGCCGGACCTGCTCGTCGAGGACGTCCGGACCTTCTTCCGCATGGTGCGCTGAGGCTGGTGGTCGCGACGCTCAGGCGGTGGTCTCGTCGAAGAGCGTGCCAAAGCGGGCGAGGTACAGCGGCCAGCCCTGGGCGTCGTCGACGCCGTCTCGGACGCTCTCCCAGCCGGTGCCGTGGCGGTCGAGGTGACGGTGCTCCAGCTCGACCCGGGTCCGGTCGCCGTCTGCCATGAACCGGACCTCCACTTCGCTCGTCCGGTCGAGGTCGGTCTCGATTTCCCACCTGGGGTTGATGTCCCATGTGAAGAGAAGCCGATTCGGCGCCTCGTAGGCAAGGACGCGCGCCCAGCGGCACTCGCTCCCGTCCGCCGCGCGGTCGACGATGTTCCCACCGACCCATGGCTCGAGCACGGTCTCGGTGATCGGTGCTGATAGGAGGTTGTGCTCTCGCGGCTTGATGTCGCCGAAGCGCTCGGTGAAGACCTTGAACGCGATCTCGGGCGGCGCTGGGACGACGACGCTGTGGCGGATGACGCTGTCAGTGGTGGTCATCGGGACTCCTTGGAGGGTGTCGTGGTGGTGGTGCCCGCGCGGCCTTGCGCGAGTTCGGCCTGGTAGTGGGCGACCTCGGCTGCATAGTTGTCGAGCGTGCGCTGCCAGTACGCGTCGAGTTGGTCGCGGAGGGCCGCGAGGGCGAGCGGGTTGAGTTGGTAGATCCGGCGGGTGCCCTCGGCGCGGTCGGTGACGAGCCCGGCGGTCTTGAGGATCTTGAGGTGCTGCGAGACGGCTGGACGCGTGACGGGCAGTCCGGCCGCCAGCTCGCCCACGGCCTGCGGCCGCTCGGCGAGCGACGCGACAATCGCGCGCCGCGTCGAGTCCGCCAGGGCATCCCATCCGTCTACTGCTTGGTTAGCAATCACTAACCGTTAGTAGATGCTTACGGAATGTTCCTTGTCAACCCTCCAGCTGGGAGAACCACGTCGTATGCCGCTGAGCTCCCCCCGCGCGGACGTGACCTTCCGCGCCTACCGAGCTGAGCGGCATACGGCTCAGGCGGTGAGTCGTTCACTGAGCCATCCCTCGAAGGGCGGCACATAACGAATTCCAGCGATGTCCCACGCCGTTCAACACCTTGAACGATCTCGGCTCAGTGCTCTCCCTGGCTTGCCGACACACCCTCACGGGCGGTGGCCAGGAAGACCGGATACCTCACTCCCTCTCGAGTGATGTGGGTGCAGTCCGTGACGGCGACGTCCACGAGCCCCGCCTGCTCGAGCGCCTTCGCAAGTTCGCCCCTGTCGAAGCCGTGATGGCCATCGAAGTCGTGCGTGTGGAACGAGCCGTCCTCCCGGTCGAGGTCGGCGATGCAGAGATGGCCTCCCTCGACGAGCAACTCGGCGAATGCCGCGAGCACCACGGGCAGCTCGCGGACGTGGTGCATGACCATCGACGACACGATCAGGTCGAACCGCTCGGCGGGCGCCGGCTGGTTCTCCAGGTCCAGGTCCCAGACGCGAGTGTCCGGGGGCATCGCACCTGAGTCGATCTTGTCGCGCAACACGGCCCGCATGCCGGGGGAGTTGTCCGCCAGCGTGACTCGGCCGATCGCCCCGGTCGAGGTGAGCAGCGCCTGCGTGACGAGAGCCGTGCCGGCACCGTACTCGAGCAACTGGGTCGCCTCGCCCAGTGGCACAGCCGCGCTCACCGCTCGAGCGACGTCCTGTGCCTGCCTCACCTTCTCGGGGTCGTCGTCCCACGTCGCGGCCTTGTCATCGAAGTGCTCGGTGCCCATGCAGCCAGCCTGCCACGGCCGCGCCCTATCCCGCGTCGGGTGCGCCGGGCTCGCGGGGGTCGGGGAGTCTCGGGTAGTCCGGGACCGGATAGATGCCGACTGCCAGCCCGTAGGTCGTGTCGCCGGATCGAGGGAGCCGGTCGTACTCCTCAACCAGGTCCCGTATCCGTGTCCAGAACTCGCTCGCCTGCTCGTCACTGAGGCGGGCGTGTCGCAGGAAGGCCCAGAGGCGACGCGCTTCATAAGCAGCGCTTGACTCGCGGGCGGCCACTTCGAAGTCGTTGAAGTCGAGGGGCAGCTCGGGCCCCCCCGGGTCGACAGAGATGGTGACCGTGCGAGCGGCCCGGCCGTAGAACCGCTCCTCGACAGCCCGGACGCGCCGGGTGCGCACAACCTGCACCAGACCCGCAAGGTGCAGGACGGAGACGTGGTGGGCGATGGTGCTCTTCGGTCGGTGCGTCGCCTCCGCCAGCTCCGCGACCGACGCCGCTCTCTCCGTGAGCAGCCCGAGGATCGTCGTGCGCAGCGGGTGGCCGAGGGCGCGGACCTGGGCGGGGCGGGTCAGCACGAGGCGGTCGGCGATCTCGTGGCCCGGCGGCGGGGCGGCGGGAGTCACGCTTCGGGGAGCCGAGGGGTGACGCGTCACGAATATCAGACTACAGTTGTCGAACGATCCATATTTCTCGATCGTTGGAGGCCGATGATGACTCAGGTGCTGCTCTTCCACCACGTGCAGGGACTGACCCCGGGTGTGCACGCGATCGCCGACGCGCTCCGCCAAGCGGGCCACACGGTGCACACGCCCGACTTCTTCGAGGGCCGTACCTTCGGCTCGCTGGACGAGGGCTTCGCCGCCCTGAAGGCCAAGGGGCCGGACGCCCAGGACGCCTGGGCCGACGAGGTCGCGGGTGCGCTGCCGGCGGACATCGTCTACGCCGGCATCTCGCTCGGCGTCATGCCCGCGCAGCGCCTGGCCCAGACCCGGCCAGGTGCGCGCGGTGCCGTGTTCCTCGAGTCATGCGCACCGGTCAGCGCGTTCGGCCAAGCCTGGCCAGCCGACGTCCCGGTGCAGGTGCACGGCATGGAGGCAGACCCGTTCTTCGCTGGTGAGGGTGACGTCGACAACGCCCGCGAGCTCGTCGCCGAGGCCAACGACGGCGAGCTCTTCGTCTACCCGGGCGATGCACACCTGTTCACCGACTCATCGCTACCGAGCAGCGACCCAGCTGCCACCGCCAGCGTCCTCAGTCGCATGCTGGCGTTCCTCGAGAGGGCCTGACCGGCCACCGAAGCGCTACTGGCCGGTGCGCCCGTCGATGCACTCGCGCAGCAGGTCGGCGTGGCCCGCGTGGCGCGCGTACTCCTCGAAGACATGGACCAGGATGTCCCGGATCGAGACGCGCTCGCCATGAACGTCGACCTGCTCGCCAAGGTCGCTGTCGGCGCGGCTGCCGAGCCACTCGTCGGACTTCGCGATCTCCGCCTTCCAGGTCGCGAAGGCGTCCTCGACGACGGCCGGGTCTGGCTCGGCGCCATTGAAGTCGCGGTCGAAGTCGTCGTCGGTCTTGTAGAGCCGCGGCCCTTCGGTCCGACCCTGGAGCACCCGTTGGAACCAGTGGTTCTCCATCGAGGCGAGGTGCCGGACGAGGCCGAGCAGGCTCAGGGTGCTCGGCGGCACGGAACGGCGTGCGAGCTCCTCCGCGTTGAGACCCTCGCACTTCATTTCAATGGTGAGACGGTAGTTGTCGAGGTACTCGCGATACGTCGGCAGTTCGTCGACGGGGTTGCCGTAGGTGCGGGAGTCTTGCTCGGGAGTCGTCCACCGGTTGCTCATCGCTCGATCCAAACGGAGGGCGGCATGCGGGGCAAGATCTATGCGATTCGCGATCGCGTCCACTCCATCACTTCGTCGAGGTCAAGCCCGTAGGTGCCGCGTCCCGTCGCGGCATATGCGGCCAACCGCTTGGCGGCCCGGTCCGCGAGTCGCTCCGCCCCGATCCGGTTGCCCCGCGCCGCATGGGTGATCGCGACACAGACCTGCGCCAAGCCCTGCCACAGGTCCCGCTCCTCGGCCGGCCCGGCCTTCCAGCGAGCCTCAAAGACCTCGTGGGCGGCAAAGGAGCGCCCGCTGTCCACGAGCTCACGAGCTGTC
>NZ_DATCWX010000352.1:0-10152 GCF_036566125.1 Intrasporangium sp.
CCACATTTCGGTCAAGAAACCGTAAATGCTGCATTGGAATGCAGACAAAAAGGAATGCCGCGAACGTTGACCGGGGCCTCTCGTGCCGTCGACGATGGAGGCCCGACGACGGGGTCGGCGACGATGTGGAGAGGAACCATCATGGCAGCGCACACGTATGGCATCAGCGAGATCGTCGGCACGTCGGAGTCGTCACTGGACGACGCCATCGCAGGGGCGATCGCCCGGGCCAACAGGACGGTGCGCGGGCTGGACTGGTTCGAGGTCGTCAACATCCGTGGCCACTTGGAGGAGGGCCGGATCGGTCACTACCAGGTGACCGTCAAGGTGGGCTTCCGCATCGAGGAATGACGGTTCAGCCGGCAGGCGTCGCCCCACCGCGTGAGTCGAGCAGGGCGAGGAAGCCACCCAGCTCGAGAAGGCCGGGCACGGTGTGCGGCAGGTAGTGCGTGATCTCCGGTGAGTGGACGATGACGGAGAGCCACTTGGCTCGCGAGACCGCGACGTTGAGCCGGTTGCGGTTGAGCAGGAAGCCCATGCCACGGGCAGCCTCCTTGGGCGAGGAAGCCGCCAAGGAGACGATCGTGACGGGCGCCTGCTGGCCCTGGAACTTGTCCACGGTTCCCACTCGGACCTCTGTCCTCCCGCGGGCTGCGAGGGTCTGGCGGATGAGGGCGACCTGGGCGTTGTAGGGGGCGACGACGAGGACGTCGCGCTCCCTGAGGGGGCGGGTCGTGCCGTCCTCCGTCCACGGGGTGCCGAGGAGCGAGTCGACCCGGTCGGCGACCGCGAGGGCCTCCTCGGGGGAGTCGGTCCGGTTGCCGCCGTGCGCGACCTCGATCCGCTCGATGCCCGGCTCGATCCCGTCGAGCCCGCGTGCGGGAGCACTCGAGGCGAGACGGCCCTCGTAGGAGAGGCTGGACACCGGCGCGCAGACCTGCTCGCACATCCGGTACGAGGTCGCGAGGAAGTAGCCGAAGGTCGAGGGCAGTGTCTGGTGCTCGCCCATGAGCCAGCCGAGGGCGGACTCGTTGACCGGCTCCGGGTGCTGTCCCTGCGAGACCTGGGGGAGCTGCTGCGGGTCGCCGAGGAGGAGCAGGTTGCGTCCCGCGGTGCTCACGGCCACGGTGTTGGCGAGCGAGAACTGGCCTGCTTCGTCGACGACGACGAGGTCGAAGGCGTCGGCGAGCGTCTCCGCGGAGAACGTCCACGCGGTGCCTCCGAGGACGCACCCGCGATTCTCGGCCCGGTGCCTCGCGACCCACTCGGCGCGATGGGGTCCGCCGTCCCGGACCTCCACCCACGGTTGGCGGTGGGACTTGCGCCTGCTCTTGCCGACGAGGGAGGGGTCGAGCCCGTGCTCGATGATCCCGTCGAGCAGGTGCTCTACCACGGCATGGGACTGGGCCACCACGGCGACCCGCCAGTGATGCTGCTCCACGAGGTTCCGGATGACCTGCGCGGCGGTCCACGACTTGCCGCTCCCGGGCGGGCCCTGGATGGCGACGTAGGAGCGGTCGAGCGACAGTGCAGCCCGCGTGACAACCGCGACGGCGTCCCCGCCGGCCTGGAGCGGCGGGAGTGCCTGCTCATCCATGAGACGGGGCGGCTGGCAGGTGAGCAGGTCCCACGCCGCGTCCACCGGGTCGTCGTGCCCTGCCAGCGCCGCGCCGGCATAGCGGTGGAGCGCCTGCTCGACGGTCTTGGTCGGGACCGAGGTCGGCGTCAGCGCGACGGGAAGGTCGTCGCAGTCCTCGCCCGGCCGGCAGGTCTCCTCGACCTCGAGGACGTCAGGGTTGTCGGGATCCGGAACCGAGACCTTGAGCTCCTTGGTGTGCCAGGCGTACTGGTCGTGCTCCTGCATTCCCGGCGGTGTCGGGAGGGCGTACGCGGCATACACCGTCGGTGCCGACGAGCTGCCCGGACCCCAGGTGCCGGTGAGCCGGATCCTGCGTCGCGGGTTCGTCTGTCGCCCCGTCGTGGCCCAGTCGCTGATGACCTCGGCGTGTGTCACGACGAACACGTCGCGGTCCTCGCCCCACTCGGTGACCTCTCGGTTGAGTCGGCTGAAGTGGTCCCACCAGAACGGGAGGTCCTCGCGCCGGTGGTAGCCGACGGCGGCGGAGAGCAGCCGCCAGGCGTGAGCGGATTCCGGGTCATGGACGGTCTCCGCCCGTCCGGAGAGCTCGTGGGTCAGGCGGACTCGCTCCAGCGCGAGAGGGGACTCGGGCTGCCCGGAGCCACTGTCCTCGAGGCCGGCTGGTGCCCCGACGGGCACCTCGGCCGCGTCGAGCAGCCAGTCGCGCAGCCGCTGCGTCGACAGGCAGTCGTAGGCGTTGTACTCCTGCAGCTCCTTGAGGCGTGTCGCGGCGGACTCCTCGTCGCCCACCTCGCGATCGAGCCGGAAGAGGTGGTACTCCGCGATGGAGACGTCACCCTTCTGCACGTCGCCCTCGCGCAGCTCGACGCCCATGTAGAGCGGCTCGAGCTTCTTGATGGAGTACGACGGCTGGGAGACGACCACTGCGCGCCGCACCACGGAGTAGAGGTCGACGAAGACCTTGCTCCGGAGCAGGTCGTCGAGCTCCGCCTCGAGCATCCCGTAGCGGCCGGCGAGGCGCTTCAGCGCCGTCGTCTCGTAGGGCGCGTAGTGATAGATGTGCAGGTCCGGCCACTGCTCGCGCCGCTCGGCCACGATGCGCATGAACTCCGCGAACGCCTCGCGCTCTTGTGCGTAGTCATGCGCCCAGAGCGGCACGAACTCACCTTGGCCCCCAATGCCGTTCGCGAGCCGCAGGCCCCAGAGGTACTCGAGCCCGGCGACCGCGGGATCGTCCTCGCTGTACATCGGGTCGCCCTCGAAGTCGAAGAAGATGTCGCCGGCCGAGGGCGTGGGCAGCGAGACCGGCGGCTCCCCAGCCGGCCGCTCCGCCCTCGTGAAGCGGACCGTGCCGGACTCGAGCTGCCCGACCTGCGCGACGGCCTGGGTGCGCAGGGTCGCAAAGGTCGTCGCGTTGAGGTCGGCCGGGCACTCCGACGTGGCCGCGAGCGCGCGAAGCGTCCGGATGCCGGCCTCGCGCAGCTTGCGCCGTTGGTCGCGGCGCAGCCCCGCCACGAGGAGCAGGTCATCATGCGCAGCGATGGCGTCCACGCACTCCGGGCAGTAGCCGCAGATGGTGTGCGAGTCGTCGCCCCAGTCGAGCGCTCGCTCTGCGGCGAGGCGCTCTGCGATGATGGCGCGCAGCCGTTCGCGCTGGGCCCGGAAGACTGGCGCCACGTCGTGCAGCGGCACCACCTCACGCCGCCCGTCACCGAGCAACAGGGCACCCTGCGGCGCGACCGGGAGCCCAGCCCGCGACAGCTGGTCGGCGTAGGACGCGACCTGCAGCATCGCCTTCGGCTTGGCGCTCCGGGCGAGCTTGGCATCGGCGACGACCCAGCCCAGGGCAGAGGGCTCGACGAAGTCGGCATAGCCGAAGAACTCGCCGTCGAAGAAGCCCGGCTGGTAGACGACGCCACCCTGCGAGAACCTGTCGATACTCGCTGCGTGCAGGTCCTGAAGTCGCTCCTCGGTGTGGGCGCCGGTGAGTCGGTCGACCATCGCCACCACGCCCTCAGCGACATAGCGGCGCAGCAGGCGTTGCTCGTGCTCGTCACCGAGCGTCGCGATGCGCTCCTGCAGCGGGTCCGCCGGCTCGGCCACCGGCTGGATCCGGCCGAGCTTGACGTCGAGGCGTCGTGCGACGCGGTACTCGCACTCCGTCGACGCGGCAAGGTCGGAAGCCGACCACACCACCCGCTCGCCCAACAGGAACACAGCGACCCTCCCGATCGACCCATCTTGTCTTGAGCCATTGATAGCACCGGGCACTGACGGTCTCATCGAGGCCCGCGGACGCGCAGCCCGGACCGACCCTTGGCAGGAGGGGCAGCGTCAGCGCGAGTACGTGCCCTCGAGGGTCCCCGAAGCAACGGCGAACCCGCGGATCGCGGCCAGCGCCCGCTCGAGCGGCGCGCCGTCGGGGACGCCGGTCGCTCGCGAGAGGGCATGGACGGTGAAGCGGTAGCGATGCGTCCCCCTGGGCGGACAGGGCGGGTACCAGCCCACGCGCCCGCCCGAGTTCAGCGCCTGCGCCGTCCCGGCTGGCAGTCGCCCGTCCGGCAGCCCGCGGGTCTCGGCGGGCAGGTCGAGCACGACCCAGTGGATGAACGTACCGCTCGGGGCGTCAGGGTCGTCCACGACGAGTGCCAGCGCACCGGTGTCGTCCGGTACCTCGCTCCAGGCGAGGGACGGGATCCGGCCTGCGCCATCGCACGTGTAGTCCAGCGGGATCGCCTCGCCCGCAGCGAACGCGGGGCTCGTCACGGTGATCGACGTCGGCACGGTCACGGGTACCTCCTGGTCGCCTGAAGGCCCGCCACATCCGGTCGTGATCGCGGCCAGCGCCACGACCACCAGCATCCGACTCGAGCCGACCACCAGTCCAGCCTCCCACCTAAGGTCGGGAGCATGGGTGTCCTTTCCTCTCCGATCGATGTCCCGACGGCGCGTGACCGACTGGACCGCCTCAGGGCCCTCACCGAGGCTGCGGGCGTGTCGGCTGTCGTCGTGTCGCCCGGCTCGGACCTGCGCTACCTCATCGGGATCGCGGGGGCGTCCTTCGAGCGCCTCACTGCCCTCATCGTGCCCGCGGATCCGGCGCTCGCACCCCATTTCGTCGTTCCAAAGCTCGAGTACGCCGGCCTCGGCCACGTCCCCTTCGCCGACCTCGGCGTCGAGGTTCGTCCATGGGTCGACGGCGAGAATGCCCACTCGCTCGCGTTGGCCGGCCTCGACCCCGGACCTCTGGCGTTCTCCGACACGACGACGGCGCTCCATCTCTTCCAGCTGCGCGATGCCGGGGCGGTCGACCAGCGCCCGGCGTGGCCGATCGTGCGTGAGCTGCGCATGCGCAAGACGCCCGCGGAGCTCGCCGAGCTACGAGCCGCTGGGGCAGCCATCGACCGCGTCCACGCGCGGGTCGGGGAATGGCTCCGTCCTGGTCGGACCGAGCGCGAGGTCGCCAGCGACATCGCCGCCGCGATCGTCGAGGAGGGCCATGCCACAGCGGAGTTCGTCATCGTCGGCTCGGGTCCCAACGGGTCGAGCCCACACCACGCCGTCTCTGACCGCGTCATCGAGCGCGGAGACGTCATCGTGGTGGACATCGGTGGCCCCCTTCCCTCGGGCTACTGCTCGGACAGCACGAGGACGTATGCCGCTGGGCCGGCTTCCCAGCCCGACGTGCCCTCCGCGTACTCCGCGTTGCTCGACTCACAGCAGGCCGCTGTCGACACGGTGCGCCCTGGCGTCACCTGCCAGGACATCGACCGCGCGGCTCGCCACGTGCTCGTCGAGGCGGGGTTGGGTGAGCACTTCATCCACCGGACCGGCCATGGCATCGGGCTGGACGTGCACGAGGAGCCCTATATCGTCGAGGGCAACGACCTGCCCCTCGAGGTGGGGATGACGTTCAGCATCGAGCCGTGCATCGTCTTCCCTGGCCGCTGGGGGGCGCGTATCGAGGACATCGTCGTGGTGACCGACACCGGCGTCGAGCGCCTCAACCACCGCCTCCGCGACCTCACCGTCCTCTGACTCCGCGCTGCTACTCCGTCGGGGAGCAATGACGGGACCGAACCCGATCGACACCGGTGCCGACGCAGGAGCCGTAACACCTCGTCCCGTCATTCGTCCCTCAGGTGCCAGCACACTCGACGCAAGCGCTGTCGTATGCCGCTGGGCTCGCTCGCCCCGTCGTGTGGCCGTGCGCGCGTGGTGCGTCAGCAGCGGCACGGGAGCGATGACGGGACGAAACCCGGTCGAGCTCCGTGCCGACGCAGGAGCCGCAACACCTCGTCCCGTCATTCGTCCCTCAGGTGCCAGCACACTCGACACAAGCGCTGTGTCGACAGGCGCTCATGACGGTTGGTCCGTGGGGCCTGGTGTGGGTCCGGTTCCTGCGGTGGTGCCGGTGGGGCCCGTCGTGGCGAGTGCGGCCTCGAGCACGCCGGCGACCTCGTCGAGATCAGTGGCCAGGGTCTCGTCGGTGCCGGACGACGCAACAGCGTCGAGGCGGGTGCGGGCGTCGCGCAGCGCGTCGCGCAAGATGCGCGATCGCTCAAGCGTGACGTCGTCGGGAGCCGACGCGATGAGAGCCGTGAGCTGGTCCTCGGTCGCGATGATCCTGGCGGACGACACTTCGATCCCGCCGGCCGCAAGCTCTCGCGAACCGATCTGGCGGAGCTGAGGTATGAGCTCCCTCGCGAGCCAAACGATTTCGGCTCGCGCCCTCTCGAAGTCCTCCAGCCATCGGTCCATCCGGCGCCTGCGGAGGAGCACGGGAACGGCGATAGCGAGGGCAATGACGATCGCCGCGAGTAGCCACCAGACCCACGCCGGAACGCCCTCGGACTCTGTGGCAGTGCTCTCCACAGCGACCGTCGTGCTCGGCGCGGAGGGTTGGGCGACGGCGGTCGTCTCGGGCGTTGTGGGTGTCGGCGCCGGCGACGCCGGGTTCGTCGTCTCCGTCGGTGTGCGAGTCGGCTCGGTGGGTGTGGGGCTCGGCTCGGTGGGTGTGGCGGTCGGGCTCGAGGTCTCTGTCCGCTCCGTAGGTGTCGGCGTCGGGGGACTGGTGATGGTCGGCGGCAGCGACGTGGGCTCTGCGATCACGGACGTGGTCCTCGTCGGCAGGCTCGGCGTCGGGAGGGTCACCGTCGGCTCAGTCACTGTCGGCGGTGTCACCGCGGGCAGTGTCGCGGTCGGTGACACGTTGGCCGTTCGGGATGGGCTGAGGGTGGGCAGGTTCACCCCGCCGCCACCCCCACACGCGGTGAGCAGCATGGCGCCGCCGACGGTCAGGGCGGCGACTCTCGCCGACAACTCCAGCTTCATCAGGCGAACCCTTCTGGCGCGAACTATGAACCTCCGGCTGGCTGCAGCATGATGTGGAACCACTGAGATCACATGGTGCCCTGTCCGGCCACGTCCTGACGGGGTTTCCTCCACGACGCGCCGAGCGGTGGCGCTCCTGGGGAGTCAGGAGTCGAAGCCGACACCGAGCCGGTCGAGTGCCTTGAGCCACAGGCCCCGTCGCCCAGTGCGGTCCTCCGCTGCAAGGGCCGCCCGGGTGGCGCGCACGGCGGCATAGCGAATCGGCTCGGGCGGGAAGGGAATCGGCTTGTCCCGGACCATGCGCAGCCGAGTCGCCTCGGTGTCGCGACCGTCGACCAGATCGAGCGCCACCCGGGCCCCGAACCGCGTTGACCCGACACCGAGCCCGGTGTAGCCGATCGCGTAGGCGAGCCGACCACCCAGCGCGGTACCGAAGACCGGCGTGAAGCGTGACGTCGTGTCGATCACCCCGGCCCACCGGTGCGTGAAGCGCACGCCCTCGAGCTGCGGGAAGAGCGCGAAGAAGTGCCGGGCCAGCAGTCGGTGCGACCCCTCCTGCTGCTCCAGCGCCGGGTCGATGCGGCCGGGGAAGTGGTAGTTCGCGTCGTACCCGCCGAACAGGACCCGGTCGTCGAGCGTCCTTCGGTAGTAGTGGAACTGGTTCCCGGCATCGGTGAGCCCCTCGCGGCCCTCCCAGCCGACCGACGCGAGCTGCACGGGGCTCAACGGCTCGGTCATGAGCACGTGGTCGTAGACCGGCAGGACCCATGCCCGGAACCGCCGAAGCACCCCGGGCGCCGCCCCGGTCCCGACGATCACCCGGCCGGTCTGGACGCTGCCCCACTCCGTTGCCACCCTGACGCCGGTGCCGTCGAGATCGAAGCCGGTGACCCGGCTGTCCTCGTGCAGCCGGACGCCGAGCGCCTCCGCGGCCTCGGCGAGACCCCAGACCAGCCGTGCCGGGTCGACGAGTCCCACGTCCGGGTCGAAGAACCCGGCCCGGTAGAGCGGCGAGTTGACGCGGGAGCGAGCGCCCGCGGCGTCGAGCAGCCCGACCGGCTTGCCGTGCCTCAGATGCAGCTCATGGGCATCACGGACGGCACTCACCTGGTGCGCGGTCAGCGCCAACGTCAGTTCACCGGGCAAGTGGAAGTCCGCCTCGACGCCGTGCTCCACGAGCGTCGCCTGCCACCCGGCGAAGTTCTCCGACGCCAGGCGCTCGAGGGTCGTGATCTCGTCCGGCCACTGTGCCACGCCCTGCGCCAACCCATGAGTCAGCGAGGGCGACACGAACCCACCGTTCCGACCACTGGCGCCAATCCCGAGGCGCCCCGCCTCGAGCAGCACCACGTCCCGGGAGGGGTCGTCCTCCTTCGCCTGGATCGCGGCCCAGAGGCCGGTGAAACCGCCACCGACGATGACGAGATCAGCGCGGCCTGCGTGTCCGGTCAGGGCGGGGCGAGGGGTGGGACGCAACTCGGGCCGATCCGTCCAGAAGACGTCCGGCCGGGCATCGGCGAGGCTGTGGGCGAGGGCAGAGGAGAAAGCCATGGTGCACCGGATTCGACCATGGTTGGGTGTCGCTGTGAAGGGCACTTCGATCCAGAGCGAACTGCTGCGCGTCTTCCACGAGACTTCCCGTCTCGTGCTGCCCGCTCCCATCGACGGCTACTGCGTCGAGTGGGACGGTCCGATCAGGCGCGAGTACGGCATCGACCCGACGAAGCACGCGACCGTCGACTGCCCCCAAGGACTGGGACCCGATCCTGCCGCCTATGACGGCATCATCGCCGCCCAGCGCGACTTCTTCCGCCAGCGCGGCCAGGAGCTCGAGTGGAAGACCTACGACTACGACGAGCCACCCGACCTCGGCGGCCGCCTCACGGCCGCCGGCTTCGTCAAGGAGGACGACGAGGCCCTCATCCTCGGCGAGGCTCGCCCGCTCGCGGTGCAGGAGATCCTCCTCCCGGACGGACTCGTCGTCCGGGCCGTGGACGGCAAGGACGACTTCGACCGCATCCGCGACCTCTACCGACGGGTCTGGGGCGACGACCCCGTCTGGGTCAGCGGCTCGCTCTACGAGCGGTGGCAGGCCCAGCCCGAGACGATGGATGTCGTCGTCATCGAGGAGTTCCGCGATGGCCCGGTGCTCTGTTCCGCGCGCTCGGAGTACGACGACAGCCCCTTCACCGGCCTCTGGGGCGGGTCGACCGACCCCGAGTGGCGCGGCAGGGGCCTCTACCGGGCAACGCTGCTGCACCGCGCCCGCCTCGGCCTTGCCCGGGGCAAGGACTATGTGCGAGTCGACGCGTCCTCGGACTCCGAGCCGATCCTGCGCCGCCTCGGCCTCCACCGGGTCGCGACGACGACCCCCTACCTCCTCACTCCGTGAGGAGGTTCGCCGCCGGCCCGGTGGAGATCGAGTCCCTCACCCTGGATCCCTCAGTAGATGGTGACCCCGTAGACGTTCACGGCTTCGCGGACGGGCTGGAAGTAGGTCGTCCCTCCGCTCGTGCAGTCGCCGCTGCCGCCGGACGTGAGCCCAAGGGCCTTCGTGCCGTCATAGAGCGGGCCGCCCGAGTCGCCGGGCTCCGCGCAGACGTTGGTCTTGATGAGCCCGGACACCGTGCCACCGCCCTGGTAACGGACCGTGGCGTTGAGCCCGGTGACCGTGCCGGTGTGGACACCCGTCGTCGAGCCGTCGCGCGTCACCTTCTCGCCGACGAACGCGTCCGCGACGGAGAACCCTCCGGGGTGCGACAGCGAGAGGTTGCTGTAGCGCACCAGCGCGTAGTCGTTACCGGGGAAGCTGTAGCCCGTCGTCGGGCCGATGAGGGTCGAGCGGCTGGCGCTGGTGTACCAGTTCTTCTCCGACTTGCCGCAGTGGCCGGCGGTGAGGAAGTAGTACGTGCTGCCCTGGACGACGTTGAAGCCGAGCGAGCACCGGTACCTCGTGCCGTAGATCGCGTCGCCCGCCGACACGAGGGGACGCAGCACGCCTGGGGTCCGCTCGAACCGGATGGCACCGGCGTCGGCGCCGGCCGCGCGCTTGATGGTGGCGACCTCGCCGGCCGACACGGTGCTGTCGGTGGTCACGACGACGCGCTTGGCCGCGGAGTCGACGTGCCAGCTGATGCCATCGACGCCTGACCTGTCGACCGCGTTGCTCAGGGCGGTGAGCCGGTCAGCGCTCGCGCCGGCGGTCGCGGCGGGAGCCG
>NZ_DATCWX010000357.1:0-9877 GCF_036566125.1 Intrasporangium sp.
TCACGCGCCATGGCGCACTCCCAACCGCTCGTAGATCGTCCGGTACGTCTCCGCCTGGGCCTCCCACGTGCGGGTCCGTGCGAAGCGCCGGCCATTGCCGCCCAACCGTGCCACGAGATCCGGGTCCGCTGCCAATCGGTGCAGCGCGGCGGCGAGGGCCACTGGGTCGCCGGGCGCCGCGACAAGCCCCGTCGCCGGGTCCGCCACGACCTCCGCGAGCGCCGGCAGGTCCGAGGCAACGACGGGCCGTCCGAGCGCCATCGCCTCGATCGGTTTGAGCGGCGTCACCGTGCGGCACACCTCGGTGTCGAGCCGCGGCACGACGAACGCATCAAGTGCCTGGTGCCACGCGATCGCTTCGTCCCTGGGCACGCGACCGGGCAGCATCACGAGGTCCTCGATGCCGAGCCGTTCGGCCAGCCTCCCCAACCCGGGCCGAGCGACACCGTCACCGACGATCGCGCACCGGACCGGCAAGCCCTCCTGCCGCAGGAGCGCCACAGCCCGGACGAGGACATCGAGCCCTTCGTAGTCGACGATCGACGAGACGGTCCCGACCCAGAAGCCGTCCTCGGGCAGCCCCAACCGGGCCCGCGCCCGTGACGGCGTGGTCCCGTTCGCCGACCGGTCCAGCAGCGACGCGTCGACCGCGTTGGGCACGAGCGAGATGCGCTCCGCCGGCACGCCCACCGCGATGAGGTCGTCCCGCAGCGCACGCGAGATCGTCACCACATGGTCGGCCGCCGCTGACAGCTCGGCCTCGCGGGCCCGGGCCATCACATAGCGCTCGCTCGTCGCGGCCCGCTCCTGGTCCTCGGGAGGGCGCCGCGCGACCCATGACTTCTCCAGCTGCCCGCGCACCTCATAGACCCACGGGACCCCGAGCGCGCCCGCGACCGCCTGCGCAGTGAGCGCGTTGGGGTAGTGCGTCGTCGTGTGGATCACCGTCGCGCCGAACTCCTGAGCCCGCCCCACGACCGCGTCGACCGTCTGCTCGAGCCGCCCGGTCGGGGTGGCGGCGAGCCGCCGGGGAACGAGGCGTCGGTACGTGATGCCGTCGACGACGTCGACGTCACGAGCCTGCGGCAAGCCAACGACGACGGGGTAGCCGATTCGCGTCATCGCCTCCACGGCCATCCCGGCCGCCGCTTGCGCGCGCAGGATCGCGTGGCTGCGCAGGGAGTAGCCGGATTGCGTCCAGGGCAGCGAGTTGATGAGTAGATGAAATGGTCGTATGCCGCTGAGCTCGCTCCCCGATACCCCTTCCGTTGAGCGGGTGGCTGGGATCCGTAGACGAAACCCCGGCGTGAGGAGGTCGCGCTCGGAAGCGAGCACAGCGGCATACCTCTGGGCGCCGCGGCGCGGCGACGTAGCGGCGGCCGCGGCCGCCTGGCTGACCTCACCACGCTGCCAGGCGGACCGCGCCAGCAGCAGGGGAGCGGCGTCAATCGGCGCGCTGCCGCCGAGGGCGATGTTGATCTCTGCTGCGACTCTCCGGGCGAATCCCGATCGCGGGTTGACCCGCCTCAACGAGGAGCGGGCATCGGCCGGATGGTCGGCGAGGTAGTGGGCGAGCGCATGCCGCACCGAGGCGGCGGAGCCGCCGGACAGCAGCGCCGACGCGACCCGGGAGCGGATCGGTGCGGGCAGTCGCCGGAGCGTTTGCACCGCGAGGAGCATCGGGTCGTCCTGGGCGTGGCGCACGGCGGTGCCTCCGAGGAGGACGAGGTTGCGGGCCGCCGGGAGGAGCTGGGGCAGCCGATCAGTCATGCCCACCGGCGATCCGCTCGAGGACGGCGAGGTATCGGGTGGCCAGGCTGTCGTCGTCGGCGTGGAACTGGGTCCACCGAGCCGGCTCGTCGCCGACGACCAGGGCACTGGGGTCGTTCGCCAGCTTTGCCCACGTGTCTGCCAGCGCATGCGGATCACCCGGCGTCACCGTCACGCCGGCCATGGTGTCGCGGATGATGCCTGCCGTCTCTCCTTCGACCGCGCCAGTGATGTGGAGGCCGATCGACATCGCCTCATAGAGCTTCGAGGGCACGGTGACGGTGAGCGCCGGCCACGGCCGAAGGTGCACGAGGAGCGTGTCCGCCCAGGCGTAGTGCTCGGCCACCTCGGATCGCGGCACCTGCCCCACCATCTCGATCGGAACGTCGCCCTTCGCGGCCATCTCGGCGACGGCGTCGTACTCGGCGCCGGCACCGACGATGCGCAGGCGCACGGGCACGCCCGCGAAGTGTGCCTCACGAGCGGCCAGCACGGCGGAGCCGAGGCCCTGCGCCCGACCGACGGTCCCGAGGTAGAGCACGTGCAGCTCCCCGTCCGGCACGCGGGGCAGGTGCCTGGGATATCTGGGGATCGGGTGGGCGCCGTTGCGGATGACGTGCACCTCACGGAGGCCGCGGTCGCGCAGTGCCTCGGCGAAGGTGTCCGTCGTGGTCACGACCGCTGCGGATGTCCGCTGGATGGCCGACACACCGAGGCTCGCGGCCCGGATGAGCCGAGAGCGCACGATTCGGCGGGTCCGACTCGGTGGCGCGGCTGCCTCGTCCCACTCGTCAGCGACGGCCAGCAGGTCTGGCCACGCATCGCGCATCTCGGTGACGAGAGGGGCCCGGAGCGCCCTCGCGACCACAGCTCCGGCACCGAGGGTGGGGATGGCGGGAGCCGTCGCAACGACGACGTCGGGCCGGTGCCGGCTCAGACGGGCGATCGACAGGCGCGTCGTGTCGGCCGCCGAGACGACCTGGTCGGCGATCCGGGTACCCAGGGCGTGGCCCTGTGTGCTGAAGCGCACCCGGTGCACGACCTCGCCGTACCGTCCAAGGTGCACCTGCCCGGGGCCCGGGCGGCTGGAGTCGCCTTGCAGGATCGCGTCTGGCTGGTGCGGCGGGGGAGTGACGACGGTGACGTGATGGCCGCGTTCACGGAACCGTCGCACGAAAGCACCCCAACGCTGTTGGGGTGCGCCGAGCTCCGGCTCGTAGTGGTGGGTGAGGAGGAGAATCCTCATTGGTGCATGGCGGTCTGCGACACGTGACGACTTCTGTGATCGTGGAACGCCCCTGTGCGCCCCCTGTGGGCGGAATCGTATCGGACCGGGACAGAATGCTCGACTCGTGTCGGACCGACATGGGCGATGACTCATCGATCGCTGGCCGGAACAAATCAGTCGGCGTAGTCGTCGAGCGTGTCCGTCCGGATCGACTCGCCGAGGTCGGCCATCTTGGCCTGGTCCACGACGTCGATCGAGGCGCCCTCGGGGCTCGTGCCGAAGCCGCTGAACGGGGCCGTGATGAAGCGCACGTCGCCGCCCCGGAGGCTGCGCATGGCGAAGGCCTCGGACCGCATGGTGCCCACGTCGAGCTTCTGGTCGACCGTGAGGTTGCTCGTCGCCGCTTCGAGGAAGTCCTTGAGCCGGAGCGGGTTGGTCAGGGTCTCCGCGCTCAACGTCTTGAGCATGAGCGCCTTGATGAAGGCCTGCTGACGCTTGCCGCGGGAGATGTCGCCCTCGCTGAGCTGCTTGCGCTGGCGGACGAAGATGAGGGCGGTCTCGCCGTCCATGTGCATGGTGCCCTTGGTGAACGTCCGCCCGTTGCCGGTCGAGCCCTCCTCGACCTTGACCTCGACTCCACCGACGGCGTCGGTCATCCGCTTGAAGCCCTCGAAGTCGACCATGGCGACGTGGTCGATCTCGACGCCGAGCAGGTTCTGCATCGTCTGGACGAGCAGGGGAGAGCCGCCGAACGCATAGGCCGCGTTGAGCTTGTTCTTGCCGCGGTCTGGGATCGACACGTAGAGGTCGCGCGGGAAGTGGATGAGGGTGACGTTGTGCCGGTCCTCCGGAACGTGGACGAGGACCATGACGTCGGATCGGACGCCGGTCCGGTCGGCCGCGCCGTCGCCGCCGATGAGCAGGTAGTTCGTCCCGTTGCCGGCCGGCTGAACGATCGTCTCGCCAGCCTCGTTCGTCGGCCCCGGCACGTCCGGGAGCAGCTGCTCCTGCTTGATGTTCGACGACACGATCTGGTTCAGCCAGACGAGGTAGCCCCCGACAGCCAGGACGGGCACGAGGAGCAGGACGAGCGCCGCGACGAGGACCCGCCGGTTGCGCTTCTTCTCCCGCTGCTTCTTGTGCAGGTCGTGGCGACTCGGCCTGCTCTGGAGGAGATCGTCATCCGCGTCGTCAGGGCCGTAATGATAATCGTCGTCGGTCGAGGTGGAGGGGCCGTGGTAGGACACGAGGCGACAGTCTAGGCGGTTGGTCAAGCCGCCATGGAAGCAAGCCGAGCCTTACTCGTCGAGAGTGCAGTTCGCGCCGCGGGCTCCTTCGGACCTGTGTAAGGAGGCCCACGTACCCACCGTAGGTAACCTTCCACGGATCGAGGCATGTGATCACCAAAACGCTGCTTGGTAGAAGGGTAGATGCACGTTTGGGTAGACTGGTTCCATGGGCCTGAACATCAAGAACGAACGGGTTCACGCGCTTGCCCGGGAGGCTGCCCGAGTGACCGGCAAGAACCAGACCAGCGCCATCGAGGAAGCCCTGGAGCTGCTCCTTCGCACGTATGGCGCCGATCCGCTCGAGGCGGGGGTGGCTCGCAAGGTCGACCTCGTCACGCGTCTCGTTCAGGAGTACCAGGACGATCCCGGCAACGAGCACCGCGTCACCCGCACCGTCGAAGACCTTTATGACGAGGCGACAGGGCTGCCCCAGTGATCGTCGACTCGTCAGCTCTCATGGCCATCGTCAACGACGAACCTGACGCGAAGCGCCTCCTCGCCGCCGTCGCGGCCGCGGAATGCCGGATGTCCGTCGCGAACTGGCTCGAGGTCACGATCGTCGCCGACTCCCGGTCCAGCGCCCACGGTGAGCGCCTGGACCGGATCATCGAAGCGCTCACCATCGAAGTGGTCCCGGTGTCAGTGCGCGAAGGCGCGGTGGCGCGGGCCGCCTATCGTCGCTATGGCCGAGGCTCGGGCGCGCAGGCCCGTCTCAACTTCGGCGACTGCTTCGCTTATGCACTGTCGGTGACGGCAGGAGAGCCACTGCTCTTCACCGGTGACGACTTCACCCACACGGATGTGGCGCGGGCGAGGTACTGATGACGGCATCTCCCATGGCGCACGTGGGAATGGCCCGGATGGTGGACCGCGATAGGTGTGCATAATCAGCGGTTATAGATTCGATCACATGACGATCACCGATGTCCCCAGCCTGAGGCATGAGGTCACGGCTCGTGCGGAAGTGAGCCCAGCGGCATACGGCAACACCGTGCATGAGCCCGCCAGACGTCTGAGCCAGCTGGACGCGCTCGAGGCGGAAGCCATCCAGATCATCCGCGAGGTCGCCGCCGAGTTGGAGCGGCCCGCGCTGCTCTTCAGCGGCGGCAAGGACTCGGTCGTCATGCTGCACCTTGCGGCCAAGGCGTTCTGGCCGGCACCGATCCCGTTCCCCGTGCTCCACGTCGACACCGGCCACAACTTCCCCGAGGTGCTCGACTACCGGGACGCGACCGTCAGGCGGCTCGCGCTGCGCCTCGAGGTCGCGCGGGTGCAGGACTACATCGACGACGGGCGGCTGCGTGAGCGTGCCGACGGCACCCGCAACCCGCTGCAGACCATCCCGCTGCTCGACGCGATCAACGAGCACCGCTTCGACGGCGTCTTCGGTGGCGGGCGGCGCGACGAAGAGAAGGCGCGCGCCAAGGAGCGCATCGTCAGCCTCCGCGACGAGTTCGGCCAGTGGGATCCCAAGAACCAGCGCCCCGAGTTGTGGAACCTCTACAACACGCGGCACCGGCCGGGGGAACACGTGCGCGCCTTCCCGATCAGCAACTGGACCGAGCTGGACGTCTGGCGCTACATCGAGCGCGAGGACATCCCGCTCGCTCCGCTGTACTACGCCCACGAGCGCGCCGTCTTCCAGCGCGACGGCATGTGGCTCGCCGTCGGGCCGTTCTCCCAGCCCCGCGATGGCGAGACCGTTGAGCGCCGCATCGTGCGCTACCGCACCGTGGGCGACATGTCCTGCACCGGCGCCGTGCTGTCGCCGGCCGCGACCAACGCCGCGATCGTGGCCGAGGTGGCCGCCTCAACCTTGACCGAGCGCGGCGCCACGCGCGCCGACGACCGCCTCTCCGAGGCGGCCATGGAGGACCGCAAGAAGGAGGGGTACTTCTGATGACGACACAGACCATGCCGTATGCCGCTGGGCTCGCTCAGGGCGGACTGTTGCGTCTCGCGACGGCTGGGTCCGTCGACGACGGCAAGTCGACCCTCGTCGGGCGGCTGCTCCATGACACGAAGTCGGTGCTGTCGGACCAGCTCGCGGCTGTCGAGCGTGTCTCGCGCGATCGGGGCCTGGCGGCCGCGGACCTGGCACTGCTCACCGATGGACTTCGGGCCGAGCGCGAGCAGGGGATCACCATCGACGTCGCGTATCGGTACTTCGCCACGCCGCGCCGGTCGTTCGTGCTGGCCGACTGCCCCGGCCACGTGCAGTACACCCGGAACACGGTGACCGGATCGTCGACCGCCGACGTCCTCGTCCTGTTGGTCGATGCGCGCAAGGGTGTCCTGGAGCAGACCCGTCGGCACCTGGCCGTGGCCGCGTTGCTCCGCGTGCCGCACGTCGTCGTGGCCGTGAACAAGATTGACCTCGTGGGGTTCTCGCAGGAGGCCTTCGAGCGAGTCGAGGCGTCGGTCCAGGCCGTGGCCCGCGAACTCGGCGTCCTCGAGGCCCGCGCCATCCCTGTCTCTGCGCTCAACGGCGACAACATCGTCGAGCGGTCATCGAGGACGCCGTGGTACTCGGGCCCGGCGCTGCTCGAGCTGCTCGAGTCGCTGCCGCCGTCGGACGACGTCTCACAGGAGTCGTTCCGGCTGCCAGTGCAGCTCGTCGTCCGACCCCAGGGCGCGGCGCTGGGCGAGGAGCATCGGGACTATCGCGGCTACGCGGGCGCCGTGGCCTCAGGGGTCGTGCGCGTGGGCGACGAGGTCGTCGCGCTGCCGTCCGGGCAGCGGTCCCGAGTGGTCGGCATCGATCTCGGTTCGCGGGAGCTGGAGGAGGCCTTCGCTCCGCAGTCGGTCACGCTGCGCCTGGCGGACGAGATCGACATCTCACGCGGCGACATCATCTCGGGGGTCGATGGAGCGCCGCAGCCCACGCAGGACCTTGCTGCGGTGGTGTGCTGGCTGGGAGACGCGCCGCTCCGGGCCGGGCAGCGGCTGCTGCTCAAGCACGGAGCCCGGACTGTCCAGGCCTTCGCTCGCAGCATCGAGGGAGTCCTTGACCTCGACGACCTTCATGCCGTGCCGGCAGAAGCGTTGTCGCTCAACGACATCGGGCGCGTGACACTGCGGCTCGCTGCGCCGGTCCCCGTGGAGGACTATTCCGTGTCACGTCGTGGTGGGTCCTTCCTGCTCATCGACGGGCACGACGGGAGGACGCTCGCGGCCGGAATGGTCGGGGCGACCCTGCCGTCCGGCGCGCCCGTGCCCGTGGCGCCCGAAGGCGACGAGAACTTCGACATCTGACCGCCCGACTGTCTGATCGACCTTCTCCAATCGAAAGAACACCTTCGGGGGCCCTCCTCCCGATCGAAAGAACAACTTCCGGCCCGGAAGTTGTTCTTTCGATCGGGTGAGGCAAGTCCTCACTCGGAGCGGGATGCGGTCTTTTCGATGGCGGCGAGGATTCGGCCGTAGTCACGCCCGGCCTCGTCACCGAGCACCCCGCCCCAGGCCCGCACCATCTCGGGGCCGTAGCGGTGGCCATAGCCGTAAGGCGGGTTGAGCCCGACCGCCATGTCCGTGGTCAGCTGCCAGAACGTGACAAAGGGGATCCACGTGACGTCCGGGTTGACGTCGCGGCCGAGTGGCTCACGCAGCCAGTCGGGTTCGGCGCCGAGGAGGGTCGGGCCCCACCAGACGACGGGGTCCGAGGGGTGCTGGAGGAACACGAACCGCGGCTCCTCCCATCGGCCGAGCGGGCGACCCACGTAATCCGTCGTCAGCTCGACGTCCGTGGTCGCGAACCGGATGTGCAGGCCGTTGTCGATGACTGGAGAGATCTGCGGCGAGCCCTGGGTCCGGGAGGCGTAGAGGTGCTCGGCGATCCCGGTGAAACTGGGCGTGCCGCTCCACACACCGCCCTGTGCCCGGGCCAGCATGTCGTCCACGTCGGAGAAGGTCGACAGCCCGCCATAGGCCCCGAGCGACTCGCCACCCACGACGAGCCTCGGCCGGGAGCCCGCTGGGAGCTTCGACCACTCGGCATAGACCTTGTCGAAGAGCGCCCGCCCCGCTTCCCTCGGCGTGGCCCGGTCGGTCAGCAGCTCGAGGGCGCTCGGCAGGTAGGAGTACTGCATCGAGGCGATCGCGCTGTTCCCGTTGGTGAGGTATTCGATCGACTGCGAGGACCAGTCGTTGACCCAACCGTTGCCGGTCGCAGTGATCACAGCGAGGACCTTGCGGTCGAAGCCGCCGGTGCGGTGCAGCTCGGCGACGACCCGGTCGGCGGTCTGCTCGATCGACTCGGCGTCGTGCACCCCGGCGTAGACGCGAATCGGCTGGATCGCCGGCTCCCCGGTCGCCGCGGTGATCTGCGCCGGTGTCAGGGTCTGGGTGACGAACACCTGCCCCTGATTGCCGAGCGTCGAGTAGGTCTCGGGAGATCCGGGCCCCCCGGAGATGAGCGGTGACGTCGGAGGGCTCCTTCCCTCTGGCGACTGGGCGTTGAGGTGCGCCGAGTAGCGGCCGAAGAGCTCGACGCCACGCTGCATGACGATGCTGTCGGTGAACCACGCCGCGACGAAGAGGACGACGACCACGGCGAGCGCGGTCGCCGCGGCCGTCGGCAGCACCTTGGCGGCGCGGTGCTCGAGGCGCTGAGTGAGCCTTCGGGTCCCGCGGCCTGCGGCGACGAGCCCGATCCAGACGACCACCGCCAGGGCGAGCGCGCCGACCCAGTCGAGCGGACTCAGAGGGGCGAGGTGGACCACGCCGGCAGTGACTGCCTGCGACCGCACGTTGGCGATGACCGCCCAGACGAACGCGGCCGCGAGGAGCACGACCCAGACGACGCGGAGCCAGTGTCCCTGTTCCTCACCGATGATGATCCGCAGACCGAGGAGCTGGCTGATCCCGCGCGCGAGCCAGGCCAGCAGCGCCCCGAGGCCGTATCCGGCTGCCCCACAGATACCGGAGACCAGGCCCTGATAGAGCCAGGTGCGCGGCAGCAGGCTCGGCGACAGCGCGATGATGAAATAGGCGGCTCCAAACAGCAGCCCGGTCCATGAGAGGCCGAACCGGTCGGCCTCGGCTCTCGCCACGCGCACGACGTGCCGACCGGTGATGACGGGGGCGGTCCGCCTCTCCAGGTTGAGCTCTCCTGGCCGCTCCATGCCGCGATTGTAGGTACCGGTGACGTCGGGGTCCCGGGATCGTCAGCTCCGGGCTGCCGGCCAGTCACTCCGCAGGCTGCTGTTCGAGTGTGCACTTCCCGCCGGGCCACCATGTCGCCCCCGCACCACAAACCGAGCGGCATGCGGACTACCTACCGCGTGCGTATCTTCACGGGATGGCTGGGTCTCTGGACAACACCGGGATTCGGTGATTCTGGTCCGACAGCGAACACCTCGGGCATATCGTCGAACCATCCCCATCCGTGGCGTGGGAGGCCGCGATGAAGGATCTGGAGTACGACGAGTTCGAGGTGGATCTCGAACGCAGTCGGGACGGGTACAGCGCTCGGGTCGTCGATTCACCCACGGGCCCGGCTCCCGTAATCCCGTTCGTGCAGCCCATGGAGATCGCGGACCTGCCGCCGCTCAGGGAGACCATGCGCGGCGCTGAGGCAGAGGCGCCTGCC
>NZ_DATCWX010000262.1:0-32488 GCF_036566125.1 Intrasporangium sp.
GGCCATCAGCTCCGCTTCGTGGGCCAGCGCGTTCGCGAGGTCGGTGCCCGCGCTGACGGCGACGGCGCGACGGATCGACCCGTAGGCGAGCGTCGGACCGGCCGCCAGCGACGTCGCGAGCTCCGTTACGACGCCATCGAACTCGTCCCGAGCGACCACCTTCGACACGAGACCCAGCGCGAGCGCCTCATCGGCCGGAATGGTCCGTGGGAACATGAGCAGGTCCTTGGCTCGAGCCGGTCCGACGAGCCGGGGAAGTGACCACGAGGCACCCGAGTCACAGGAGAGGGCGATGCCGGCGAAGGCGGTGTTGAGCCCTGCGCCCTCGACGATGACCCGGACATCGCAGGCGAGAGCGAAGCTCATCCCGGCGCCGGCAGCGACGCCGTTCAGCGCGGCGACAACCGGCTTGTTCATCGTCGCGAGGAGCATGACGATCTGGTTGTAGTGCTCGGTCACAGTTGTCGCGAGTGAGGTCTCGCCGGAGGAGAGGTCGGCCACGTGCTCCTTGAGGTCCTGGCCTACGCAGAAGGCCCGGCCGTTGCCCGTCAGCACGACACACCGGACCGCGGGGTCGTCCGCTGCCGAGCGCAGCGCGTCGCGCAGCGCCACCTTGAGCGCGCGGTCAAGGGCGTTCATGGCATCGGGGCGGTTGAGCCGAAGCCAGGCCACTCCGTCCGTCACGGTGACGTCGATGGGGCTCGCGGCGGGCTGGGTGGCGGGGTTCGGCTCAGTCATGGCGCCCACTCTGGCCCAATCCCGTTGTCCGGGAAAGTACTGGGCTTCCGACGTGCTCGCCGTCACATCCCGGATTAGGTCCGGCTGACGGGACACGGAATAATGGCTGCAGACCACCCGAATTCAGTGGAAGGGGCACCATGGCAGCAATGAAGCCGAGGACCGGCGACGGACCGCTCGAGGTCGTCAAGGAGGGTCGTGGCATCGTGCTGCGCATGCCCCTCGAGGGTGGCGGGCGACTCGTCGTGGAGATGACGCCGGATGAGGCTGCAGCCCTTCGCGACGCCATCCAAGGGTGCGACGGCGTCAACTGAACCTGCTCGTCCAGCATGCGGCTCCCGGCGACGTCGGGAGCCGTTGCCGTTCCTGCGCCGTCTCGGGCCTCAGCGCCTGAACGCCTCAGCGCTTCACCGCGATCAACAGGCCGTCGCCGACTGGCAGGAGCGACGCGGTGAACCCGTCGTGGTCGCGGATCAGCTTGCCGACCTCGCGCAGCGTCCGCGTCTCGGGGTCCCTCGCGGCAGGGTCCGACTCCTTGTCGGTCCACGTGAGCACGAGGGTGCCGCCGTGGCGCAGCAACCGGGACGCCTGCTGGACGTACTGGGGGTACTCCGCCTTGTCGGCGTCCACCACGACCAGGTCGTAGGCGCTGTCCGTCATCCGGGGCAGGACGTCGAGTGCCCGGCCGGCGATGACGCGCGTGCGCTGGTGAGCGATGCCGGCGGCAGCGAACGCCTCGCGGGCTGCCTGCTGGTGCTCGGCCTCGATGTCGATCGTCGTGAGGATCCCGTCCGGTGGCATCCCGCCGAGGAGCCAGAGACCAGAGACGCCAGTACCGGTTCCAAGCTCCATGACGGCCTTCGCGCCGGTCGCGGCGGTCAGGACGCGGAGAAACCCGCCGGCCCCATTGCCGATCACGTCGACATCGAGTTCCTCCGCACGCCGGTGCGCCGCCTCGATGTGGTCGCTCGGTGTGACGAACTCCTCTGCGTGCGACCAGGCGGCAACCTTGTGCTGGCTCATGGTCGTCACCCTAACGCGGGGGCGTGCACGAGGCTCGGCCCGGGACGCCCGAGGATGCACAGGTCATTCACAGGATCCCGACAGGGCGGAATGACCGCAATTGGCAACGATGAGGGGACAGAGAACGGGAACGAAAGAGACCGGCGCTGCGTTGTGCTGGTCAGTTGCTCGAAAGGTATGGAGATCGCGTGAGTGCGACTGTCTTGACCGAGGGCACCGGCAGCTCCGGTGACCCGCAGCTCGATGCTGCCTCGGGGGCGGTGCGCGACGCAGTCTGGACCCCCCCGACGTGGGAGGAAGTCGTCGAGCAGCACTCGGCGCGGGTCTACCGGTTGGCCTACCGCCTGACCGGCAACCCCTACGACGCGGAGGACCTGACCCACGACGTCTTCGTGCGGGTCTTCCGTTCGCTTCACTCGTACCAGCCGGGCACGTTCGAGGGCTGGCTCCACCGCATCACGACGAACGTCTTCCTCGACAAGATGCGACGCAAGCAGCGCATCCGCTTCGACGCCCTGCCCGAGGACGCGGCCGGTCGCCTGCCGAGCCGCGAGAAGGGGCCGGAGCAGACCTACCACGATGAGCGGTTCGACGACGACGTGCAGCGTGCGCTCGACGCGCTCGCGCCGGAGTTCCGCGCCGCCGTGGTGCTGTGCGACATCGAGGGCCTCTCGTACGAGGAGATCAGCGCGACCCTCGGGATCAAGCTCGGCACCGTTCGCTCGCGGATCCACCGCGGTCGCTCCCAGCTGCGGGAGGCGCTCGCCCACCGGGCACCAGAGGCGACGAAGAAGCCCGAGACGCGCGCCGCCCGACCGAGCCTCCGGCTGCCTGGTCGGCGGGTCCCCGCAGGAGCCCGGTGAGCCTGACGTGAGCGGAGAGCAGGTCCGTCGACGGTCCATGGAGGTGGGCGCCCGGTGACACCCCACCTGCGCGGACACGTCCGGGCCTATGTCGACCGGGCCCTGCCGCCGGCCGTCCTCCACCTCTATGACCGGCATCTCGTCGCCTGCATGGTCTGTCGGTCCGCCGCTGATCAGGAGCGCCGGATCGTCTCCGCCCTCCGGACTGATGCCCGCGACCTGCCCGGTTCGCTCCGGTCCTCCCTCATGAGTCTCGCGTCGGCTCCTGCTGTTGCCGCTGCCGCGCCCACCCCGGCGTCCGGTCCTCGCATCCCGCTCGGGCCGCTCGCCCGGGGAGGCCGCGGGGTCGTTCCCGCGGGAGCCCCCCAGCCGCTCTCGACCGTCCCGCCGACCGCTCCCGCACTGCACCGATCCCCGATGCGCGCGGCCATGATCGCCTCCCTCGCAGCGGGGGCCTCGGTGGCGGCCGCTTGGGGGCTGGCGGTCTCGCCCCTGCCTGGAGGCACAGGGCCGAACCCCCCGTCGGTCGGGGTTCCTGCCGGCGTCGCGGACTTTGGCGCGGCGGTGACCTTTCGGCCCGTGCTGCCGTCGCTGCCCGTGGTGACTCGATCTGAAGCCGTCACTGGGCTGGGCCACAGTGACTCGACGGCGCCACCGCCGTCGTTCTGGGTGGTGTCGACGACGCGCTCGCACGCCGCAGGCGCCAAGGCCCCGGTTCGTATCTTCGTCGTCTCTTCGGCACAATCGGGGCCATGAGCGACGACTCCACCGAGCCGCGATCCCAGGAGCCCAGCGAGGACCGCGGCGCGGAAGTCGACCAGACTGGAGCCATCGGAGTGACTCCGACCCAGCCCATCCCTCGTCGGGGCGACGACTCCGGCGAGGGTGGCTGGTTTTCCCAGTTCAGCGGAGAGCACCCGACCGAGGGACCGGGTGTGCCCAGCCGCGCCGACGCTCCATGGGGCTCCGACCGCGCGGATGCGCTCGCAGAGGAGGCTCATCGCGCCCGGTACGCCGGTCCGCTCAGGTCGGAGGATCCGACCGGCCCTGTCGTGCCGGCAGGTCCGGCTGCCTCCACCGCTCCGGGCACGTCCGAAGACGTGAACCCCTCCCTCCGCAGTGGCCCTTCCGGCCCCTCTAGCCCCTCAGGCCCCGCCAGCGGTCCCGACCCGGACTATCCCGTCGGGGTGCCCTACGCCTACCCGGGGAGTCCCTCGCAGGGCGACGCCCCGTCTCCGGACGATGGCCCACAGCCGGGACCGCTGGGCGCGCCCCTACCGCCCCCCACCCCGACTCGGAGGCGACGACGTGGCCTGCTCGTCGCCGGCGTGGCGGCGCTCTGCCTCGCCTCGGCAGCGGTGGGTGGGGTGGCCGGCCAGGTGCTCGAGGACCGAGTGATCCCCCAACGAAGCACACTGCCGGAGCCTGGCCCCGGTGCGACTGAGCGGCCGACCGGGTCGATCGCCAACATTGCCGCCCGCGTGGTGCCGAGCGTGGTGACCATCAAGGTCGACGCCGGCTCCGAGGGCGCTGGCACGGGATCGGGCTTCGTCATCGACGACCGGGGCCACATCCTGACCAACAACCATGTCGTCGCGGCCGGAGGCGGCAACGGAGTCATCGAGGTCGTCCTCAGCAACGGTGAGACGGAGGACGCCCGGATCGTCGGTCGCGACGTGAGCTACGACCTGGCTGTGCTCAAGATCGAGCGCACGGACCTCACCCCCCTCCAGCTCGGCCCGTCCGAGTCGGTGCTCGTGGGCGATCCCGTCATCGCAGTGGGCGCACCGCTCGGCCTGGAGCAGACGGTCACCTCCGGCATCGTCAGCGCCCTCAACCGCCCCGTCACGCCGGGCGCCGGGAACGAGGCCTCCTTCATCAACGCCATCCAGACGGATGCCGCCATCAACCCGGGCAACTCCGGTGGTCCACTGCTCGACCTGTCCGGCAAGGTGATCGGGGTCAACTCGGCGATCGCCCGGGTCCCCGGCTCGACCTCCGCGACCACCGGCAACATCGGGCTCGGGTTCGCCATTCCGAGCGACCAGGCCCGTCGCACCGCCGACCAGCTCATCGCGACCGGCAAGGCGACGCACCCGATCATCGGCGTCCTCCTGGACCGCACCTTCGCCGGCGAGGGGGCCAAGGTCGAGGACTCCGGCAAGGCCGTCACACCGGATGGCCCGGCGGAAAGGGCAGGCGTCCAGCCGGGAGACGTGATCGTCAGCTTCGAGGGCAAGCCGGTCCGCACCCCGGACCAGCTCATCGTCTCGATCCGGGCTCGTGCGGTGGGTGAGACGGTCACCCTCACCATCGAGCGCGATGGTCAGCAGCGCCAGCTGCAGATGACCTTGGAGGCGGAACCGGACGACTGAGTGCCACACAGCGTACGTATGATGGCGCCGGACGCACGCCGGCGCCACGGCCGGGGAGGATGAGGAAAAGTGTTGGACATCAATGGGTGGGAGTTCCTCCTGCTTGGTGTGCTCGCCATCCTCGTGCTCGGCCCGGAGCGGCTGCCGGAGTACGCCGGGAAGCTCGGGCGCTTCGTGCGTCAGGCCCGCGCCATGGCAGATCGGGCGAAGCAGCAGCTCAAGGACGAGATGGGTCCGGAGTTCTCCGATGTGGACTGGCGCACCTACGACCCGCGTCAGTACGACCCGCGCAAGATCGTGCGCGAGGCGCTCAACTCGCCGCCCGAGCAGGACAGCCCGCCTCCGGTCAAGCCCACGAGCGCTCCCAAGGTGCACGATCCGTCCATCGCGACTCCGTGGGACAGCGAGGCCACCTGACCACGGCCGGATGCCGCTGAGCTCGCTCCCGCACGCCGGTTTCCTGCCAGCCCTCCCGGCCCTGCATGAACTGCCCGCAGGGGCGAAGGTGGCGTCAGCGGCCGGCTGGGGTGAGGCCGAGAGAGCGACCCGCTAGGCCCCTGGCCCGAGTGGCGAGGCCGCGGGCGATGCCGCGCAGGGCAACGCCGGCGGCGGAGTCGGGCGCCCCGAGCACGACCGGGTTCCCCGTGTCGCCGCCCTCGCGGAGCGTCGTGTCCAGCGGGATCTGGCCGAGCAGCGGCACCGTGGCTCCGATGCTGCGGCTCAGCGAATCGGCGACGGCCTGCCCTCCGCCCGAGCCGAAGATCTCCTGGCGCGTGCCGTCCGGCAGCTCGAGCCAGGACATGTTCTCGATGACGCCGGCGATCCGCTGGTGGGTCTGCAGGGCGATGGCCCCGGCCCGCTCAGCCACCTCGGCGGCGGCCTGCTGCGGCGTCGTGACGACGAGGATCTCGGCGGTCGGAATGAGCTGGGCGACCGAGATGGCGATGTCACCGGTGCCGGGCGGCAGGTCGAGCAGGAGGACGTCGATGTCGCCCCAGAAGACGTCGCCGAGGAACTGCTGCAGGGCCCGGTGCAGCATGGGCCCGCGCCAGACGACGGGCTGGTTGCCGGGGACGAACATGCCGATCGAGATGACCTTCACGTCATACGAGATCGGGGGCAGGATCATGTCGTCGACCTGAGTGGGCCGCTGCTCCACGCCGAGCATGCGCGGCACGGAGAAGCCGTAGACGTCCGCGTCCACGACCCCGACGCGCAGCCCCTGCTCGGCCATCGCTGCGGCCAGGTTGACGGTGACCGAGGACTTGCCCACCCCACCCTTGCCCGAGGCCACGGCATAGACGCGAGTGAGAGAGTTGGGCTTGGCGAAGGGGATCTCCTTCTCCGGCGCCCCGCCGCGCAGCTGCTGGCGCAGGGAGGCCCGCTGCTCGTCGCTCATGACGTCGAGGGTGACGTTGACCGACGTGACCCCGGGGAGGGCCTGGAGGGCTGCCGTCGTGTCGCGCGTCAGCGTGTCCTTCATGGGACAGCCCGAGACGGTCAGGTAGATGGCCAGCTCCGCGTGCCCTGTGTCGTCGACCTCGACCGACTTGACCATGCCGAGCTCGGTGATCGGCTTGCGAATCTCTGGGTCGTTGACCTTCGACAGTGCCGTGAGCAAGGTGTCGCGGCTGGGCAGGGCGGGGACAGACATGCCACACATCGTATGCCGCTGGGCTGGCTCGCCCGACCGGGGTGCCGTCCCGACGCCGTGACCTCCACCCCGCAACACACCCGCTCATCGAGTGCCGGACCCTGTTGCAGCAGGGTCCGGCAGTCGGTACGCGGGTGTGTTGCGGGGTCTAGTCGGGGTGGTGCCGTGGCGAGGGCGCTGTGTCGTCGAGAGGGCGGATGATCGCCCGCTCCTCGAGCTCGCCGAGCAGGTCCCGTAGCTCCGACCTGACGAAGTCCCGGGTGGCCTGCTCGCGCATGGCCAGCCGCAGTGAGGCAACCTCGCGGGTGAGGAACTCGGTGTCCGCGAGGTTGCGCTCGTCCCTGGAACGGTCCTGTTCCAACCCCACCCGGTCACGGTCGGCCTGCCGGTTCTGGGCGAGCAGGATGAGGGGGGCGGCGTAGGAGGCCTGCAGGCTCAGCATCAGCGTCAGGAAGATGAAGGGGAACTCGTCGAAGACCAACGACTCCGGAGCGAGCGTATTCCAGGCGATCCACACGGTGACGAAGACCGTCATGCCGATGAGGAACTGCGGCGTCCCCATGAAGCGCGCGAACTTCTCGGACAGGACGCCGAACGCCTCCTCCGAGAGGGTCACCCGGGGTAGGAGCGTGGCGCGCTGCTCGCGCGGTTGGTCGAGCCGGTCCCCCGACGGGAGGGCTCGCGACAGGCGGCGGCTCGGCTGGTCGGTCACGGGTTCACCTCCAGCTCGTGCCGTTCCTCACGCCAGTCCTCGGGGAGGATGTGGTCGAGCACGTCGTCCACGGTGACGGCGCCGAGGAGTCGCCCGTCCTCGTCGACGACGGGCATGGAGACAAGGTTGTACGTGGCCAGCGTCCTCGTGATGATCTCGAGCGACGCGTGCGCCGGCAACGGGTCCATCTCCTTGTCGATGATCGAACCCACGGGGGCGTGCGGCGGGTCGCGGAGCAGGCGCTGGATGTGGACGAGGCCGAGATAGCGACCGGTAGGGACCTCGAGGGGTGGCCGGCACACATAGACCATCGTCGCGAGGGCTGGTGCGAGCTCCTCCCGGCGGACCATGGCCAAGGCCTCGGCGATGGTCGCCTCCGGGGCGAGGATCACCGGCTCGGTCGTCATCATGCCGCCGGCGGTGTTCTCGTCATAGCTGAGGAGGCGTCGTAGGGGGGCGGCCTCGTCGGGCTCCATGAGCTGGAGCAGCTGCTCGGCCTGCTCGGGCGGGAGGTCGGCGAGCAGGTCGGCGGCATCGTCCGGCTCCATCGCCTCGAGCACGTCGGCGGCTCGTTCGGTGGCGAGGCCGGCGATGATCTCGACCTGGTCGTCCTCCGGCAGCTCCTCGAGGATGTCGGCGAGCCGGTCGTCGTCCAGGGCTGCCGCGACCTCGGCTCGCCGCTTCGGGTTGAGGTCGTGGATCACCTCGGCGAGGTCGGCGACCTTCAGATCCTCGTAGGTCTCGAGGAGCCGCTCGGCGCTCTGGGCGGGCGCCTCCTCGTGGAGGCCGACGACGTCGTGGATGTCGACGAGCATCGTCTTGCCGGAGCGTCGACGCGTCAGGCGCGACATGGCCCGGGAGGCCGACGACACCCCGGTCAGCTGACGCACGAACACCTTGACTGCGTACCAGTCACGACGGGCCGACTGCTCGATCGCGATGTCCTCGACGATGGCCCGCGCGAGACCTGCCTCCTCCGCCTCGGGTGTCGTCACGGTGACCGTGCGATCGAACAGCTCGGCGGCGACGAGCGTCTCGTTGGTGCGCTGCTCGAAGCGGCGCATGTTGACCAGTCCGGTGGTGATGACCGCCCCAGCGTCGATCGACGTGACGCGGGTCATCGGCACGAAGACGCGGCGCCTGCCCGGCACCTCGACGACGAGCCCGATCACCCGTGGCTCGGGACGGGCTCGCGTGAACATCACCACGACGTCCCGGACGCGACCCACCTGGTCGCCGAGCGGGTCGAAGACGCTCAGGCCGGTCAGTCGTGCGACGAAGACACGGGTGCTGGCGCTCATGGCCCAAGGCTATTCGGTAGGGACGTGAGGAGTCCGCCGCCACGACGGCGAACCGGTCGGCCCGTCCTCGACCTCAGTGCCGGCGCTGCCCTCGCGACTTCCGGTTGGAGCCGCCCGGAGTGTCGTTGGCGCGTCGTGGGCCCCGGCCCTTCCAGTGCCACGGCCGCCATGAGGTCGTCGTCGCCGTGGTGCGCGCCGGCGCGGCGCGCAGGTCGAGCGCGGTGTAGGCCCCCGGCATCTCGAGAGGGGACCCGAACGGGGTGAGCGCCGTGATGGTGCACTCCCTCGCCCACCTCGTGACGGAGTCGTCCACTGCGTTGAGCCGGGCGGCGCGCAACAGCTCGGCTGCATGGACCCACTCCGGCGAGCCGGGCTCGAGGACGACCGCGTGGGCCCGGGTCGTGAGGATCCGGCCGCCGGTGTCTTTGCTCCGGAGGATGAGGTTGACCTCCTTGGGCAGCCAGGGCAGCGGCTGCTCGCCAGGGCCGCTGACGACAAAGGCCGTGGTCTCGTCCCAGACGTGCCAGGCGGGCCAGGTCCGGTCCTCCGCGACATCGATCCACAACAGCCCCGACTTGCTCATGGCCTCGTTGAGCAGGGCGCTGAGGTTGAGAGGTGGCTGCTCCGTCACAGCGCCCACCCTAGACGGACGTAGCCCGGTGGTGGCCGGCGCTGCGCGAGTGACTGCGGTCATAACGATGTCGCGAAGCGTCACGCTACGTTGGCGCCCATGCGCAGCGCCAAGGACTTCTTCAAGCCCCTCGCGGTGGGGGCGCCGATGCCCATCACCGAGGTACCCGCCCGCCCGAGCCGGATGCTCCACTTCTTCGATCCCAGCAACGAGAAGATGGCGGCCAAGATCCCGGGGATGGTCGGCAGCGTGGACGTGCTCGTCGGCAACCTCGAGGACGCCGTCAAGGCGGACCGGAAGGAGGCGGCGCGCGCCGGGCTGGTCGAGATCGCCAAGGCCACCGACTTCGGCGAGCACACCCAGCTCTGGACGCGGATCAACGCCCTCGACAGCCCTTGGGTCCTCGACGACCTGACGACGCTCGTCACGGAGGTTGGCGACACGATCGACGTCGTCATCGTGCCCAAGGTCCAGGGTGCCGAGGACATCCACTACGTCGACCGCATCCTGGCCCAGCTCGAGGCCCGCGCCGGCCTCACCCGCCCGATCCTCGTCCACGCCATCCTCGAGACGGCTCGCGGCGTGGCGAACGTCGAGGAGATCGCCGGGGCCAGCCCACGCATGCAAGGTATCTCGCTCGGGCCGGCAGATCTGGCGGCGGACCGGCGGATGAAGACGACCCGCGTCGGCGGCGGCCACCCCGGCTACCTCGTGCGCCAGGACCCCGTCGACGGCAACATAGAAGGAGATCGGGCCGTCTTCCAGCAGGACCTGTGGCACTACACGATCGCCCGCATGGTCGACGCCTGTGCGATGCACGGGATCTTCCCGTACTACGGCCCGTTCGGCGACATCAAGGACGTCGTCGCCTGCGAGGACCAGTTCCGTAACGCCTTCCTCCTCGGCTGCGTCGGCGCCTGGTCGCTCCACCCCGTCCAGATCGACATCGCCAAGCGGGTCTTCAGCCCGTCCGCCGAGGACGTCGCGCACGCCCGCCGCGTCAAGGAGGCGATGGGGGATGGCACCGGCGCGGTCATGCTCGACGGCAAGATGGAGGACGACGCGAGCCTCAAGCAGTGCCTCGTCATTCTCGAGCTCGCCGACCGACTCAGCGCCACCGACCCTGAGCTCGCCGAGCTCTACAAGCATTGAGTCGTATGCCGCTCAGCCCGTTCTCGACGAAAGGCGCACTCAGGTGAGCACTCAGTCCCAAGCCAGCCCAGCGGCATACGGCATCTTCCGCCCACGGCGGTCGGTCCTCTACCTGCCAAGCTCCAACGAGCGTGCTCTGGAGAAGGCGAAGACGCTTCCGGTTGATGCGCTGATCCTCGATCTGGAGGATGCCGTCGCGCCGGACGCGAAAGATGCGGCGCGTGAGAACGCCTGTGCAGCAGTCAAGTCCGGAGAGTACGGCAACCGCGAGCTGACGATCCGCGTCAACGGCATCGGCTCGCAGTGGCATGACGCCGACATTGCGGCCGCGTCTGCTGCGGGCCCGGACGCCATCGTCGTCCCCAAGGTCAACTCGGCCGACGAGGTCCGCTTGCTCGTCGCGGCGATGGAGGCCGGGGGAGCGCCGGAGCGCACCAAGCTCTGGGCCATGGTCGAGACCCCGGTCGCGGTCCTGCACGCCGAGGAGATCGCGCGCGCGTCCGATCGGCTCACCTGCTTCGTCATCGGGACGAACGACCTCTACAAGGAGCTCGGCGCGCACTACCGGCCCGGTCGTGCGGCGGTCCAGACGAGCCTGCAGCTCATCGCCCTTGGCGCCCGTGCCGGCGGTGTCTCCGTCGTCGACGGGGTCTTCAACAACGTCAAGGACGACGAGGGCTTCCGTGCGGAGGCGGAGCAGGGGCGCGAGCTCGGGTTCGACGGCAAGACGCTCATCCACCCGGGCCAGGTCGACGTGGCCAACGAGGTGTACGGCCCGAGCCCCGATGAGATCGCGGACGCGCGCGCCGTCATCGAGGCGTTCGAGGCGGCCAAGGCAGAAGGCAAGGGAGTCGCCACGCTGAACGGACGCCTCATCGAGAATCTCCACGTCGACACCGCCAAGAAGGTCCTCGCGACCGCGGCCGCCATCGAGGCACGGACCTCCTGACGTCAGCCCAGGCGCTCGAACGCCTTCGAGAGCAGCCTGGTCACGTCGACGGAGTCAGATGTGGTGGACTTGTGCGACTCCCAGATGACGACGAGGGAGACCCGGTCGTCGTTGCGAGCCACGGCGAGCAGCTGCGCGGCAGCGGACTCAAGGTCATGACTGCGGACGCGACCGGCACCGATGAGTCGGGCCTGAGACCCGGAAGGCGAACCAGTGTGCGATGGCGAGTCCCACCGAGACGCCCCAGATGATCCCGACGACAGGGAGGTGTCCGGCCGCCGTCTCCGGCAGGGCGAAGAGCGCGGCGAGCAGGCAGATGGCCACGTAGAGCGCCATCGTGAACGCGGTCTTTGCGCAGCTCGACGCGGTGGTCGGCGATCGTGGCCATCTCGTCGTGCGGATCCGTCATGGCGCCCCCTTTCCGCCGTTCTCAATCCTGTGGATGGGACGGACCCACGCTATCCGGACCGTGGCCTCTCACACTGCGGTCAGCTTCTCCGGGTTGCGGATCGAGTGCACCGCAGTGATCCGTCCATCCTCCACCGTCACGAAGTAGACGGAGTCGACGCCGTCCGGCCCCACGGCCACGACGGCCGGTTCGCCATTGAGCGTGCGGATCTCGGGCTTGAGGCTGGCCACCTGGGGGTCACTGAGGACTCCGAGGATCCAGCGGATCACCTTCTCGGACGAGTGGATCGGGCGCAGGGCAGCTCGCCGGAACCCGCCGCCGTCGGTGACGAGCGTGACGTCGGGGGAGAGGACGGCGACGAGCTCGGCCACGTCGCCGGACAAGGCTGCGTTCAGGAATCTTTCGATGACGGCCCGGTGGCGGCTCTTCTCGACGACCTGACGCGGGGTACGGGCGGCGAGATGGGCCCGTGCCCTCGTGACGAGCTGACGCACGGACGCCGGCGAACGTCCCAGTGCCTCGGCCACCTCGGGCGACTTCATCGCGAACACGTCGGTCATGACGAACGCCGCGCGCTCGAGCGGTGTCAGCGACTCGAGGACGATGAGCATCGCCATGGAGACCTCGTCGGCGAGCTCCGCCGCCCGTGCCGGGTCATCGGTTGCGGTCGCGACGGGCTCGGGCAGCCACGGCCCGACGTAGGTCTCGCGGCGGGCCTTGAGCTCGCGCAGCTTGTTCAGCGCAAGCCGTGACGTGATCGTCACCAGGTAGGCGCGGGCGTCGTCCACGGTGTCCGGGTCGACCGTGCTCCACCGGATCCAGGCCTCCTGGACGACGTCCTCGGCGTCGGTGCGGGTCCCGAGGATTCGGTAGGCCGCCCCCTCGAGGAGCCTGCGGTGCTCCTCGAAGGCCGTCTGCGTGTCGGTCATCGGTCGGTCATCGGCTGGGCACCTCACAGTGGTCCTTGAAGCCCTGGCTCGTCAGTCCGAGCGCAGCGTTGGTGCGTGATCGCAGGTTCTCCAGAGCGATCATGGCAGTCAGCTCGACGAGCTGCTCGTCGGTGAGCGACTCGCGCAGGCCCTCGACCATCTCGTCGGTCACGCTCGGCGGGGTCGTCGTCATGGCCTCCGCGTACTCGAGCACCTGGCGCTCCAGCGACGTGTACGCGTCGCTGGCCCGCCAGTCCGCCAGCCCCTCGAGCTTGGCCGGGTCCATGCCTCGGTTGTGCGAGAGGAAGTAGCCGAAGTCGATGCACCAGCTGCACCCGATCTGTGCGCTGACGGCGAGCTCGGCGAGTTCGCGGACGTCCGGGTCCAGGCTCGACCACCTCGGGGCCGTCAGTTCCAGCAGGCCCATCGACGTCAACACTCTCCGGTTGTGCATCATGGCGAGGACCGGCTCGAGCATGTCGCCGTAGCGCCGCTTGCTCCACCAGCGGGCGAGGCGCAGGAAGGGTGTGTTGGGGTGCTCCAGGGGAATCCGCGCGGTGCGAGCCGAAACGGTGACGGGTGACGTGGTTGTCATGGGGTCCTCCTTGGTCGACTGCTTCTCATGAGGAGGACACGCGCAACCGACGAACTGTGACATCACCGTGAGGTTCACGGGGAAACCTCGGCAGCGCTCGTGACGTTGACCTGACGTGAGCGAGACCCGTGAGCGGCAACCCGCGCCCGGCCAGAGCGGCCGAGGCGAGGCCGCCGACGGCGCGCCCCCCGCGCGTCGGTCGCCACGCATCAGCCGTCGTGGCTTCCTCGTGCTCGGTGGTGCAGGCATCGCGACCGCTGCCGCTGGGACGCTTGCCATCAAGGGCGACCTGCCCGGCCTTCCGGAGATCCCGGGCCTGCTGGAGCCGACCCCGCGGGAGGTGTTCGCCGACCCGGTTCCGGTCGACTACACGGATCTGCAGGCGCGCACCCGAGTCGGCCCAGCGGCATACGTCTATGAGATCTCGGGCCGGCCGGCCACCTACTACGTCGACGCGGCGTTCGGGGAGCGCCTCGACGCCTGGCTCGCACTGCACCGGCTGTACACCGGGCAGGCACCCGACGCGGTCCGCTCGTACGGCGCCTGGGTCCGAGGCAGGCCCCGCTCCTGGCACAGCTCGGGGCAGGCCTTCGATCTGGCCCGGCTCAGGGCCGACGGCAGGGACCTCGTGTCCCTGCGCTACGACCAGTGGCGGGACGTTCCGGCGTCCGAGTTGCGACGCCGCCTCAGCGCCTACTGGAGGGTGGCCGCCGGCCTGCATCACGAGTTCGCCGACGTCCTCACCTATCTCTACGACGACGCGCACGCCAACCACATCCACGTCGACACGGGCCGGTTCGGTCCCGAGCGGCCGAGGCTGATCCGGCGGTCGCGAGTGCAGGTCCAGGCGGTGCAGGCCATGTGCCGGCACGTGTGGGGGCGCACCGACGTCGAGATCACCGGGGAGTGGGACGATGCCACGCGAGCTGCGACGGGCGTGATTCTGGAGCGCGTCGGTGGACCGGGTGAGCTCCAGGAGAGCCGTGAGGCGTGGCAGTCGTTCATGGTGGCGACGATGAGGCAGGTCTGAGTCTTGCCGGTGTGATGCGAGCCCACGGACTGCTTCGGAGTTGACGGGGGCCCTTTGCCGGGCAACGCGATTCGCAGACAAGACCCCCTGCGTGGGCCAACGCGGGGTGCGCTAATCTTCGTCCGGCCGCCTCATCGGGACGCGGCTTCGTCCGACAGGGGGGCTCGGGTGCGAAGCGCGCGGGACGTCGTGCACTTCTCGTCAAGCTTGGACGTCCGGGCCATTGCTGGGAGTTGGGCGACCGACCACGGTTACCGGATGCTCGGGATGTCGAGTGCGGGGGTCGTCTACGGCAAGCGGGCCCAGCTCGTCGCGCTGCCCGTCATGGTCGAGCTCGCCAGCCGTGACAGGGCGCACACGCTCTCCTGCTGGGGGCGCCTGAACCGGCTCCTCGTGACGCGGGACATCAGCCTCACCGACGCGGCGCGGGCCGGGCGCACCCACCGCACCCGGGCGCAGCGCGAGATCAACGAGCTGCTCTGGGCGCTCGGCGCGCCTCCCCTGGGTGGCTCGCGCCAACCCTGACCGGGCCTCTCCACCGCAACACACCCGCTCACCGATCGCTTACCTCGTCTGCAGCCGAAGGGAGCACTCGGTAAGCGGGTGTGTTGTGGGAGGGTCTGCGACCGGTCACCAGCGGGAGGTGGCCGCGGCGACGAGGTCACCGAAGAAGTGCCCTGTGTCGACCTCGAAGCCGCGCCTCGTGAACCAGTCGGCCATGTTGCGCGCGTCCCGCTCGAGGAACTCCAGCCCGTGCGGGTTGCCGATGACGTCGACGACCTGCGGCCAGTCGATGATGACGAGTCGGGGGTCATCGCCCGCCACGGTGGGCCGCTCGTCAAGCAGGACGTTGTACGGCGACAGGTCCCCGTGGGCCCAGCCCAGCTCCGCCAGGCGCAGCATCGCCTCGCGAAGCTGCTCGAAGAGGCGAGGCAGCACGTCGCGACCCGGGCGGGTCTGGGCCAACCGCGGCGCAGCATCGCCGTCCGGCGTCGCGATGAACTCCATGAGCAACTCGTCGTCGCTCATCTGCACCGGGTAGGGGACCGGCAGGCCGTCCCGCCAGAGCCGGGCCAGCGTCTCGAACTCGGCGAAGGCCCACAGGCCGCTGATCAGCTCCTTGCCGAAGGACGTTCGGGTCGCCATGGCACGCGTCTCACGCGACTTGCGGACCCGTCTGCCCTCGAGGTATCCGGCGTCGCGGTGGAAGAGCCGGTGCTTGCTCGAGCGGTAGCGCTTGCCCGCCATGAGGACGTCCCGACCGGGATCACCGGGGATCCATCGCCGGACGAGGTGGACGTCCGCCTCCTTGCCCGTCTTGAGCACGCCGAGATCCTCCTCGACGGCGCCGAGGTCGGTGATGATCCAGTCAGGCCTGGGCTTGGGCCCGTGGCTGGCGCTGTCCCAGCTCGACCAGCGATCGCCCTCGGGCGGTGCATCCGGGTTGGTGTCTACTGCGAAGGATGAGTCATCCTTGTGAAAACGGTTGAAAGACAAGAGAACTCCAAGGAAGTGGTGGATGTGGGCAGGGATGCCCGGACCGTGATGGACATGTCACCCTCCTTGGACTCGTGCAGCGGCTCCCAGGGCCGGTGCGGTTGCATCGAGGTTGCCCCCTGACGCGGGCGACGCGCAAACGGTTTTCGGCGCTCGTTCTCGGCGATTCTGTATCAGCGGCAGGGGGCTCGGCTCTACGGTGAAATGTGAGCGATCGCGATTGAGCCAAGAGGGAGCCGTATGCCGCCCACCTCCTTCGCCAGTGAAGGTGTCCGAGTCGTCGTGCCTCGCTCCTACGACGTGCGGGAAGCCTCGCGCGCGCGTGCGCTTCCCGGCGAGCCGGGCTTCGAGCAGCAAGTCGCCAAGGATGCGATCGTCGCCTCGCTGGAGGACAGCGGTCTCCTGACCATGCAGCGTCTCGACCTCTCACCGCGGCGCGATCGGGGGCTGCCGGGGACAGCTCCCGGCCGTCCCTCTCGAGCGATGGCGATGGTCGAGGTCGATGTCGGGTCGGAGGAGGACGCGGTCGTCCTCCTCGAGCGAGACGGCGTGTACTCCTGGCACCTGCCGGTCGACGCCGGCCACCGCACGCGATCGATCGACCTCGGCCCGCGTACTGCGCGCTTCACCATCGACCTGGTCGAGGATGGGCGAGCGAGAGGCCGAAAACGGCCGGCGCGGCACCAGGTGCGCACCCGCGGACTGCTCGGAGACGTCGTCAAGGGCCCGGTCCAGGCCATCGTCTTCCGGTTCGCTGCACCTCTCGTCGTCGGCAAGGCGATCGAGAAGATGGAGGAGCATGTCCGTCCAGGGTTGGTGCACATCACCGACACCGATCTCGGCTCCTGGCGACGGATCGACCGACTGGATGAGCTCCACCTCCCGACCGACCGTCCCGTCCGCATCCTGCTGTTCATCCATGGCACGTTCTCGTCCACGGCCGGTGGCTTCGGCGCGATCACCTATGACGAGAACGCCATGGGACTGCTCCGCACCGCCATCGCTGCGTATGACGCGGTCATCGGCTTCGACCACCGGACGCTGAGCGTCGATCCCCGCGAGAACGCCAAGGACCTCCTCGAGCGGCTGAGCACGCACCAGCCCGACGACGAGTTCGTCATCGACATCATCACGCACAGCAGGGGCGGCCTGACGACGCGCAGCCTCGCGGAGTACGAGCTGCCCCGCTCGAGCTGGCCGGGGCGGGTCGACCGGATCATCTTCGTCGCGGCGACGAACGGCGGCACGCACCTTGCCGATCCCGACCGGTGGCACGACCTCATCGATCTCTACACCAATCTCGTCAGCGTGGGCGCTGGTGCCCTGGCCGCCATTCCCGGCGGTGCGCCCGTGGCTGCGGTGGTCGCTGGAGTCGTCAAGGGCATCGGTGCGCTCGTCAAGTACCTCGTGTCCTACCTCGGTGAGGACAACGGTGTACCCGGGCTCGCCGCAATGATGCCGAGCGGCCCGTTCGTCACAGACCTCAACAAGGTGCAGCCGAAGCAGCCCGAGCCGGGGACGAACTGGTTCGTCATCGCCTCCAACTTCCACGTCGAGCTCCTCGACGACTCCCACCGGCCGCCCGAGTTCCCTCGCGAGCTCGTCGTCAGGTTGGCGGAAGGCTTTGTCGACGACCTGTTCAAGGGCGAGAACGACCTCGTCGTCGACACGGCCTCGATGAGCGCCATCGGACTACCCACCGGCGGTTTCGTCGCTGAGGTCCGGCTGTTCGAGACGAACGACCGGATCTACCACACCAACTACTTCAGCCAGGTCGAGGTCATCGAGGCGATCGGCGGCTGGCTTCCGCTCGGGATGGGGGCGGGCGGCGAGCCCGAGGCCATGCCCATGCCCGAGCCGGAGCCCATGCCTGAGCCGCCCAGCCGGGACCTGCCGATGGCCCCGCCGCCACCGTTCCCACCCCCCGTTCCGGAGGCCGGTCCGCCAGAACCCGCCCCGGCACAGGCCACCGTTGCCGCGGAGATGCCGGCGACCGTCGTCGCCAGGGAGGCGTTCGAGGTCTGCGTCACGCTGTCTCGCAAGGACATCGAGGCGGGCGAGGGGATGGTTCACGCCTCCGCGAAGGTCGCCGTCGAGGCCGAGCGACCGGTCTCGGTCCAGGTCGTCGGGAAGTCGAACGCGGAGGTAGTCGGCTCCGACTCCGACATCCTCGGGCTCCCGCTCGGCGGCGGGGAATCGTCCGTTCCCTTCACCGTGCGCGCGCTGTCGACCGGGCCCGTCGTGGTGCACGCCATCGTCCGGCAGGGATGGGTGCCGCTGGCGACCCTCTCCCTCGAGGCGAAAGCGGTCTCCCGAGCGGCCCTCGGCGCGCCGGCACCGCCGGCACGCGCCCAGATCCATACCGGGATCGACGCGCCCGAGCTCGACGGCCTGCCGTGCCTCGACATCATCGAGAGCGCCCAACCCGACGGCTCGGTCATCTACAAATACGCCGTCCGGATCGAGCAGGACGGCCAACCGGTCGCCTTCCAGTCCCTGCCCATCGTCGACCGTGCGCGGACCATGGCGGCCTTCCTCGATGAGGTCCAGGAGATCGTCGGTGCCGACCTGAGCGAGGCGCAGGTGCTGCGACGTCTGCAGGACATCGGCACCCGGCTCTACGACCTGCTGCTGCCGGAGGACATGCAGGCCTACCTCTGGGAGCATCGCAACCAGATCGGCGACCTCATCGTCTACGCCGACGAGCCGTACGTCCCTTGGGAGCTCGTGCATCTCAAGCCACCAAGGGGACCGCGCCAGCAGAAGCCCCGTTTCCTCGCGCAGGGCGGGCTGGTGCGATGGCGTCTCGGCAGCTTCCCGCCGAAGGAGATCCGGATCCGCGAGGGTCGCGCCAGAACGCTCATCCCCGACTACCGCGACCCGAGCTTCGTCCTGTCCGAACCGGTTCACGAGGAGCGCTACCTCGCGGAGCACTTCGGAGCCAGCCCGGTCCGTGCGACACCGACAGGGGTGCTCCAGCTGTTGCGAGGCGGCCGCTTCGACCTGCTCCACTTCTCTGGCCACGGCGCCGCGGACCTGGAGGACATCCTCGGTGCCCGCATTCTGCTCCAGGGCCGCAAACGGGGACGGAACGTCGAGCCGCAGTTCCTCTCCGCTACCGAGGTGAGCGAGAACGCCCGGTGGGCCCGCCCGGGTGAGGCGGGGCCGGTCGTGGTCCTCAACGCGTGCCAGACCGGTCGCGAGGGGATCCTGCTCACGACGGCGGGCGGATTCGCCGATGCCTTCCTGGACGCCGGAGCGTCCGCGTTCGTCTCCTGCCTCTGGTCGGTCCACCAACAGCCCTCGCGCGCGTTCGTCGAGAAGCTCTACGACGAGCTGCTGGACGGGACGCCCATGGCGGTGGCCACCGCGAGAGCGCGCCAGGCGGCCCGAGAGCAGGGGGATGCGACCTGGCTCGCCTTCGTCGTCTACGCACGTCCCGACGCCGTGCTCAGGCGTTCGTGAGGCGGCCCAACCAAGCGACGACGATCAGCAGCAGCTCAACAGGAAAGGATCTGGCCATGGCACGCAGCGCCGTCTGTGTCGGCATCAACGAGTTCAAGCACCTCCCGATGAGCAGCTGGCTGGCGGGATGCGTCAACGACGCGAACGACATCTCGGCCGCGCTCAAGAAGTTCGGCTTCACGTCGCGCACGATGACGGTGCTGCGCGATTCGGAGGCCACGAAGAAGGCGGTCATGGGCGCCCTCACTGCGATGGTCGACAAGGCCAAACCGGGTGACCATCTCGTCTTCTCGTTCTCGAGCCACGGCACGCAGGTCCCGAACCAGCCCGGAGAGACGGATGAGCCCGACGGACTTGATGAGGTCTTCGCCTGCTACGACATCAAGCGGGCTGGCGACCAGTGGGACCGCAACACCGTCATCTCGGACGACGAGCTGCACGACCTGTTCCAGCGCGTGCCCGAGGGGGCGCTCCTGGAGGTGCTCCTGGACACCTGCCACAGCGGCACCGGCCTCAAGGACCTCGAGGAGCTCCAGCTGGCCATGACCCTTGGGCGCAAGCCCCGATTCCTGCCGCCGCCAACCCCACGCGGGCTCGACCGCGCCCGCGCCATTCGCGAGCACACCCCTGCCCGGACGGTCGACCGGAAGGCCCTCGTCGAGCTGACCAAGCGGGGCAAGGGCGCCAGACCAGTCCTTTTCGCGGCCTGCAGGCCGGACCAGACCGCCTCGGATGCGACCTTCGAGGGCCGTCCGAACGGCGCGTTCACCCACCTGTTCCTGCAATCGCTGAAGGACCGCCCAGATGCGACCCGAGCAGCCCACCTCAAGGCGGTTCATGCCGGTCTCAAGGTGGAGCAGTTCGAGCAGCGCTCGACCCTTGAGGGCACTGTCAAGGCGAAGAAGGTGGGGTTCGGCGCTCTCTGGTGACCGTGGCCAGACAACCCGAACCAGGAGCCGCATGGCGGCGGTGACGTTGCCCACACGACCGAGCCCCGAGCCGTTGCAGGTGGGACGGCTCACACGAGGAGCCGTGTCCCGGGAAGCGAGCTCAGCGGCATACTCGGACAAGTTGTTGACCCAGCCCGAGCGCAAGGTGGCGATCTCGCATGTCCCGACTCCAGCAGACCGAAGGCCTCACGGAGGAGCAGACCGAGCTGCTCAGCCTCGTCCGTGAATTCGTCGACGAGCAGATCCTCCCCGTCGCGACCGACCTCGAGCACAAGGACGAGTACCCGCAGGCGATCGTCGACCAGATGAAGGAGATGGGGATCTTCGGACTGATGATCCCCGAGGAGTACGGCGGCCTCGGTGAGTCGCTGCTGACCTACGCGCTCTGCGTCGAGGAGATCTCGCGCGGGTGGATGTCGGTGAGCGGCATCGTCAACACCCACTTCATCGTCGCCTACATGATCCTCCAGCACGGCACCGAGGAGCAGAAGCAGCGCTACCTGCCGAAGATGGCCACGGGGGAGGTCCGCGGCGCCTTCTCGATGTCAGAGCCGGGTTGCGGCTCAGACGTGGCCGCCATCAAGAGCAGGGCGGTCAAGGGTGACGACGGTGACTGGACGATCAACGGGCAGAAGATGTGGCTCACCAACGGCGGCTCGGCCAACCTCGTCGCCGTCCTCGTCAAGACCGACACCGGTGCGGACAGCGTCTACCGGAACATGACGACCTTCCTCATCGAGAAGGAGTCCGGCTTCGGCGAGACGGCCCAGGGCATCACGGTGCCCGGCAAGATCGAGAAGATGGGCTATAAGGGGGTCGACACGACGGAGCTCATCCTCGACAATCATCGGACCAGCTCCGCCCAGATCCTGGGTGGCGAGCCGGGCAAGGGCTTCTACCAGATGATGGACGGCGTCGAGGTCGGCCGGGTCAACGTCGCTGCGCGCGGCTGTGGCGTCGCGCGGCGCGCGTTCGAGCTCGGCATCGCGTACGCCCAGCAGCGGGAGACCTTCGGCAAGAAGATCGTTGACCACCAGGCTGTCCTCTTCCGCCTCGCCGACATGGCCGTCAAGGTGGAGGCCGCCCACGAGATGATGGTCAAGGCTGCACGCAAGAAGGACTCCGGCGAGCGCAACGACCTCGAGGCCGGCATGGCGAAGTACCTTGCCTCGGAGAACTGCGCCCAGGTCGTCGAGGGCAGCTTCCGGATCCACGGCGGCTACGGCTACTCGAAGGAGTACGAGATCGAGCGGCTCTATCGCGAGGCGCCGATGCTGCTCATCGGCGAGGGCACGGCCGACATCCAGCGGATGATCATCGGTCGACGCCTCGTCGAGGACTACCGACTCAAGTCATGAGGTCCCGCGGCGTGGACGTGGGAAGTGCGAGGATGAGGTCATGAGCCTGCAACCGAAGGGTCCGGGTGGGCGCCCGGGCTTCGCGACCCTGTCCCTCGACTACCCGATGTCGCTCGGCACGTTCGACAAGTACGAGGACGCGCAGAAGGCCGTCGACACCCTGTCGGACAGTGGATTCCCGGTCGAGAACTGCCTCATCGTCGGCACGGAGCTCAAGCAGGTCGAGCGCGTCACGGCGCGGCTGACGTGGGGTCGGGTCGCACTGGGTGGAGCACTGTCGGGGCTGTGGCTGGGACTCTTCGTCGGGTTGATCTTCTCGCTGTTCAACCCACCGACGAGCGCCTTCTCGCTGCTGTTGGCCACCGCCCTCTGGGGTGTCCTGTTCGGTCTCATCTGGTCGCTCGTCGGCTATGCGTTCACGCGTGGCACCCGTGACTTCTCATCCGTGAGCCAGGTCGTCGCGACCAAGTACGAGGTCTTCACCGAGCACAAGTTCGCGCAGCAGGCGCGCGAGATCCTCGGGAAGGTCGGCATCCACTCGAGCGGGTTGACCGGCTATGGCGCGCCGACCGCGCCCTCGCCCACCGAGGTGCCGCCACCGCCCCCGGCGGACCGCACGGACGGCTGAGCCCCAGCACGGCCAGTTCCATCCAGTGGTCGTATGCCGCTGAGCCCGCTCCCGCGGGCCGGCCCGGTCCCAGCCCAACCGCTCCCACCCCGCCCGCTCCCAGCCCGCCGGCTACCAGACAGCGCAACACACCCGCTTGCCGACTGGTCGCACCTGCTGCAACTCGGGGTGGCAGTCCATAAGCGGGTGTGTTGCGGTGGGATGCAACGTTCTGGACGCACGAGGGGTCTTCGTCGGTGAGGATCCAACCCGGAGGTCTGCCATGCCAGTACGGTCACGCCGTCTCGTCTCCGCCATCGGTGGCCTCGGTGTCGCAACGGTGCTTGCCGCCTGTGCGAACCCGGCCGCGACAGGCCCAGGCGGGACAACCCCGTCGACGGTCGGGCCGGTGCGGAGCGTGACCGCCCAGCCCGTCGCCGCTGATGGTGCGCTCGAGTGTCCCGCGACGATCACCGACCAGGATGGGATGACGGTTCCGGAGAAACCCCAGGGCATCGACGGCAACGCCCGCCTGTTACCGGACCGGGAGCCCGAGTCGCTCGTCGTGTGCAGCTATCCGGTCCTGGACATGGTCAGCGGCTCGCTCACTTCACCCTTCCGGCTCAAGACCCGCACGGTGGTGTCCGCCAGCGAGCGGTCCGAGCTGGTCGAGCTGCTCACCTGGGCTCCGCTGGACAACCTGCGGTCCAAGGCGTGCACCGCCATGGGCGGGGACGAGACCGTGCATCTCATCGGGTCGCGCTACCCGGACGCGATCGTCTGGGTGGCCGCCAAGGCGGATCCCAACGGGTGCTCGAAGTCGACCAACGGTGACTTCGTGTCGCCCGCTGCGGTGGGTTCCCGACTGGATGGGATCGTCGGGGGACAGCCCCGTGGCGACGCAACGCCGAGGGGAGCCTGCGCCAGCTGGGGCTTCGGTCGGCTCGGCGACCACCTGTCGCTGGCGCCCGAAGGGGATCCGCGGGTTACCGTCTGCCGCAATCGGGCCAACGGGACCGAGCAGCCGACCCGGCTGTCCGCCGAGCAGAGTCGCGAGGTGGTGGGAGCGCTGCGCGGCCTCACCGTCGGGCTGAGCGACTCCGGCTGCTCGAACACGGGTGACGACTACTCGCGGCAGTTTCGGCTCGTCCTCAACTATGCGGAAGGGCCTGCCGTCTGGGTCAACGTCTCCCCGACATGCACACCGCAGGCGTTCGGGAGCGGGTTGGCCGCGGAGGACGCCGGCTCGGTCATCGACCTCGTCGAGCAGTGGAGCCCGCCCATCCCGGGACCCGATCCAGATCAGCCGGTCTCGTCCGACGGTTCCAGCGGCTCCAGCGGCACTACTGGCAAGGGTGGCTCGGGCGCGCCAGCTGACCCCGGCACGCCGGTCCCACCGGTGGCTCCACGCAACCAGAATCCCTACCCACCGGACGTGACCGTCACGACGGTGCCCTGAGGGGCTCAGCCACGCGCGGACCAGATCCGCGCGATCCAGGCCTCGACGTCATCCGCGGTACGCGGCATCGCAGCCGAGAGGTTCTCGCAGCCGTCCTCGGTGATGAGGATGTCGTCCTCGATCCGCACGCCGTTGCCGCGGAACTCAGCCGGCGCCAAAAGGTCGTCCGCCTTGAAGTAGAGGCCGGGCTCGACGGTGAGGATCATCCCGGGCTTGAGCTCCGCGTCCGTGTACTGCTCGCGGGTGGCGAGGGCACAGTCGTGGACGTCGAGTCCGAGGTGATGGCTCGTGCCGTGCACCATCCACCGGCGGTGATACTGGCCGTGCTCCTTGTCGAGCGTCGCCTCGACGTCGACACCCTCGGGCAGCAGGCCCCACTCGTGGAGGTGCTCCGCGATGACCCGGATGGCGGCGTCGTGGATGTCGCTGAACCGGTTGCCCGGCTTGCACGCGGCGATCCCGGCCTCCTGGGCGGCGTAAACCGCGTCATAGATCCGGCGTTGTGCCTCGGTGAAGGTGCCACTCACCGGCAGGGTTCGCGTGATGTCGGCGGTGAAGAGAGAGTCGACCTCGACCCCGGCGTCGAGCAGGAGCAGGTCCCCCTCCGTGACGTCGCCGGTGTTCTTGATCCAGTGCAGGGTGTTGGCGTGGTCGCCGCTCGCGCAGATCGAGTCGTAGCCGACGCCGTTGCCGTGGTGCCGCGCATACAGGCCGAAGACCCCCTCGACCCAGCGCTCCCCACGGCCCCGACGGATGGCCTCGGGCAGGTCGGCGATGACCGCCTCGAAACCGCGGTGCGTCCCCTCGATCGCGGAGCGCATCTCCTCGATCTCCCACTCGTCCTTGATCATCCGCAGGTGGGAGAGGAAGGACGACAGCTCGTCGTCCGCCTCGTGCTCGGCCTCGGTGCGCTGCTCGGCAGTGGCTGCTCCCGCGGCATCGGCCGCCTCCGCGCGCGCCTTGTCCACCGCGGCCGCGACGTCGGCATCGGCCTCGCGCACCACGCGGATGCCGACCTGTCCGGCATCCTTGGCCACGGCGTCGGCGAACTCGTCGATGTGCCGCGCGGTGATGCCGAGCTCGGCCTCGACGTCCTCGATGGTGGGCCGTGCCCCGACCCAGAACTCCCCGTAGCGCGAGTCCCCGAAGAACTCATCGGTGTCGCGGCCCGAAAGTGGACGGAAGTAGAGGATCGCCTCGTGGCCCGGCGTGTCGCGGTCGCCGTCACCACCGGCGGCGCCCACGGGCTCGAGGACGAGGACGGCGTCCGCCTCGCGGTCGCTGCCGAGGCCAGTCAGATGCGCGAAGGCGCTGTGCGGCCGGAAGACATAGTCCGTGTCGTTGCTGCGGACCTTGAGGCCACCGGCCGGTATGACGAGGCGCTGACCCGGGAAGGCCGCGCTCACAGCGGCACGGCGCTCAGCGGCATACGGTGCCACTTGAGAGCGCTCGGGAAGGTCGGTGCGGCGGGGAGCCCACCCAGCCGCGACGAAGGCCCGGAACTCGTCGGTGGTCGGCCGGGCGCGGCTGGCGCTCTTCTTCTGCTCTTCGCTCATCACCTGCCCATGCTTCCACGTCGCGGCGTCGCGGCAGAAACCCAATTACCCGGCGGTCCCGGCAATACAGTCTCCGTGTGCCCCCCAGCGACCGACCACGCCGGCCGACCGCCAGGTCCTCCTCGCTGCGCTCGCTCCCGTCCCTCCGCGCGAGCACCCGGCGAGCCCTCCGTCCGAGCGGGCCGCCGACCGACGAGATCGCCCTCTGGCGCTCACCGGACGGCGTGGACCGCAAGACTGCCCAGGCCGTGATCGATCTGGCGATGCGCGCGGGAGTCGCGATGCTCTCCACCGGTGCGGCGGCGGCTGACGTCACCGCGACCGTGCTCATGCTGACCCGGACCTACGGACTCGCCAGCGTCCACGTCGACGTCACCTACACGTCCGTGACCGTCTCGTACCACCGCGGGCCGGACGCCGACCCGATCACCGTCATGCGGATCGTGCGCTTCCGCGTCCAGGACTACACGCGGCTGCAGCGACTGCGTTCCCTCATCGTCGCACTCAGCCGTGACCCCATCGACGTCGAGGACGCTCGGATCCGCTTCGACGCCGTCCTCACCGCACCGCACCCGTACCGGCGATGGGTCGTCACCGCCGCCAGCGCGACGCTTGCCGCAGGTGCTGCAGGGCTTCTCGGCGGCGGGTGGTTCATCGTCCTGCTGAGCTTCCTGACGGCCGCTGTCGTCACCCGGGTCAACGACGTGCTGAGCAAGGCCGGGATGGCCTCCTTTTTCTCCCAGTGCGTCGGCGCGGCGATCCCGACCATCGTGGCGACCCTCATCGTGGTCGGGCAGTCGGCGGGCATGACCTTCTTCGGCGACGTGTCACCATCGCTCGTCGTGGCGTCCGGCATCGTGCTGCTGCTGTCGGGGCTCTCGATCGTGGGCGCCGGGGAGGACGCCCTCGAGGGCTACTACGTGACGGCCGGGGCGCGGGCGTTCGAGGTCGTCGTCCTCTCGCTCGGCATCGCCGTGGGGGTCTCGGTCGTCCTCGCGGTCGGACAGGGCCTCGGCTACCCGATCGCCATCAGCTCGCGCACCCTGCTCGGCGACAACGTCCTCGTCCAGGTCGCGTGCGCGGTGGTCATCGCCGTCGCGTTCGGCGTCTCCTCGTACTCCACCGGGCGTGCCCTCACGGCCGCCGGAGCAGCGGCTGCCCTCGGCTGGGTCATCGTCGCCATCGGGGAGCGGGCGGAGGCCGGTGCCGTGACGTCGTCGGCGTTGGCGGCTCTCGTCATCGGCTTCGCCGCTCGACTCCTCGCGCGTCGGGCCCGGATCTCGGCGCTCGCGGTGACGACCGCAGCGATCGTCCCCCTCCTCCCGGGCCGCAAGGCCTACGAGGGGATCTCGCTCATCGTCACGCAGCCGGACGGGTTGGGCTTCTCCGCGGGGCTGCCGACGCTCGCCGAGGCGTTCGGGCTGGGGCTGGGACTCGCGGCAGGTGTCTCGCTCGGCACCTACCTCGCGGCGCTGCTCCTCGCCCGCCGGCACGGCAGCCTGATCGGACGGGCCGCGGGCACGCGTCTGCCGTCCGACCCGTCGGCCTCGGCGGCGATCATCGTGCCGCTCCTGTCCGACACCGGCGAGCTGCCGAGGGTGGACTCGGAGACCCCGCCGACCCGGTGAGTGGTCGGGCAGCGTGAGGAAGCACACGGCATACGGCCATGTCTGTATGCCGCTGGGTCCGGCAGGCTGGTCACCGTTCGCTTTCGCACGCGGTGGGTCTCAGGAGGACGGCATGCAGTTCGGTCGCAGCTACGAGGAGTTCGAGGTCGGCGCGGTGTACAAGCACTGGCCCGGCAAGACGGTCACGGAGTACGACGACCACCTCTTCTGCCTGCTCACCATGAACCACCACCCCTTGCACCTGGACGAGCACTATGCGAGTGAGACGACGCAGTTCGGGCGCAACGTGGTGGTGGGCAACTACGTCTACTCGCTGCTGCTCGGCATGTCGGTCCCGGACGTCTCCGGCAAGGCAATCGCCAACCTCGAGATCGAGTCGCTGCGTCACGTCGCGCCGACGTTCCACGGCGACACGATCTACGGCGAGACGACGGTCCTCGACAAGTGGGAGTCGACGTCGAAGGACGACCGGGGCGTCGTCCACGTCGAGACGATCGGCTACAACCAGGACGGCAAGGTGGTGTGCATCTTCCGCCGCAAGGTCATGGTGCCGAAGGAGAACTACCTGGACGCGCGCGGTGGAGAGCAGCCGGGCCGGCCCGTGCCGCAAGCGGACAAGAACTGGGCCGGGTCCACGCCGGGCCAGGAGGCCTGATCCCGCTTCCTTCCGCAACACACCCGCTTATCGACTGGTCGCCCCGGCTGCAGGTCGCGTGACCGCTCGGTAAACGGGTGTGTTCGTCGTGGTCCACAGGTGGCCGGCTCTCGGGTTCCCTGTCCACAGGCGCGGGGGAGGGTGTTCCCGCCGATGCCGTATGCCGCTGGGCTCGCTCCCATGGACAAACGACTTCAGGCGTTGGCCGGCCGACAGGGCGGCACCTTCTCGGCGGCGCAGGCGAAGGCTCTTGCGGTTCCAGACCATGAACTTCGGCGTGCGGTGGCTGTGGGCGAGCTCGTCCGGGTGCGGCGAGAGGCCTACGTCGCGAGCGCGGTGTGGGCCAGCGCGAACCCTGAGGAGCGCTATCTGCTCACGGCCTTGGCGGTCGCCCGAACGCGCCCCGGCGACGGGCTGAGCCATCACGCCGCCCTCGCCCTCCACGGACTGCCGCTCTGGGACTATGCCGCCGACCGGCTTGACCTCGTGTCCAAGGTGAGACAGGTGACCCACCGGCGAGGCCTGGCCCTGCACCCGTCCCGTGGGCTGCTTCTCCAGGAGCTCGAAGGGGTGCCCGCCGTATCGGTCGCGCGCGCCATCGTGCGGAGTGCCGTGTCCATGGGTCGTGACTGCGCGGTGGTGGCGGGCGACGCCGCTCTCCATCGCGGGCTCATCACCGTCGCCGAGCTCATCGACGAGGTCGCTCGGCTCACACCACACGAGGGCCGGACTCGCGCGATGGATGCCGTCATGCACATGGACGCGAAGGCCCAGTCCGTTGGAGAGTCAAGGACGCGCCTGATCCTTGACGATCTCGGCCTGGGGTACGAGAGCCAAGTGGTGATCAGGGACCGGGAAGGGCGGTTCATCGGCCAGGTCGACTTCCTCGTCGAAGGAGTCGTCCTGGAGTTCGATGGTCGCAACAAGTACGAGCGAGACCGGGACGACGAGGACGATGCGGCCCCCGAGCCGGGACAGGTTGTGTGGCTGGAGAAGCGACGTGAGGACGCGATCCGGCGCGAGGGCCATCCGGTCGAGCGCGTGATCTGGGACGACCTCGCCCGTCCGGGACTGATCGGCGTCCGGATCAGGCAGGCGCGTCACCTGGTCCTGCGACCACACGCCACCGAGGAGCGCCCCAGCGCCTGATTGTCCCGGCGGCAGGCTCCGCCGACGACCACCGACCCCCCGCCGACCCCCGGCCGGGCCGCCCGTCCCGACTCCCATGGCAACACACCCGCTTATCGACCGCCTGCCGCTGCTGCAGGCCGTGCGACCGGTCGATACGCGGGTGTGTTGCGGGAGGCGCGGGAGGGCGGCCGGTGGACCAATACGCTTGGCCCGTGAGCGCCGTCCCCGTCATCGACCTGCACACGCACTCGACGGCGAGCGACGGGACCGACACCCCCACGGAGCTGGTCATTGCCGCACGAGAAGCGAGCATCGACGTCCTCGGGATCACCGACCACGACACCGTGGCGGGTTGGGCAGAAGCTGAGGCGGCCGCGCGCGACCACGGCCTAGCGCTCGTGCGCGGCATCGAGATCTCCACGACCTGGCACCACGGGTCGATCCATCTCCTCGGCTACTTGACGGACCCGCACGACGTGGACCTGATGGGCGAGCTCGCCAAGGCCCGCGAGTCGCGCGCCAAGCGGCTCGAGCGCATGGTCGCGCTGATGGCGGACGACGGGATCCCGATCACCTACGACGAGGTGCTCGACCAGGTGGCGCCGGGCGCGACGCCCGGGCGCCCGCACATCGCCGACGCGCTCATCGCCAACGGGACGATCCGGCACCGCGACGAGGCCTTCCGAGAGTGGCTCACCAACGAGTCGCCCTATTACGTCAAGCACTACTCGCCGCATCCGGTGCGCGCCTGCGAGCTTGTTCGTGGGGCAGGCGGCGTGCCCGTGCTCGCCCACCCGTTCACCAGGACAAGGGGAGAGACAGTTACCGACGCGCTCGTCGAGGAGATGTATGCCGCTGGGCTCGCCGGTCTCGAAGCCTTCCACCGCGACCACGGACCTTCGGAGGTCGAGCGCGCACTGGCTCTGGCTCGTCGGCTCGGCTTGCTCGTGACGGGTGCCAGCGATTACCACGGCGTGGGCAAGCACAACCGGCTGGCCGAGTACACGACAGCCCCAGAGGTGTTCGCCTCCATCGAGTCGCAGGCGAGCGCGGCGACGCCGGTGGTGCGGCGGTGACCGGGATCGCGGGTCTGTTCCTCGCGGCCGTCGGCGTCCGGTGGGTGGCCGACTCGGTGCGAGCCTCTGTCATGGGTCCGGCCTAGGGTGGCTGACGTGAGAGTGGAGCAGGGCACCTTCGTAGGCATGCCGACCCCGCTGTACCCCGCGTCGCCCTCGAGGTTGCTGGCCTGGCTCGACTGCCCACGGCGTTACCGGATGCAGTACCTCGACCGGCCCAAGCCGGAGGCGCGATCACAGCGGGCGCACACCTCGGTCGGGATCGCGACCCACAACGTGCTGCGCGACTTCTGGGACCTGCCTCAGTCCCGCCGCACTCCGGAGGGCGTGGCCGAGCTCGTCCGCACCTCGTGGATCGACGTCGGGTTCCGTGACCCCGAGCAGTCTGCGTCATGGCGGGCGAGGGTCACCGAGTCCGTGGTCGACTACCTGCGGCAGGTCGACCGACATCGCCAACCGCTTGGACTCGAGCGCGCGGTCGCCCTGAGGACGGACTCCATCACGGTGACCGGGCGGGTCGACCGGCTCGACGACCGCGACGGGACGGTCGTCGTCGTCGACTACAAGACCGGTCGCCAAGCGCCGTCCGAGGACGACGCCCGGACCTCCCTGCCACTCGCGCTCTACGCGGCAGGAGCCGCGCGCGTCTTTCGACGGCCCTGCGTCCGAGTCGAGCTGCACCACGTGCCGACCCGCACGGTCGCCGCGTACGAGCACACGACCGAGTCGCTGGAGCGCAAGATCGCCGAGGCGGAGTCCATCGCCGGAGACCTCCGTAGGGTCGACGCCGACTTCGCGGAGCGAGGGATCGAGTCGCTGTCCTTCACACCGCGGCCGTCGCCGCTGTGCACCTGGTGCGACTTCCGCGCCCACTGCCCCGAGGGGCAGCAGATGGGTCCGGAGAAGTCGGACTGGGCCGGACTCGAGGCGGTGGACCCATCCGGGCTTCGAAGCAGCGTCGAGAGCATCGAGGAGAAACCATGAGCGATCTTCGCTCCGCCTTCGTGGAGGCGGCCGACCACGTGATCGCGATCGTGGCTCGTGACGACGTCAGCATGGCGTGGCGCGAGCCCAGCGCACTGGCCGACTGGTCGATCGGCGGCCTGGTGGCGCACTTGGCCGGGCAGCTGCCGACGGCACTTCGGCTGCTGCAGGGCGAGCCCGGAGCCGACCCGATCACCGTCGACGAGCACTATCACCGCTCGGCCTGGGTCAGCGCTGGGCATGACGCCGAGGTCAACAGCGGGATCCGTGCGGGCGGCGAGCGTGACGCCTCGGACGGTCATTCGGCCGTCCTGGCCGCGGCAGTCCGAGCGCGCGCCGAGCTACCGTCGGTTCTTGCGAGGCAGCCGGCCGACCGGCCCGTGCTCATCCCGTGGACAGGGTGGTCACTTCTTCGCGACGACTTCCTCACTGGGCGGATGCTCGAGATCGTCGTCCACGGCGAGGACGTCGCAGCCAGTGTGGGCTTCACCGCTCCCGATTTGTCGCGGGCTGTTCTCGACCCGGTGCTGGGGCTGCTCACCCGTCTGGCGATGAAGAAGCACGGCCAGGGAAACATCGTGTCCGCCCTCACACGCTCGGAGCGGGCGCCGCGCACGATCTCCGCCTTCTGACCCGGACGACCTGACACACTGGCGCCATGGTCCGCCCCAAGACGGGAGACCGTCGCCCCACGATCCTCGCCCTGGCCAACCAGAAGGGCGGCGTCGCCAAGACGACCTCGGTCGCGAGCCTCGGCGCTGCCTTCGTCGAGCAGGGCAAGCGGGTGCTCCTCATCGACCTCGATCCTCAGGCCTGCCTCACCTTCTCACTCGGGATCGACCCCGACACGGTGGACACCTCCATCCACGAGGTGCTCACGCAGGGCGCGCCCGTGGCCGACGCCGTCCTGAGCTGCGACGAGGGACTCGACCTCGTCCCGTCGACGATCGACCTGGCCGGCGCCGAGGCCATGCTGATGCCGCGGCCGGGTCGCGAGTACGTCTTGCGCACCGCGCTGGAAGGCGGCGCGGACGACGAAGCGGGCCCAGCGGCATACGACATCATCCTCATCGACTGCTCACCCAGCCTCGGCGTGCTGACCCTCAACGCGCTGACGGCGGCTGATGCGGTCATCGTGCCGATGCCAGCCGAGATGTTGAGCCACCGCGGTGTCGGTCAGCTGCTCGACACCGTTGCGGACGTGCAGCGGATCCTCAACCCGGATCTCGAGGTGCTCGGGATCCTGCCGACGCTCCATGACGGGCGGAGCCGGCACGTGCGCGAGGTGCTGGCCGATGTCGGCGAGCGCTACGGCGTGCCGGTCCTCGAACCGCCGATCCCCAGGACGATCCGCTTCGCGGAGGCGCCGGCGGTCGGGCGGTCCATTCTCTCCACGGCTCGGACGTCCAAGGGCGCGCAGGCCTACCGTGAGGTTGCCGCGAAGGTTCTTGCGCAGCTGTGACGCGGCCCGCTGACAGGGAGGGGCTCCCCAACGCAACACACCCGCTTGTCGCCTGCCTGCTCCTGCTGCAGCAGGGGTTGGCACGCGACAAGCGGGTGTGTTGCCAAGGAGCGGGGGACCGGTGCGGTCGGAGCGACGTGTGCCGGGCGCCGGTGGGTCAGTCGGCGCTGGTCGATGCCGGTGCGGACTCGCCCTGTGCCGAGTCATGACGCCGACGGCGCTGCCGGGGGCGCGACGAGCGCTCACCGGCCGCGGACTCCGGGGTGCTGGCTGCGCCACCGTTCGAGTCGGGTGCGACG
>NZ_DATCWX010000084.1:0-14640 GCF_036566125.1 Intrasporangium sp.
CAGATCGCCCGGGTCCGCTCCGGGCCGAGCGGCTGCAGCTGCGCCGCGAGCCGGTAGGGCGTGCCCGGGGCGAGCTCCATGACGTAGAACGGCGCGCCGATCACCTCGTCCCCCGGGCTCACCGCGTACGTCTCGGGGACCGGGACGTCGGTCTCGTGCAGCGCCGAGATGACCCGGTGCTCGCGCACCATGTCGTGCGCCGTTGCGAGCACGTGCCCGAGCGGCGGCCGCCGGACGATCACCTCGCGTCGGCCGTCCCCGACGACATACGTCAGGTTCGACTTGCCCCCCGCGATCAGGCGGGCCGTGAGGGGGCCTTCCAGCAGGCCGGGAGCGTGGTCGGCGAGGAAGGCACCCAACGGCTCCAGGGGGAGCCCGGGCGGGTCTTCTGTGCCGTATGCCGCTGGGCTCGCTTCCCCGGCCGGCTCGCCTTGCGCGGGTGGCTGGGTCACGGCACGTAGACCCAGGCGACGTCGGCGACACAGGCCGGCTTGGTGCCGCCCTCGATCTCGATGGTCACCCGGACGACAGCCTGCGTGCCGATCGCGATCGGGGCCAGCTCGACCAGCTGGGCCGAGGCGCGCACCTTGCTGCCCACCGGGACCGGCGCCGGGAACCGCACCTTGTTGGTCCCGTAGTTCAGGCCCATCGAGACGCCCTCGACACGGTAGATCTCCGCCACGAGGACCGGCAGCAGCGAGAGCGTCAGGTACCCGTGCGCGATGGTCTGGCCGAACGGGCCGTCCTTGGCCCGCTCCGGGTCGACGTGGATCCACTGGTGGTCTCCGGTCGCCTCGGCGAACAGGTTGACCTGCTCCTGGGTGATCTCGTGCCAGTCGCTCTGCCCGAGCTGCTCGCCGACCGCCGCGCCGAGCTCGTCAAGTCCGTTGAAAGTGCGCACGCCCATCAGTCCTTCGGTCCACCGGCCACGTAGATGACCTGACCGGACACGTAGCCGGCGTCCTCGCGGATGAGGAACGAGGCCGTTGCCGCGATGTCCTCCGGCTGGCCGACCCGGCCGACCGGGATCTCCTTGGCGGCGCCCTCGAGGAACTGCTCGAACGTGATGCCCATCCGCTCGGCCGTCGCCCTCGTCATGTCGGTTGCGATGAACCCTGGGGCGATCGCGTTGGCCGTGACCCCGAACTTGCCCAGCTCGATTGCGAGCGTCTTGGTGAAGCCCTGCAGTCCCGCCTTGGCCGCGGAGTAGTTGACCTGCCCCCGGTTGCCCAGCGCCGACGTCGAGGACAGGTTGACGACCCGGCCGAACGTCGCGTCGACCATGTGCTTCTGGCAGGCGCGGGTCATGAGGAACGAGCCGCGCAGGTGGACGGCCATCACCGCATCCCAGTCGTCCACCGTCATCTTGAAAAGCATGTTGTCGCGGATGATGCCGGCATTGTTGACCAGCACCGTCGGGGCACCCAGCTCGGTCGCGACTCGCTCGACCGCGGCCTCGACCGCGGCCTCGTCGGAGACGTCGACGCCCACGGCCAGCGCCCGCCCACCTGCGGCCTCGATCTCCGAGACCACTGCAGCACAGGCTGATTCGTCAAGGTCTAGCACGGCAACCTGCAGGCCGTCCTGGGCGAGGCGCTTGGCCACGGCTGCGCCGATGCCGCGCGCGGCGCCGGTGACGATCGCGGTGCGGGTGGTGTGGTCGGTTTGCGGCTGGTCGGTCATGTACTGGGCCTCTCGAGTCGTTGCTGGATCTTGTTCATTCCGCCGAGCCACGCGTCCGGGTCGGCCGCGCGTCCGGCGTAGTACTGGCGCACGCTGGCGTGCGGGAGGATGTGGACCGAGTCACCCTGCAGCCCCTGCCACACGGACTCGGCGACGTCCTCGGGACTCAGTGTGCCGTCCCGGGTCAGCAGGTCCTTGAGGGGACCCGCCTCCTCGAGGATCCGGGTGTCGACGCCGAGCGGGCAGACCGCCTGAGCGATGATCCCGCGGTGCCGGTAGGTCGCGGCGAGCCACTCGGCCAGCGCGACGGACCCGTGCTTGGTGACGGAGTAGGGCAGGTCGCCGAGCATCGTCAACAGACCAGCGGCCGAGGCGGTGAGGACGAGACGACCGCCGCCCGCGTCGAGCCACATCGGCACGAGCCTGCGCGCGGCACGGACCTGCGCCATGAGGTTGACCTCGAGCAGGCGGGACCAGTCGGCATCGGAGGCCTCGAGGCCCACACCGGACGTGATGCCGGCGTTGGCGACGAAGAGGTCGATGCCACCCTCGTCACGGAACTCCCGGAGCGCTGCCGCCACGAGCCGGTCAACCCCGTCGGTCGACGCCGCGTCACCGGCGAAGGGCACGGCCCCGATCGCAGCGGCCGTGTCGGCGAGGACGGCCTCGTCCAGGTCATTGATGACGACCCGAATCCCCTCGGCGACGAGCCGCGCCGCGATGGCCCGCCCGATACCGCGGGCCGCGCCGGTGACGACGGCGGTGCGGATCGTGGTGCGGCCTGGCACGGCACTCCTTCGGGCTGAGGGCTGCTGCGGCGGTTACTAAGCGCTTGCTTACCTTGGCGCGTCGCAGCACCGACGTCAAGTCTGCTCATCGAGTCAGTCCGCGCCCTGCCTCGTCTGGTGCAGGATCGACACATGCCGCTCCCGCTCTCCGATGTCGTCACCACGTCCCGCGCGGTTGCGACCACCTCGTCCCGCACCGCCAAGGTCGACGCCTTGGCGGCCTGCCTGAGCCGCGCCGCCGACGAGGGGCCGGAGACCGTCGAGGTGGTGGCGGCCCACCTGGCCGGCGTCCTACCCCAGCGCCGCCTCGGTGTCAGCTGGCGAGGCCTCCGGTCGCTGCCGGAGCCAGCCGAGACGTCGACCCTCAGCGTCCTCGAGGTGGACGCCGCGGCCACCGAGCTGGCGCAGGTGAGTGGCACGGGTTCCGCGGCGCGTCGCTCCGCCCTCGTCCGATCCCTCTTCGAGCGGGCGACGGCTGAGGAGCAGCAGTGGCTGCGCGGCCTCATCACCGGTGAGACGAGGCAGGGGGCCGGTGACGGGGTCATGCTCCAGGCGATCGCCAAGGCCTCCGGCGTCCCCGACTCCGCCGTGCGCCGGGCGGTGATGCTGGCCGGGCACGCCGGGCCGGTCGCCCGGGCAGCGCTGAACGGCGGAGTCGACGCCCTGGACGCCCTGACGCTGGAGGTCGGCCGCCCGCTCCGGCCCATGCTGGCCGGCTCGGCACCCGACGTGCCTGCCGCCCTGGCCACGCTGGGAGGCGAGGTCCTCGTCGAGACCAAGCTGGACGGCATACGACTGCAGGCTCACGTCGACCACGGAGACGTGCGCCTTTTCACGCGGACGCTGGAGGACGTGACGGACCGCCTGCCGGAGATCGTCGAGAGCCTGGCCGCCCTCGACGTCGAAAGCGCCGTGCTGGACGGGGAGGTCATCGCCCTCCGGGAGAACGGGAGGCCCCAACCGTTCCAGGTCACCGGTGCCCGCACGGCGAGCAGCGCCGACCCCGAGAGCCTCCGCGACGAGGTCCCGCTCACCCCGTTCTTCTTCGACGTGATGCACGTCGACGGCGAGGACCTGCTCGACCACTCGGCCGCGGACCGCTGGGCGCGGCTCGCCCAGACCGTCCCCGGCGCCTGGCTGCCGGCGCGGATCCTCACCGCAGACCCCGACGAGGCGCAGGCCTTCTTCGACGACATCGTGCGGGCGGGACACGAGGGGGTCATCGTCAAGGACCCCTCGCTTCCCTACGCGGCCGGGCGACGTGGGCAGGGGTGGATCAAGGTCAAGCCTCGGCACACCCTGGACCTGGTGGTCCTCGCCGTCGAGTGGGGCAGCGGACGGCGGCGGGGCTGGCTGTCGAACATCCACCTCGGCGCCCGCGACGCAGAGACGGGTGAGCTCGTCATGCTCGGCAAGACCTTCAAAGGAATGACCGACGACATGCTGAAGTGGCAGACGGAGCGGTTCCGCGAGCTCGCTGTCGATGAGCCCGACCCGGATGAGTGGGTCGTCTGGCTTCGTCCGGAGCAGGTCGTCGAGGTGGCCTTCGACGGGGTGCAGCGCTCCAGCCGCTACCCCGGCGGGATGGCGCTGCGGTTCGCCCGCGTCCTGCGATACCGGGACGACAAGCCCGTCGCGGAGATCGACACGGTCCAGACGGTCCGTCAGCTCGCCGGGTGGTGACCCGTCGGCAAGTCAGGATCGTGAGCCGACCCGTCGCTCCAAGGCGTCGATGACGGTGGGACAGACGTCGATGTCGTAGAGCCTTTCGACGCTCTGCATGCCACCCGCGCTCTCCGCGTTGATCTCCACGACCTTGTCGCCGATCACGTCGATGCCCACGAAGAACATGCCGTCCGCCACGAGTTTGTCGCTCATCGCTTCGACCACGCTGAGCTCGACGTCATCGACCTCGATGGACACGGAGCGTCCGCCGACGCTGATGTTCGCCCGGGGGTCGTTGCCCGTCGGTACTCGCCGGAAGGCCGCCAGCTGCCCATCGCGTTGGAGGATCTGCCCTTCGAGCACGAAGATGCGGACATCCCCGTTCTCACCACCGTCGACGAACTCCTGGGCCAGGGCGTAACCGTCCTGCAGCACCGCCTCGGTCATCTGAGCGAGGTTCGTCTCAGTCTCGTCCTCGATCATGAACACGTTGCGGCCCTTGCCGCCGTAGAGCGGCTTGACGACCGAGTGACCGACCTTGGCCACGAACCGCTCGATCGCTTGCGGGTCGCGGGTCACGAGCGACCGGGGCCGGATCTTCTCGGGGAACTCCTCGAGGTAGAGCTTGCTCGTCGCCCGGATGAGGGACATCGGGTCGTTCACCACGGTCACGCCCCGGGCCCTGAGCATCTCGCCGAAGACGGCGCCCAGGGGACTCGCCCAGGGCCGCTCCTGCAGATCCTCGATGGACTCATTGCGCAGGAACAGGGCATCGAGGTCTTCCATGACGATCCGCTCGGGGTCGCGTTCCTTGACCCGCTCCATCAGGCTCGCCAGCGTGTCGCCTCCGTCGACGTCCGCGCGCCGAGCCCGCGCCAGGAGCTGCCCGTCGCCTTCCCCCAGCTCGACGTCGCCGACCCCGACGTACCAGACCTCGTGCCCGCCCTGGCACGCGGCCCGAGCCAACCGCGTCGTCGTGTACTCGTCCACCTCGGTGTCGATGTCCTTGACGAAGAATGCAATCCTCATGCCGCTTCCTCTCCCTCGTACAGGTCCATGACCGACGCTCCGGCGCGCAGCCTGTCCAGGCGCTCCTGTGCACCGGGGACGTCCAGCCACCGTGGACGGACCCAAGGTGGGTGGAGCACCTCGCGCTCGAGCAGTTCCTGGATCAGCGGGATGTGGTCCAGGGCGAGCTTCCCCACGAAAAGCGGGTCGAGGCTCCCGCCTTCCGCGAGCAGGTCGAGGATGCGCGAGATGCCGCGCAGGTAGATCGCGTCCTTGACGTTCCCGCCACCGACGACGACGCGGATGGCAATGGACCACGCAGTCCTCGTCGGGATCCGGTAATCGGTGCGCAGCGATTCGAAGATGTCGAGGAACTCGGCGCCGTCGAGCAGCTTCTCCACTGCGACGACGCGCCCCGCGAGCACGCGCAGGCGTCGCGGGTCCAGGCCGCCGGTCAGGTACTCCGCCAGCAGGGCAAGGCCTTCCTGGGTCTCGTCGTAGCCGGGCAGTCCGATGGTCAGCAGCTTCAGCGGTTGCCTGGCGCCGTTCTGATACGTGACGACATGGGTGCCGATCTCGTGGTGCAGCAACGGCCGCACGCGATCCGACCTGATGGCGGCGGTCTCGGGGATGAGCAACCGACCGAACGACACCATCAGTTCTGAGACGTCGTCGCGGACCTCGAAACTGACCGGGAACTCTGGATACGCGGCCTGGTACCGGTCGAACTCCTCCTGAGCCGCTTCGGCGAACACCCCCGCCGTCACGGTCTGCGCGCTGGGAGCCTGAGGTGAGATGGCCTCGAGCAGCTCCTCCGCTGCCCGTGCGAGAGGCGCGGTGACACCTCCGTAGAGCTGCAACGTCCCGTACACGAACCGGGACGTGTCCCGATCCTCCAAGGCCGTGACCATTCGGGCGATCTCGTCCCTCTTCGTCCGCAAGAGGCTGTGCAGGGCAGGGTCGGCGACGTCCTCGATCTCGAGGTTGTACAGGTCGCGGCGCACCAGATCCGGCTGGAAGTCCAGCGGCCGCAGCCGGAGGGTGGGGGCCGTCCCGAAGTCACTCCGCTCGAAGTCGGCCCACGCCTCCGCCGCATTGACTGGCGTGACGTTGAGCAGCAGGTTCACGCTGCGTTCGAGCTCCGTGAGACGCGCGTCGACCTGGCGAGCGGACTCAAGGAGCTCGGTTGACGTTGACACGCTGCAGACATACCCCGGAGAGCCGTTGGCCACACCAGCAAGTGGTCACATTCAGGCGGAGCGAGCTCAGCGGCATACGGCTATAGGCTCGAGAACTCGCCACCCCAACCCACGAGGAGAACCCGTGAGCCAGCCACGCGCGACTGGGATGGGCTCCATCCCGCTCGAGGGACGGACTGCCTTTCGGGTGTGGGCGCCCAATGCCGAGCGGGTCGCTGTGACGGGGAGCTTCAACGATTGGTCGACGGATCGCGACGTGCTCGAGCGGGATGGCGGCGGCCACTGGTACGGGGAGGTCGAGGGCGCGGGGCCGGGCGACGAATACAGGTACGTCATCACGACCAACGGCGAGCAGTTCCACCGGATCGACCCACGCGCACGAGCGGTGACGAACTCAGTGGGCAACGGGATCATTTACAACCCGAACGCCTTTGACTGGGAAGGCGACTCATTCACCATCCCGAACCATGGCGAGCTCGTCATCTACGAGACGCACATCGGCTCGTTCGTCGCGGAGGAGGGCGACCCGGGGGACATCTCGACCATGGCGAGTCGTCTGGGATACCTGAAGCGCCTGGGTATCAACGCGATCGAGCTCATGCCCGTGGCGGAGTTCGCGGGCGACTACTCCTGGGGCTACAACCCGGCCCACCCGTTCACCGTCGAGTCGAGCTACGGCGGACCGGACCACCTCAAGAAGTTCGTCCGCGAGGCACACAAACAGGGCATCGCGGTCATCCTCGACGTCGTCCTCAACCACTTCGGCCCGAGTGACCTGTCCCTGTGGCGGTTCGACGGCTACTCGGAGAACGGCAAGGGCGGGATCTACTTCTACCAGGACCACCGGTCGCAGACGCCGTGGGGCGACACCCGCCCGGACTACGGCCGTGAGGAGGTCCGCCAGTACTGCCGGGACAACGCCCGCATGTGGATCGAGGAGTACCACATGGACGGGCTACGCTTCGACGCCACCCTCTACATCCGCACCGTGAGCGGCATCGGCACGGAGATCCCCGACGGCTGGGCGCTCATGCGCGACATCAACACCGCGATCCGCAGCGAGTGGCCGAGCAGGATCCTCATCGCCGAGGACCTCAAGAACGATCCCGCCCTGACCTCGACGGACGGCGCGGCGTTCAACGCCCAGTGGGACGCCGGCTTCGTCCACACGCTGCGCGCCTTGGTCACGACTCCCGACGACGCAGCTCGCTCCATGCAGGCGCTCGCGGGTATCGCTGTGGCGCAAGGGGACCCATGGGGCCGCGTCATCTACTCCGAAAGTCATGACGAGGTCGCGAACGGGAAGCTTCGAGTACCCCAGGAGATAGATGGCGCCAACCCGTCCGGCTGGCCGGCGCAGAAGCGCGCGACGCTCGCCACGGCGATCGCGCTGACGAGCCCGGGCATTCCGATGCTGTTCCAGGGCCAGGAGTTCCTCGAGGACGAGTGGTTCCGGGACTCCGTCCCACTCGACTGGGAACGTGCCGAAGCGTTCCGCGACATCGTGCGGCTCGTCCGCGACCTCGTCGTGCTGCGGCGCAACCTGACCGGCACCACGGCGGGTCTCGCCGGCCCCCACACCGCGCTGGTCCACCTCGACGACGCAGCGAAGACCATCGCCTGGCTGCGATCGACCGACTCCGAGCCGGTCGCCGTCGTCGTCAACGCGAGCACCGACGCCCGCGACGTCACCATCGGCGTGCCTCGCCCCGGCCGCTGGGCCGTGCGCTTCAACTCAGACGCTTCGACCTACAGCTCGCTCTTCGGTGGTCACACGACCCTTGATGTCGACGCCGCCAACACGCCGCTGAACGGCCAGCCCGCGAGCGCGAACATCTCCGTGGGGCCCTACACGCTCGTCGTGCTCAGCCCGGCCGACGCGTAGGCGGTCGACGCCCTGACGCCAGGGCCTTGACCGAATCCTTACCTTTCGGGCGGGTTGAGGCATTGCCCTACCCGGCCCATGTGAGTAAGTTCCATGGAACCGGCTTTGGTTGTCAATTAGTCACATGCCCGGGAGGCAATGATGCCCACGTTCCACCCAACCCGCCGTACCCTCCTCGCCGGGGGCCTCGCCACAGCTGTGGTCGGCTCCGCCCCGATCCGTGCGACCGCCGCATCCAGCTCAGCCGAGAAGGGCTGGGTCGAGTCGATGATCAGTCGAATGTCCCTGGAGCAAAAGGTTGGGCAGCTGTTCATCCAGCAGGTCTACGGCTCCGACGCCACCACCCCCGACGCTCGCAACCGGCCGCTCTACGGGGTCGACAGGCCCGCCGACGTCGTGGCCAAGTACCACCTCGGCGGCGTCATCTACTTCGCCTGGACCGACAGCGTGGCCGGCGGCCCAGCGCAGATCGTCGCCCTGTCCAACGGGCTCCAACGTGCAGCCCTGAGCTCAGCGAAGCCGGGCATCCCGCTCCAGATCGCCATCGACCAGGAGCAAGGAGTCGTCACACGGATCGGCCCACCCGCGACCCAGTTCCCCGGCTCGATGGCACTTGGCGCCGGCCGCAGCGCCCCCATCGCACGGACCGCGGCCGCCATCACGGGGCAGGAGCTGCTCGCGCTGGGGGTGAACACCAACTTCGCCCCCGTCTCCGACGTCAACGTCAACCCGCTCAACCCGGTCATCGGCACCCGCTCGTTCTCCTCGGACCCTGACCTCGCCGCGGAGCTCGTCGCGGCCCAGGTCGCCGGCTACCAGCGCGACGGCGGCGTGAGCTCCTCGGCGAAGCACTTCCCCGGGCATGGCGACACCAAGGACGACAGCCATGACGTCTTCCCGATCATCACCCACACGCGCGAGCAGTGGGAGACCATCGACGCACCGCCCTTCCGGGCCGCCATTGCCGAGGGCATCGACATGATCATGACGGCCCATCTCGCCTTCCCCGCCCTCGACGACTCGGGTGACCCCGCCACGCTGAGTCGGCCGATCCTCACCGGCCTGCTGCGCGAAGAGCTCGGCTACGACGGCGTCATCGTGACTGACGCGCTCAACATGGAAGGCGTCCGCCAGCTCTACGGGGATGCCGAGGTCGCCGTCCGCGCCCTCCTCGCGGGCGCGGACCAGCTCCTCATGACGCCTGCGATGGATGAGGCGTATGCCGCTGTGCTGGCTGCCGTGCGCAGCCACCGGATCCGCCCCAACGAGCTCGACGCCAAGGTGCACCGGGTGCTCGGGCTGAAGTACCGACGGGGCGTGATCGCGCAACCGTACGCCGACCCGTCCGCCGTAGGTGCCGTCGTCGGGACGCCTGCCCACCTCGCCGCCGCGAACGAGATCACCGACCGGACGACGACCTTGGTGAAGAACGACGCCGCGGTTCTGCCCCTCGCGGTCGCCGGGACCAAGGTCCTCGTCACCGGCTACGGCGCCGCGACGACGCAGATTCTCGCCAGTGCCCTGACCGCCAAGGGCGCGAGCGTCCAACGCCTGGAAACCGGCACGTCGCCGACGGACCTGCGGATCGCGGCCGCCGTGGCCGCCGCCGCCGACAAGGACACCGTCGTCGTCACCACAATGAAAGCCTGGGACACCGCGACGACCGACCCGCGCGCGGGCCAGCAGAAGCTCGTCAGGCAGCTGCTCGACACGGGCAAGCGCGTCGTCGTCGTCGCCGTCCGCGACCCCTATGACATTGCGTACTTCACCGCCGCATCGACGTACGTCGCGACCTACTCCTACTCTCCGGTCGCCGTCGAGGCCGTCGCGCGGGTCATCACCGGCGACATCGCGCCCACCGGCAAGCTGCCCGTCGACATCCCGGTCGCCGGCGAACCGGACACCGTGCTCTATCCCTTCGGCCACGGCCTGACCTTCTGAGGAGACCCGCCATGCCCAACTTCAACCGACGACAGCTCCTCACCGCCGCCGGCATCGGTGCCGTCGCGATCCCAGCCACAGCGACGGGGGCCTTTGCTGCGCAAGCGAGCTCAGCGGCATACCCCTCCAATCCCGTGACCACCGGCGCGCAACGCGCTGCGTCGGACGGCTGGCGGGTCCTCGCCGGCCAGAAGGTCGGCGTCATCACGAACCCGACCGGGATCCTGACCAACCTGCGCACCATCGTCGACGAGATGCACGAGTCGGGGAGCGTCGACCTGGCCGCGGTCTTCGGCCCGGAGCACGGCTTCCGCGGGACCGCGCAGGCGGGCGGCTCCGAGGGCACCTTCGTCGACCCCAGGACGGGCATCACCGTCTACGACGCCTACGGCGCCGGGGTCGACAAGCTCGCCGGCATGTTCCGCACGTCGGGCGTCGAGACGGTCGTGTTCGACATCCAGGACGTCGGCGCACGCTTCTACACCTACATCTGGACCATGTACACGGCGATGCGCGCCGCGGTGGAGACGGGGCTGCGGTTCGTCGTGCTAGACCGACCCAACCCGATCGGGGGCACGGCCCGCGGCCCGATGATGACCACCGAGTACACCTCCGGGGTGGGCGCGAAGGAGATCGTCCAGGCGCACGGCATGACGGTCGGCGAGCTCGCCCGCTTCTTCGACGGAGAGTTCCTCACGGCCGACGCAGGGGGGCGGCTGTCGGAACTCTCCGTCGTCGAGGTGGCCGGCTGGCGGCGCGACGTGCCCTTTGCGGCCACGGGCCTGCCGTGGGTCCTGCCGAGTCCCAACATGCCGACACCTTCCACGGCGCTGGTCTACTCGGGAACGTGCCTCTTCGAGGGCACCAACCTGTCGGAGGGACGGGGCACGACCGCACCGTTCGAGCTCGTCGGGGCTCCGTTCGTCGACCACCGGTGGGCCGAGCGACTCGCTGCGCTCGACCTGCCGGGGACCGGCATACGGGAGGCGTACTTCAACCCGACGTTCTCCAAGCACCAGGGCAAGGTCTGCGGGGGCGTGCAGGTGCACGTCACGGACCCGGCGAGCTTCGACCCGATCCGCCTCGCCGTCGAGATGCTCGTCGGCGCCCGCGCGCTCTATCCCGAATTCGAGTGGCGCAAGGACACCTGGGACGCAGCGCGGCCCTACTGGATCGACAAGCTGACCGGCTCGACGCGACTGCGTGAGCAGATCAGCGCAGGCGCTTCCACCGACGAGGTCGTCGGAGCGTGGCGCGAGGAGCTCGCCGTGTTCGACCGGGTACGTCGGCAGTACCTCATCTACCAGGGCCCCGCGGCCTGAGAAGCGGGAGGATGGGATGCGTGCTCGGGCAGTGGGGGCTGCAGCCCTGTCAGCCGGTCTGGCGTCGGCGCTCCTCGTGACCGCCGGCCCGGCTGCCGCGGAGGACTTCAGCAAGCCGTTCCGAGGCTTCGCACCGGCCAACACGCTTCTGCGCGAGGCAACCCCGGCGGATGCCGGACTGGCGCCGGAGCCGATCGCCGAGGCCATCGCAAGAGTCCGCGGTCACGAGAGCCCACCGGACGGCCGGCGGCCCCTGTACGCGGGGGCCGTGGCGCTCATGGGACATGACGGAGCGGTCGTCGCCCGTGACGCAAGCGGCTATGCCTTGCGCTACGAGACCGGGACGACCGAGCTGCCGCAGGACCAATGGGTCCCGATGCGTGAGGACACGGTCTTCGACCTCGCCTCGATCTCCAAGCTCTTCACGTCGATCGCCGTCGTCCAGCTCGTCGAGGAGGGCCTCGTCGGGCTCGACTACCCCGTGGCCGAGCACCTCCCCGCCTTCGCTGCGAACGGCAAGGGCGAGGTGACCGTGCGCCAACTGCTGACCCACACGTCCGGCTTCACCGCGTGGGTACCGCTCTGGAGCCGCTATCCCGACAAGGCATCCCGGATCGCCGGAGTCATGGAGCAGCCATTGCTCCACCCTCCGGGCACCACGTATGTCTACAGCGACCTGAACATGATCACGCTCGGAGTGCTCGTCGAGAAGCTGCGGTCGCAGCCGCTCGACGTCGTGGTCGCCGAGCGGATCACTGGGCCGCTCGACATGGCGGACACGGGGTACAACCCCGCTGACCAAGGCCGGACGGCCGCGACGGAGTACCAGTCGAGCCCACCGCGCGGCATGGTGCGGGGCGAGGTCCACGACGAGAACGCGTGGTCGCTGGACGGCGTCGCCGGGCATGCCGGCGTCTTCTCCACGGCTGACGACCTCGCCGTGCTCTCGCAGGCGCTGCTCAACGGCGGCACCTACGGCGGTACCCGGATCCTCAGCCGCACCAGCGTCACCGACCTCATCACGAACCTCAACGCAGACTTTCCGGGCGATGACCACGGGCTCGGGTTCGAGCTCGACCAGCGGTGGTACATGGATGCGTTGTCCGGTCCGCGCACGGCTGGACACACGGGCTACACGGGGACCTCGCTCGTCATCGACTTCAGCTCACGGTCCTTCGCCATTCTCCTGACCAACCGGGTCCATCCGTCACGCTCGTGGGGCTCCAACAACGTCGCCCGCCGGGACTGGGCACACGGCCTCGCCGCCGCGATGGGGATTCGTCCGCGACACGGCGACACGGCGTGGTTCTCCGGCTCGGCCGACAACACGACAACGACGCTGACCACGCCCAGCGTGCCGGTACCGTCCGGTGGCGCCCGGCTCTCCTTCGACCTCTTCCTTGACACGGAGCAGACCGACCTGGTCCACCTCGAGCGGTCGGTCGACGGCGGAGCAACGTGGGACCCGGTCCGGTTCACCGTCCGCGACCGTGGGGAGACGCTCCAGACCGATGGCGTGCTCTCGGGCAGCGGTGACCGACGGTGGACCCAGGTCCGGGCCGAGCTGCCCGAGGGCAACCATCTGGTCCGGTGGCGACACACGACGGACGCGTATTACCTCGGTCGCGGTGTCGCCATCGACGACGTCCTCGTACAGGGTCGGAGCGGCGTCCTGCTCGAGGGTGAGAAATCACCCGAGTCGTTCGCGTCCGAAGGATGGGTCCTGACCGGGAGGACGCCGTAGCGTAAAGCCATGTCCTCATCCCCAGCCGGCCGGGCCGGCGCCACCTCGACGGTGCCACTGCTCATCCGGCTTCGGGGCATCCGACCATCTCTCTCCCCTGCCGAGGAGCGGGTCGCCGAGCAGGTTCTCGCGGCGCCCCGCAGCGCTGCCCGCCTCACCATCAGCGAGCTGGCCGCAGCCGCACGGACCTCGGAGACGACGGTGTTGCGCTTCTGCCGGCGTCTGGACCTGCCGGGATACCCGCAGCTGCGTCTCGCCCTCGCGGAGGAGTCGGCCCAGCCGCGGACCTCCACGGCCCCCGGCACCGACATCAGCGGCAAGGACACGATCGACGACATCATCGCCAAGGTCGCCTTCGCCGATGCGAGCGCGGTCGAGGACACGGCCCAGCAGCTTGACCGGCAGGCCCTGGCCCAGGCTGCCGTGGCCATCGCCCAGGCTGGTCGGGTCGACATCTACGGCATCGGTGCGAGCGCCATCGTCGGCACCGACCTCCAGCAGAAGCTCCACCGCATCGGGGTCACCGCCTTCGCCTGGAGCGATCCCCACATCGCCCTGACGAGCGCGACGCTGCTCGGCCGGCGCGACACGGCGGTCGGCATCTCGCACTCCGGCACGACGACGGAGACCATCGAGGCCCTGCGGGCCGCACACAGCAAAGGCGCGACGACGATCGCGATCACGAACTTCCCCCACTCCGTGCTCGCCGAGGACGCGGACATCCTGCTGTCCACGGCGGCTCGAGAGGCGCCCATGCGCTCGGCGGCCACGGCGAGCCGGATCGCCGCACTGACCGTCGTGGACTGCCTCTACATCGCCGTGGCGCAGCGCAACTTGCGGCGGGCACGGAAGGCCGTCGAGGACACTCGCGAGGCCGTCGCCAGTCATCACGTTTCGTGACTCATTTACGTCGTTGACGTCGTCTATGTAAGAAAGTAACCTCATCGCCGTGAGCAATGAGGCATCGGTCGACGCCCCCACTGAGGAGCGTCACCCCGGGACGACAACGATCGACACCGCCTCGTCGCTCGACATCCTCCGGGCCCTCAACGCAGAGGACGCCAAGGTGGCCCCCGTCGTCGCGACCGTCCTTCCCGAGCTCGCCCGGCTGGTCGACCGGGCCGTGGCGGCGATCCGCGCCGGTGGCGTCGTCCACTACTTCGGGGCAGGCACCTCCGGGCGGCTCGCCGTCCTCGACGCGGCCGAGCTGTTGCCCACCTTCAACGTGTCCCCCGGGCTCTTCGTCGCGCACCACGCCGGGGGCGAGGCCGCCCTGCTCCGCGCCGTCGAGAACGCCGAGGACGACGCCGATGCCGGGCGCGAGGCGGCCGAGGCCCTCCGGGCCGTCGACATCGCCATCGGTCTGACCGCCTCCGGCCGGACCCCCTTCGTCGGCGGTGCGCTC
>NZ_DATCWX010000092.1:0-10781 GCF_036566125.1 Intrasporangium sp.
CCGCACGCCGTCCCGTGACGAACCAGAGAACCAGGAACACCCACGTGAACGCTGCCATCCTCCACGCATGGTCCTCCCAGGTCCGCCTCCCCGGGCAGGCCGTCGCCCCTCCTGGCCCGGTGGACCTGACCCGGACCTATCTCATGCACCACGCGTTCCGCCGCGACCTCGCCGACTTCACCGCGGCCGTGTCCGCGACGCCGCTGAACGAGCCCGTCACCTGGCTCAGCCTGTCCGGTCGCTGGCAGTTCTTCGTCAGCTCGATCCTGCGCCACCAGGCCGCGGAGGACGACGGACTCCGGCCGGTCCTGCGACCGCTCACCGACACTGCGGGGCGGGCCGCCCTCGACGAGCTCGAGGACGAGCACCGCGCCATCGAGCAGATGCTCGCGGCGTGCACGCGCGGGTTCGACCGTCTCGCGCCTCCCCCGGACGTCGACGCCCACGCCGAGCTCATGGCGGCCCTGAGGCGCGCCAGTGAACTGATCGGCTCCCATCTCGACCGTGAGGAGCAGGAGACGATGCGGATCCTCCAGGAGGTGCTGACGCCGCAGGCCTGGGCCCGCATCGAGGAGATCCACTACACGTCCCCGCTGCCGCCGGCCGATGTCGTCACCCTCGTTCCGTGGCTGCTGCATCGGGTCCCGGGTCCGATCCGCCGCGACCACCTCACGCGCGCCGGCCGCGCCCAGCACCTCCTGTGGCTCGCGACCCGGACCGGCTTCACGCGCCGCGAGCGGCTCGCCTTCGCCCACGCCGGCTGAGGATCGCGCAGCCCCCGGCCCGCGTTCCCGACTACGCCGGGCTGTGGTGCCTGGCGTCTCTCGGGTAGGACTTCCTGTGACGGAGCGACCGAAAGGACCCGACCATGGACACCTTCGACATCATCGTCATCGGGATGGGCCCTGGGGGTGAACACGTGGCAGGGACGCTCGCAGAGCGCGGCCTGCGCGTCCTCGGCGTCGACCACGGTCTCGTCGGCGGCGAGTGCCCCTACTGGGGCTGCATCCCCTCGAAGATGATGGTCCGCGCGGGCGAGGTGCTCGCCGAGGCTCAACGCGTCGACGGGCTGGCCGGCGCCGTCGGTGGCGTGCGGCCGGACTGGACGGTCCCCGCGCGCCGGATCAGGGACGAGGCAACGGACGACTGGGACGATCGAGCCGCCGTGGAGCGCTTCACGAAGAAGGGCGGGACGTTCGTCCGTGGCACCGGGCGCATTGTCGGTGCGGGACGCGTGGACGTCGACGGGAAGCCGTATGCCGCTGAGCTGGGGATCGTCGTCAACGCGGGCTCGCGCGCGGCGATCCCCCCGATCGAGGGTCTCGACGTGGTGCCCTACTGGACGAACCGTGGGCTCATCGAGGCAAAGGAGCTGCCGTCGTCGCTCGTGGTGCTCGGCGGAGGGACGATCGGCTGTGAGCTCGGCCAGTCGGTGGCGCGGTTCGGCGTGGACGTGACGATCGTCGAGTCCGGGCCCCGTCTGTTGGCCGCTGGGGAACCGGAAGCGTCGGAAAGGCTGGCCATGGTGTTCGAGCGAGAGGGGATCGCAGTCCACGCCGGAGTGGCCGCATCAGGCGTGTCCGGTGACGACGACGGCGTGGACGTGACGTTGGAAGACGGCACCACCCTCAGCGCCGAGCGAATCCTCGTCGCGACGGGGCGGGACACCGACCCGGGTGCGGTCGGGCTCGGCTCGGTCGGCGTTCCCGAGGATGCCAGGGTCGCTCCGATCGACGACCGCTGCCGCGTCGCCTCGAAGGTGTGGGCCATCGGTGACCTCACCGGGAAGGGGGCCTACACCCATGTGTCGATGTACCAGGCCGGAATCGTCATTCGCGACGTGCTCGGTGAGGACGGCCCCGTCGCGGACTATGCGGCCGTGCCGCGTGTGACGTTCACGGATCCTGAGATCGGCGCCGTGGGCCTGACCGAGGCGCAGGCGCGCGAGGCGGGGCTCGATGTCACGGTCGGCGTGACGCCGCTCGGCGAGACCACGCGGGGCTGGATCCATGGCGACGGCGCCGACGGCTTCTTCAAGCTCGTGGCCGACCCCGCACGCGGCCTCCTCGTCGGCGCGACTGTCATGGGCCCGTACGCAGGAGAGGTCCTCGGCGCCCTCGCGGTGGCCGTGCACGCACAGGTCCCGCTCGAGACGCTGCGCTCGATGATCTACGCCTATCCGACCTTCCATCGCGGCATCGAGACAGCTCTCGCCGAGCTGGAACGCGACGCCTGAGCCTCGGCTCGCTGCTCGGCCCGCAGGAGCAGGTACATCGGGACGAGGATGACGAGTACGAAGACCGTCTCGATCGGGCCGAAGAGCCAGAGCAGCAGGTAGAACGCGATGATGCTGAGGTAGCCGAACTGCGTCCGACGCCCGCCGCTGATGGCGAGCAGTCCGACGGTGGCCTCGAACACGATGAGCAGACCGATGAAGAACAGCTGGTTCGGCGCAACGACGGCCCGCCACGAATCGGTCACCCACTGGAAGTGGGCGGGGTCGGCGAACCCGGCGTAGTCCCCTCCCGTCGCGAGAGTGATGACGTGCATCAGCGCGCCGCCGATGAGGAAGAGGACGCCAGTTACGACCCGCCCGACCTGCCGCCACCGGGCGCTCCGGCCGGCCAGCAGGGCAGCGACGATCGTCACGACGCCGCAGGCCGTCCACAGTACGGGCCAGAGGACGTTGTCCATGGCCGCCTCCTTCGTGAGGGATGGTGCCTTCACACCACGTAAACGCGGGCCCATCGCCGAGCACCAGAGGCGAACGTCCCCTCTCCGACACATGGGGTGCGTTCCGCTCCGTGGAAAGCGCATGGCGGCGGCTTGTCGATCGGAGGACCCTGTGGTTAGGTAAGCCGAACCTAACCGCTCAGTTGGTCGGCGCTGTCAGTCCGAGAGGTGCCCAATGATCGTGTGCCAATGCGCCGTCGTGAGCGACCGCGACGTCACCGCGGCCTACGCCGCGGGCGCCCGCACCCTGGCACAGGCCTGCATGTCGACCGGCGCCGGCCGGGATTGCGGCTCCTGTGTGTTCTCCGTCAAGCGGCTGGTGTGCGAGCATGGCGAGACGTTCGCCATGTCTCCCACGGAGGTGGAAGTTGCAGCCAGTTAGCCCCCGCGTCGTGGAGCTGCTCAACGACGCGCTGACCTTCGAGCTCACCGTCACCAACACGTACTTCCTCCACGCTCGCATGCTCGAGAACTGGGGGCTGCCGAAGCTCGGCAAGGTCTTCTACGACCTGTCCATCGACGAGATGAAGGACGCCGACAACCTGATCAACCGCATCCTCATGTTCGACGGCCACCCGAACGTCCAGCGGCTGAACCCGATCCGGAGCGGCGAGGACCCGAGGGAGATGCTCACCCTCGCGCTCGAGAGCGAGCGGGCAGCCGTCGCCCAGTTCAACGCCGGCGCCCAGGAGTGCCACGACCTCGGCGACCATGGCACCGCGGCGGTCTTCGAGGAGATGGTCCGCGACGAGGAGCGGCACGCGGACTGGTTCGAGGGCCAGCTGCAAGCCATGGAGCTGGTCGGAGTGGAGCAGTACCTGAGCCAACAGGTGGACACCTCCGCTCCCTGACGGGCTGCCTTCGTCGCGCGAGGCCGACCCAGCACACTGTCCACTCCTCAACGATCGCCCCGTAACGTGAGCGATGAGGACACGACGCGTACTGGTGACATCCGCGCTCGCCGCTGTGTTCGCAGTGGCTCCGTTGGGATCGGCCACGGCCGAGACCTTCCCGGACATCATTTCCATCCCGACCGGCTCGATGCCCGAGGGCATCGCCACCGGCATCGGCACGTCCATCTATGCCGGTTCACGCGCCGACGGGTCGGTCTGGCGGGGCGACCTGCGCACCGGCCGCGGCGACCTCCTCGTCCAGGGGGCCTAGGGCCGCATGGCCGTCGGCATGAAGGTCCGCAACGGGTTGCTCTTCGTCTCTGGCGGCACCTTCGGCGATGCCTACGTCTACGACGCGACGACAGGCGCGGAGGTCGCGCACCTCGGCCTCACCGACGGCCCGGCCTTCATCAACGACGTCACCGTGACCCGGGACGCCGCCTACTTCACCAACTCCATGGCGGCCGAGCTCTATGCGGTCGAGCTCTCTGCCGGCGTCCCGACCGGGCACGTGCGGACCATCCCGCTCACGGGGGAGTGGCAGCAGGTGGCGGGCTTCAACGCCAACGGGATCGCGGCGACGCCCAACGGCTCGATGCTGCTCGTCATCAACAGCACGACGGGGATCCTCTACAACGTCGACCCCCGGTCCGGCGAGGCCGTTGCCGTCGACACGGGCGGCGCGGACCTCACGCAGGGTGACGGCATCCTGTTGCGCGGCAAGACGCTCTATGTCGTGCGCAACGTGTCCAACGTCGTCGTCGAACTCACCATGTCGCCCGACTACCTGTCGGCCACCGTTGTCGACGAGCTCACCGACCCCGACTTCGATGTACCCACGACCATCGCGGCGCAGGGGTCCCGGCTGTATGTCGTCAACGCACGGTTCACGGCACCTCCTGGTCCGACGACCGAGCACGACATCGTCAAGATCGACGGGGAATAGTCTGCCGAGGGCGAGAGCACCACGGGCGTCAGTACCGTGGTGCTCGACACCCTGAGTCGTGCGCGCGCACACTGGTTCACAGGTGGGTATGGGTTGGTTGGACGTGTCTGGCGCCCAGACCCCGAGAGGAGTGCAGTCATGGGAGCAGGAATCACGCTCGCGGTGATCGGTGCGGTCCTCGCCTTCGCCGTGCGGGCCGACCCGGACGGCATCAGCCTGCCGACCGTGGGGGTGATCTTCATGATCGCGGGCGTGGTGCTCATCGTCCTCTCCCGTCGCGACCATCGCCGGAAGGTCATCACCAGCGTGGAGCCGGTGGAGGATCCGCGCAATCCGCCACACGTCTTCACCGAGGGCACGGTCCGCGACATCGACGAATGAGTCGAACCGGTGCGCTGGCCCAGGCGAGGCGCACGCCGGATAGCGTGGGCCCATGGCACAGCGGATGCTCGCCCTTGACCTCGATGGCACGACGCTCAACCACATGGGCGAACTCTCTGATGGGGTGCGCGACGCCATTGCCGCCCTGCCCAACGAGGTCATCGTCGTCGTCGCCACCGGCCGATCCATCATCGCCACGACCCCGATCCTCGCGGCGCTCGGCATCCAGGAGGGGCTCGCTGTCTGCGCGAACGGTGCCGTGACCATCGACCTCAATCCCGCGGCTCCCTCCGGCTATGCCATCGCCGAGACGGTGACCTTCGACCCCCGGCCGGTGCTGGAGCAGTTGCGCGTAGCCCTGCCCACCGCTCGGATCGCCGTCGAGGAGCTCGGCGTCGGCTTCAAGGTGAGCGAGCACTTCCCCGAGGGCGAGCTCATGGGCGAGACGCGCGTCGTCGACTGGGAGGAGCTCGTGGCCAACCCGGTCACCCGTGTGACATTGCGCCAGCCCGAGGCGACGGCAGAGGAGTTCGGGGAGATGGTGGAACGGGCGGGTCTGCACGGCGTGTCCTACGCCGTCGGATGGTCGGCCTGGCTCGACATCAACCCGGAGGGCGTGAGCAAGGCGTCCGCCCTCGAGCTGGTGCGCCGCCGGATCGGCGTCGAGCCCATCCACACGCTGGCGGTCGGCGACCAGCGCAACGACCTCGAGATGCTCCACTGGGCGGCGTGGGGGGTGGCGATGGACAACGCCCCCGACGAGGTCAAGGCCATCGCCGACGAGGTGACCGGCCACGTCGACGAGGACGGACTCGTCCCGATCCTCGAGGCGCTGGGCGAGGCCGCGAGGAATGGGAGACCGTTCCGCGAGGGAGTGCCCTCGAAGGCGACGGCGCGGCTCCGCGTCTAGCCGGCCCAGCGGCATACGGCCTGGCCGCCCACGAGAGGAGGCAGCGTGCCGATCGTCTACATCCACGGCGTCGCTGTCCGGGACGACGATCCCGTCCTGGCCCGGTCCGCCAAACGCTTCCGGGAGGTTCCGTGGCCCACGATCCAGGCGCTCCTCTCGCAACACGTTGCGCCGTCGCTTTCCGACGACCCCGCAGGGGTTCCGGTGATGCGGATCTACTGGGGTGACCTCGGCGCCCAGTTCGCTTGGGGCGGACGGTCACTCGTGTCGCGACCATTCGAGGACGCGCCGGCGGCCTCATCCGACGACATCGCTGAGGGCCTGCGGGCCAAGGGAATCCGGAACATCCAGGCGACGGTGTCCGCACTGCGTCGGCCACTCGAGGACTTCGTGCCTGTCTTCCTGGGCGACGTGCTGACCTATGTGGCTCGACGCGGTACTGCTGATGCGCCCGGTCCGATCCCGCAGCGGGTCCTCGCGGGGCTCGAGACCGCCGCCTTCGCGGCGAGGACGCGGGACGAACCTCTCGTCGTCGTGACCCACAGCATGGGCGGCCAGGTGCTCTACGACGTGCTCACGCACTTCCTGCCACGGATGCCCCAGCACCGGCACATCCGCGTCGACTTCTGGTGCGCGACGGCCTCGCAGGTCGGCTTCTTCGAGGAGCTCGGCCTCTTCCTGGAGAGCAACCCCAACCACAGCGAGGGGACCGGGGTCAGGACGCCACTGCCGCCGTTGGCGCATCTCGGCGGCTGGTGGAACGTCTGGGACCACGCGGACCTGCTCAGCTTTCGGGCCGACGGGATCTTCGACGGCGTCGACGATGCAGCATTCTTCACGGGAGGGACGCTGGCGAGCGAGCACAACCGATATCTCGCGAGCGTCGCGTTCCACCAGATGCTCGCGGCGAAGATCCGTGGCAGCCTCGATGTCGAACGCCGGCTGCCCCGCTCGACGTAGGAGTGAGGCAGGGCAACAGACCCTGCGGGAAGGAGGGCTCCCAATGCGCTTCATGATCATCGTCCCCGGTGGACCCGAGACCGAGAGTGGTACGCCCGGCACGGAGGAGCAGTTCGCCGACATGCAGACCTACCAGGACGAGATGCTCCGCGCCGGCGTCCACGTCGACGGCCAGGGCCTCCATCCGACGTCGAAGGGGGCCCTGGTCAGCTGGGAGAACGACGAATGGGTGGTCACGGACGGCCCCTTCGCCGAGTCGAAGGAGATCATCGCCGGGTTCTCGATCATCGAGGTCTCCTCGCGTGAGGAGGCGATCGAGTGGGTCAAGAGGTGGCCGCGGTCGGCCGCGCCGAACCCTGGCCAGGCTCTGGAGCTGCGGCAGATCTACTCGCCGGAGGACTTCGACGCGATGTTGAGCCCGGAGCTGAGGCGCCGTGAGGAACAGCTCAGGGAGGCGGCGGCCAGGCAGGCGGCGCAGGGCTGACTCCAGACGGGGCGTGACAGGGTGGGGGCATGACCGACCCCACCCAGGTGCAGCGCACGGTCGAGGGCGTCTGGCGCGTCGAGGCCGCGAAGGTCACAGCAGTCGTCGCGCGGCTCGTCGGTGACATCGGCCTCGCCGAGGACCTCGCCCAGGATGCCTTCGTCCAGGCCCTCGAGCAGTGGCCCCGCGACGGACTGCCCAACAATCCGGGCGCCTGGCTCACGTCGACGGCCCGCCGGCGGGCCATCGACCGGATCAGGCGAGACGTGAACCTCAGGGACAAGCTCCAGCAGGTGGGCCACGCGGAGGAGTACCGCGTGGCCGACCTCGCCGAGGCCGACTTCGAGCAGGCGATGGAGGACATCAACGACGACGTCCTGGGGCTCGTCTTCGCCGCATGTCACCCTGTCCTTACCGCGCAGGCCCGAATCTCCTTGACCCTGAGGATGATCGGCGGCCTCACCACGCGGGAGATCGCGCGGGCCTTCCTCACCACGGAGTCAACGATCGGCCAGCGCATCTCGCGCGCCAAGAAGGCGCTCCGCGCCGACGGCGTCACCATCGAGGTCCCCTCCGGTGCCGAGCTCGCGCCACGCCTCGCCTCCGTCCTCGAGGTCATTTACCTCATCTTCAACGAGGGCTACGCCGCGACCTCGGGACGCGACTGGGTGCGTGGCGACCTCATGGAGGAGGCGATCCGGCTCGGCCGGGTCCTCTCCACCCTCGCGCCGCGCGAGCCGGAGGTCCACGGGCTCGTCGCGCTCATGGAGATCCAGGCCTCCCGCACCCGCGCGCGCCTGGCCCCCGACGGCGCCCCGATCCTGCTGCTCGACCAGGACCGAACGACGTGGGACTGGTCGCTCATCCGCCACGCGCTCACCGCGCTGGACCGCGCGACCGAGCTCAGCGGCATACGTGGCCCATATGTCCTTCAAGCGGCGATAGCCGCGTGTCACGCGGGCGCTCGCACTGCCGAGGAGACGGACTGGGCGCGCATCGTCGCGCTCTACGAGCAACTGCGGCAGGTGCGCCCTTCGCCCGTCATCGACCTCAACCTGGCCGTCGCGATGTCGTATGCCGCTGGGCCGGCTCCCGCACTCGCCGTCGTCGACCGGCTGGTGGAGTCAGGGGTGCTCGCGGACTACCACCTCCTGCCGAGTGTGCGAGGAGACCTGCTGCGCAAGCTCGGTCGCGAGGATGAGGCGCGCGAGGAGTTCCAGCGGGCGGCCGCGATGACGGACAACGAAGCGGAGCGACACCTTCTCCTCCGGCGCGCCGCTGAGCAGCGGCCCACCGTTCCATGACGAACTGGCCCGAAGGTGGCGGTATCAGGATTAGGGTCTGAGCACGCTGCAGCACAAGGGGTCAAGGGAGGTCTGCATGGTCGCCGCGCATCGCTCGTGTCCGGGCTACGTCGACGAGCCGTTTGCCTCGCTCGTTGCGCAGTACCCCGGGCCGGAGGCGTATCCCCTCGCCGACTTCAGGGTCGAGTGGGGTCCGATCTTCCATCGCGGGCGACTCGACGGATCGGCGCGAGTGCTCGTCATCGGTCAGGACCCCGCGACGCACGAGGCGATCAGCAGACGGATCCTCGTCGGCGAGGCCGGCCAGCGAGTCCAGGGCCTGCTCGCCCGGCTCGGCATCACCTCGAGCTACGTCATGCTCAACGTCTACCTCTACAGCGTGTTCGGCCAGGCAGCCGGCTACCGCCACGTGAAGGATGAGGGGATCGTCGACTACCGGCACCGATGGATCGACGCGGTCCTGCTCGAGTCCGAGGTGACGGCGGTGATCGCGCTCGGGACGCTCGCGAAGCGGGCCTTCGCGCTCTGGGAGGACAGCTCGCCGGAGCGGGCGTCCCGCGCTGCGGACCTGCACATCGCCGCGGTGCGGCACCCCACCTACGCCGAGGGTTCGGCCATGGCCAGTGGCCAACCACTCGAGGACACGACGGCGGCGCAGCTGGCGGACTGGAGTGCGCAGCTGCCGGCACTCAGTGCAGCCGTCACGCCCGAGGTGACGCCGAACCCGAAGCCCTACGGTGACACCTGGGCCGAGCAGGACCTCGTCGCCATTCCGGAGCAGGACCTGCCGCCCGGCACACCCGAGTGGTGGCGGGCTGTTGACGCATGGGCCGTCCGACAGGGAGCCGACGCCCAGGAGAAGCGCGCGACCATCAAAGTCACCGTCCCGAAGGGAGCACGCGCATGGCCCACACTGTGAAGGCCGCGGCAGGCCGGGAGTCCTTCGACGAGGCGTACAGCCGGGGAATCACTGACGAGCTGCCTCCGCCGCCTCGGCGGGAACGAGCCCTCCCGCCAGCGCCGTTCGCGCTCGGGGGCGCCGTGATCACCCCGGACGGCGCGTGGTCGAACGGCTACATCACGGTGGCGGACGGCCGCATCGATCGGGTCAGCCGGCGGCGCCCCACATCGGTGCCGGTCCACGACACGGAAGGGGTCATCCTCCCCGGTCTGCTCGACCTGCACGGCCATCCGGAGTTCAACGTCTTCGCCGCGTGGGAGCCGCCGAAGCTCTATGCCAATCGGTACGCGTGGCGGCGGTCGACCGCCTACCAGCAGCTCGTGCGCGACCCGCAGAACGCGCTCATGGACGCCGTCCCGCCGCAGACCCAGACGCGCTATGCCGAGGTCCGGGCGCTCGTCGGCGGCGTGACTGGCATCCAGGGGGCGGCGTCGGCCAGCAGCAGCTCGGGGGCCGAGCCGCTCGTGCGCAACCTCGACCGATGGATCTTCGGGGCCCACCGCGCTCGATCACTCGTCGACCTGCCGAGCGGGAACTTCGGCAAGGAGTCGTTCGACCGGATCGTCGCGCACATCGCGGCCGGGACGGTCAACGCCTTCTACCTCCACCTCTCGGAGGGACGGCGCGGCGACGAGGTGAGCACCGAGGAGTTCCAGCGCTTCCTCGACCTCGGCGGCGCGACCCCCGCCACGAACATCATCCACGGCAGTGCGCTGACGGCCGAGCACGTGCACGAGGCGGCCGACGCGGGCTGCCGCCTCGTGTGGTCGCCGCAGTCCAATCTGCGTCTCTACGGCGAGACGACTCTGACGGCCGAGGCCCTGTCCGCCGGCATGCCGGTCGCCCTCGGGGCCGACTGGCTGCCGTCCGGGTCGACGAGCCTGTTGGCGGAGCTGAAGGTGGCGCGGCGTGAGCTCGCCCGGCAGGAGCACCCGATGGCCGCCGCGGATCTCGTCGCCATGGTCACCTCGGTCGCCGCTCGGGTGGCCGGTCTCGACGAGCACCTCGGCTCCATCGCGGTCGGCCGCCCAGCGGATCTGCTCGTCCTCGAGCGCCACCACCGCGACCCCTATGAGAACGTCTGCCTCGCCGACCCGTCGTGGGTGGACCTCGTCTGCATCGGCGGTGACATCACCTACGCACGCGCCGACTGGTTCGACACGCTGTCCGGCGGGGCGAGCGGCGGGACGATCGAGGACCTCGTCGCGT
>NZ_DATCWX010000115.1:0-47809 GCF_036566125.1 Intrasporangium sp.
GCGGGATCAGCCTCACCCGCGAGCCGCAGGGACGGCGCCACGCCCTGTTGGCCATCGCGCTGTCCATTGCCTTGACCATCGTCTGGGGCGTCGTCCTCGGCGCCCTGCTCAAGTGGTGGGCCAGCAACACCGCGTGACCCAGCCCAGCGGCATACGGCCTATTGGGAGTAGGTGGACAGGAAACGCTCGAGCCGTCCGACGGCGTCCTCGAGCTCCTCGATCCTGGGCAGGAAGACGATCCGGAAGTGGTCGTGGGTGGGCCAGTTGAAGCCGGTGCCGTGCACGACGAGCAGCTTCTCCTCGCTCAGCAGGTCGAACGCGAACCGCTCGTCGTCGCGGATCCGGTGCACCTTCGGGTCGAGCCGCGGGAAGAGGTAAAGAGCCCCCGCCGGCTTGGTGCACGAGACGCCCGGGATCTGGTTGAGCAGCTCCCACGCCCGGTCGCGCTGCTCGAGCAGGCGCCCGCCCGGGAGGATCAGCTCGTTGATCGACTGGTAGCCGCCGAGGGCAACCTGGATCGCGTGCTGGGCCGGCACATTGGCGCACAGGCGCATGTTGGCCAGGATCTCGAGGCCCTCAATGTAGTTGCGCGCGTGCTCCTTGGGCCCGGTCAGCGCGAGCCAGCCCGCCCGGAAGCCCGCCACCCGGTAAGCCTTGGAGAGGCCGTTGAACGTGAGGCAGAACAGATCAGGGGCGAGCGCTGCGATCGACGTGTGCTTCGCGTCCTCGTAGAGGATCTTGTCGTAGATCTCGTCCGCCATGATGATCAGCTGGTGCTTGCGGGCGAGCTCCGCGATCGCCGCCAGCACCTCGGTCGGGTAGACGGCTCCGGTCGGGTTGTTGGGGTTGATGACGACGATGGCCTTGGTGCGGTCGGTGATCTTGCTCGCGATGTCGTCGAGGTCGGGCGCCCAGTCGGCCTCTTCGTCGCACCTGTAGTGGACGGGCGTGCCGCCCGAGAGCGAGGCGGCAGCGGTCCACAGCGGGTAGTCCGGCGCGGGGATGAGCACCTCGTCCCCGTTGTCGAGCAGCCCCTGCATCGCCATGACGATGAGCTCGCTGACACCGTTGCCGAGGTAGATGTCCTCGATGTCGACGCGGGGGAAGTCGCGGACCTGATAGTGCTGCGCGATGGCCCGTCGGGCGCTGACGATGCCCTTGCTGTCGCTGTAGCCCTGCGCGGTCGGCAAGGCCTGGATGACGTCGACGAGGATGTCCTCGGGCGCCTCGAAACCGAACGGCGCCGGGTTGCCGATGTTGAGCTTGAGGATGCGATGCCCCTCGTCCTCCAGTCGTTTCGCCTCGGCGAGCACTGGTCCGCGGATCTCGTAGCAGACCGTGGCGAGCTTCTTCGACTGGGTGACCAAACGCATGTCGTACAGGTTCTCAGGTGGTCGTCCCAGCGGCGCCGTGATTCTCGTCATGTGGCCTTGGCGCGTGGCAGGGGCACAAGCGGTGGCCGTATGCCGCTGAGCTCGCCGGGTGCCTCCGTGCAGTCTCAGGGCCGTCTCAAAGCCGTCTCAGAGCCGTCTCAGTGCAGCAGGCACGCCAGCGAGTTCGCTGCGCTCGTGGCAGTCAGCCGGACGCCGATGTCACCGCTCGGCGGGCTGATGCGTGCCGTCAGCTCCCGGCCGTCCTCAAACGCGGACAGGACGGCCGTACCGCCCTCCGGCGACCCCCGCTGCCAGCCGAAGGCCCGGAGCCACGTCTCGATGTCGTCAACGGATGGCCCGGTGAGCGGACCCCACGTGAGCTCGGCCCAGCCCTCGTCGGTGATCCCGCACGGTGGCCGCGAGCTCGAACCGAGCGGCGGGAACTGCTGCTCGACGTCGTCGATCCGGGACATCATCGCCTCGTGGGCCGCGACGTCGTCCTCGGCGATCCTGGCCGTCACGGCCCAGACCGCGAAGGCGACCAGCGCGAGGACCGGCAGCGCCAGGAGGAGCCAGCCACGGCGGGCGCGTCGCCTCGGGACGTCGGTTGCCGTCGTCGCCCAACCCGAACCGGCTCCCGGGAAGCCCGATCCAGGCTCGGAGGGCGAGGGTCGCGGGCGCACGCGGCCATCATTCCGCACAGGCCCGGGGGTCAGGGGCCGGTTGAGGTCGAGGATTCCCGACCACTCGACCCGTCGCGCCCACCGCCCGCCGCGCATCGCCAGGACGACCGCGGCGACGACGGCGATGGGGACGCCGATCGCCGTCGTGGTCAGGCCGAGGCTGTAGCCATCGGGAAGTTGGGCGAAGCACAGGATCGTCACCGCCACCGGCAGCCAGCGCTCGAGCCCGTGAGAGAGTGATCCGGCGCCGAGGGTGGCGGCGAGCAGGGGCAGGGCCCAGAGGAAGTACCAGCCGAGGAAGACCGGCGCGAGGACGATCACGGCGAGGAGGGCCCAGCCGGCCCCCCGCACCACCCGGGCGCGCTCAGCCTCGACGACGTCGACGCCGTTTGCCTCCATGCGCTCGACCGCCCCGCCCGGCTTCGCGGCCCCGAGCCAGACGAGCACGAGGATGACCGCTAGCACGAGGAGACCGACGACGCGTGCGACGGAGATGCCGGAGTCGCGCCACTCGGGTCGGCCGAGGACGTGGCCGACAGCGCCGACAGCCATCCCCACGCCGGTCGGCAGGGAGGTCCACTGCTCGTTCCGGCCGGCCGTGCCGGCTGGATTGAGCCAGGCGAAGCCCAGGCCGGACGCCCGGCTGACGAGCGCCATCAGGAGTGCCGCGGTCACACCGGTGAGCGCCAGGCCGGACAGCACCTCTCGCGGCCGGAGAGGCACCCGCCACGGCTCGGTGAGGTCGCTGGCGTCGTCCACCCCCAGCCGGGCGGCGGTCAGCCGGCGGGCCCAGATGAGGGCGATGAAGGGCAGCGCGATCACCGCCGTGACCTTGACCATGGCGCCCAGAGCCACGACGAGGACGGCGCGGACGAGCAGGCCGCGCAAGGCCAAGGCGAAACCCGCGACGACAGCAGCCACCATGACGGCGTCGTTGTGGGCACCACTGACATAGTGCGCCCCGACGAGCGGGGCCGCCACGGCCAGCCACGCGGCGGTGCGCTGGGACGTGCCGACGCGGCGGGCCACGTCCGAGACCGCCCACGCCATGACGACGACCCCGAGGACGGCGGCGATCCTGAGCAGGAGCAGGGCCAGCCAGAGCCGGTCGCCTGCGACGGTGGCCGCTCCCCGGGCCATGAGCAGCCAGACCGGTCCGTACGGTGCCGGCGTGTCGAGCCAGGTCGGGGCGGTCGACTCCCTCCAGTCCGACGCCAGGTCGCGCACGCCATGCTCGTAGGGGCTGAGGCCCTCACCCCACAGCGCGCCCTGCGCGGCATAGGAGTAGAGGTCTCGGCTGTAGAGCGGGACCGACGCGAGCAACGGCGCGAACCACAGGGCCGCCGTCACCCACCACCACCGCTCCGTCAGGGGCGCCGTCCGCAGCCGCCACCACGCGAGGAGGAGCACGGCCATGGCCAGGATCGAGATCGTGGCCGCAAGGGGCGATCCGCCCGTCTCGGCGGAGAGCGAGAGGCCGGGCCAGAGAATCCGTGTGTGCAGCTCGGGTCTCGAGCCGGATCCCCAGGACGACGCCGCGAGCGCGACCGCCGCAGCGACGCCGACGAGGCGCCACGCAGTGGGCTCCCGAATGGATGACCGCTCTGGCGCCTCACCCATGGGTGACCGGCTCGTCACCCCACGCGAGGAGTCGCCAGCCGGCATCGGGGTCACCGTCGAGCGTCAGGACCAGGGTGTTGTCGAGCCGTCGCCCCTCGAGCCACGTCGGGTCGAGACCGGCTGTGGCCGCGACCCAGACCCGCATCGCCGCTCCATGGCTCACCGCGACGGCCGACTCGTGACCGTCGCCCGCGATCCGCCGGATCGCCGCTTCGTAGCGGGCCATGAAGCCGATGCCCGAGTCCCCGCCCGGGATGGCGTGCTCGGGATCCTCGCGCCACCGCTTGACGGTATCGACGAACGGCCCCCATTCCGTCGACATCTCGTAGTCCCCGGCCTGGATCTCGCGCAGCCCCGGAAGGACGACGACCCGAAGGCCCAGTGCTCTGGCCAGCGGCGCCGCCGTCTGCTGGGCGCGAACGAGGTCGGAGGTGTAGATCGCGCCGAGGTCCTCCGTGGCGAGCCGCTCCGCGAGCGCCCTGGCCTGTTGTCTTCCCGTGTCCGTCAGGTCCAGTCCGGGGACGGCCGTGTCGAGCTGGCGGGCGACGTTGGCATGGGTCTCGCCGTGCCGGACGAGGAAGAGCCGCATGTCACTGTTCCTTGTCGGTGACGCCAGTGAGGCACTGGACCGTGGCCGGGTCGACGTCCTGGTCGGAGTAGAAGCTGGGCGCCTCCACCGGCACGGTCTCGCCGGCCGGGACGCGAAGGTCGAGCTCGTGGACGGTGAGCAGCTTCTCGTCGGCCGACGAGACGAGAGAGATCGCGACGGTGACGTCGAGCTCCTCCCCCGTGTCGTTGGCGAGGGTCCCCCGATAGCTCCACACGCCGCCCGTCTGGTCGCAGGAGGTCGTCGTCAGCAGCTCGCCCAGGTCGAAGAGTCCGCCGGTCCCCGCGGCCGTGGTGCTCACCGTCTCCGGTTCGGTCCGAAGGGGAGTGATCGTCGGCTGGATGGCGACGCTGACGGTGCCTCCATCAGTCGGCGCCTGCTCGGGCTGAGCGCAGCCGGCCGCCCCGAGGAGCGTGGCGGCTGCGAGACCGAGCCCAGCGGCATACGTCATCGGCGTGCGCACGTGGCCATTCTGCCCTGTGCCGACGCACCAAACTCATCGTCAGGCGGGCAGGAGGACGCGCGCCGCAAAACCCGCGGCGATGATGACCAGTCCGGCGGCCAGGGCCACGTTGTCGGCGAGGCGCCACGGCGCATCGGACGCCCACGTGCGGCGGCGAGCCTCGGCGAAGCCGCGGGCGTCCATGGCCAGGGCCAGGGTCGCGGCCTGGCCGAGCGCACCGATGAGCAGGCCGCCGGTCACGACGACGGCCTCGCGGAACCTCGCGACGACTCCGCGGTCGGCACGGATCCCACGCACGCGCCTGGTCCTCATCAGGTCATACCAGAGGGCGTCGAAGGCCTGAACCCGCTGGAGGGCCGCCGTGGCGGCGACGACGGGCCGCGGTGGGAGACGGAGCCGCTGGGCGAGCTGGTCGCCAAGGCGTTCGGGGTCGATGTAGCCGATGACGAACGCCGAGGGCACGACGAGGCACAGGACCCGAAGCGCTGCGCCTGCGGCGACCTCGACGTCGCGGCCGCCGAGCAGCCACGCGGACCACGTGACCCCGACGACCGCCAGGCCAGCGGGGGCGAGACGGGCCAGGACGCGGCGGATCCGGCCAACGGGCCGGCGCCCCGGACCGGGCGCGACGAGGGCGAGGAGTCCGAGGACCACCTCGACCCCGAGCACCGCGAGGCCCTGGCGCCACGTGTCGAGGAGGGCAGGCAGCGGAAGAACGCTGAGGCCGACCGCGAGGAGGGCCAGTGGTCCTGCCCGGGCAACGAGCGGCCTGCGCTCCGGTTCGGCGGGAGCGGGTCGGGGCGCGGGTGCGCTGAGTCGGAGGGTCCGGTCCGACCGTTCGATCGCGCCGTCGTCGTGGGTCGTCACGACGAGTGCCGCTCCCTCGTCGCGCGCCGCCTCGAGCACCCCCACGACGGCCGCCCACGTCAGCCGGTCCTGCCCGACGGTGGGCTCGTCCGCGAGGACGAGTGCCGGGGCATGGACGATCGTCGAGGCGACGGCGAGGCGCCGCTGCTCACCACCGGACAGGTGCCGGGGATCGACGTCGGCGACACTGCTGAGGCCGAGGGCTGCGAGGACCTCGTCGGCGCGTTGCTCGCTCAGCTGCGGGTCCAGGTCGAGCGCCCGCGAAGTCGTCAGGACGTCGTCGCGGACCGTGCGCCCGACCAGGGCCGACGCTGCTCGCTGCGGCACCCAGGCGACGACCCGGGCGAGGTCGGTGGAGAACCACTCGTGCGGCGGGGTCACCTTGTGTCGCGCCGTCGCCTCGTCACCGGAACCGGCCCGGGTGAGGGGCAGCGCGAAATCGACCCGGCCCGACGACGGTGCCGTCAGACCGCCGAGCGCTCCCATGAGCGACGTCTTGCCGGAACCGCTCGGGCCGACGAGCGCGAGAGTCCGGCCGGCCTGTACCTCGAGGTCGACATCCTGGACCGCCGTGGTCGTGCGGCTCTCGGCGCCGAGGCGGCGCGAGCGGTGCTCCACCGTGACGTCCCGCGCCGCGACGACGACGCCGGCGGGGTCGATGCTGCCCGCGGCGGTGCCAGAGCCCTCGGGCCAGGCGGTGAGGCGCAGGTCGAGAGGGTCGGGATCATCTACTCCGGGCACCCAGATCCCTTCGGCCACAAGTTGTTTCCCGTGAGTACTGAGCACGACGGCCGGCGCGTCGTCGGCGATGACGGCTCCCCCGGCATCGAGGACGACGAGCCGGTCGACGAGGTCGACCCAGCCGGTCAGGCGGTGCTCGACGACGACGAGCGTGAGGCTGCGGCGACGGGTCACCTCGTCGACGAGGTCGCGGACCGTGCTGGCCGTGAGGGCGTCGAGCATCGCCGTCGGCTCGTCGAGCAGGAGCACGCTCGGCTCCATGGCGAGCGCTCCGGCGAGCGCCAGCCGCTGGGACTCACCACCGCTCAGCGTCGTCGGGGCGCTCTCGGAGTCCATCGTGAGCCCGACCTCGGCCAAGGTGGAGGCGACCCGCGGTGGCATCTCACCTCGGGGCACCTCGATGTTCTCCAGGCCGAAGGCGACGTCGCGCCCGATCGTCGAGGCGACCACGCCGGCTCCGGGGTCCTGGAGGACGAGGCCGACCGCTCCGGGCTGGTCCTGCGGGGCTCGGCCATCGATCGTCACCGTCCCGGACAAGTCACCGGAGTCGGCGGTGAGGAGCAGCCCGGCGATGCCCCGGAGGAGCGTCGACTTGCCGGAGCCACTGGGCCCGGCGAGCAGGACCCGCTCGCCGGGCGCGATGGTCAGGTCGAGCGCGGCGAGGACCGGCCGGCTCCGGCCGTAGGGCCGCCAGGTGAGGCCGCTGACCGTGACCTCCCCGGCGTGACCTTCCCCGGCGTGCACCTCCGCGCGTTTGAGGTATTCGGCCGCGGGTTCCATCGGCGTGTTCACCTCAAAGGGATTGGGATCGGGCATGGCGCATCAGCACCATCAGACCGCGTGGCGCTCCCTCGCCTCCTGCCCCGGCGGGAAGGCGTTGAGGGCGCCGGCCTGCGCGAGCACCCACGTCAGGGCGACCGCGAGGAGCGAGCCGAAGATCGCGACGGCCCCGCCAAGGAGGAACAGGTAGGCCCACTTGTAGCCCATCCCCCAGTCCTGCCAGTACGAGTACCACTCGTAGACCGCCTCGAACGCGCCCCCGAGGAAGCCGCCGAGGAGCAGCGGTCCCCAGCGGAAGGTCGCATATCCGAAGGCCGCGAAGCCGAGCTCGACGCCGAGGCCCTGGACGAGGCCCGAGACGAGCGTCGTGAGCCCCCACTGGGTGCCGATGAGGGCGGACACGGTCGCTGCGAGCAGCTCCGTGAAGACGGCCGCACCCGGGCGCCGGATGATGAGCATGCCGACGATCCCGGCCACGAGCCAGGGCCAGGCGAAGAGCGCTCCGAGCGGCGGGAACCCGGCGGAGACGGCGTTCGACGGCGCCTCGTAGGCCAGGCCCCAGGCCCAGTAGGCGACGCCGAACGCGACGCCGAGGAAGGCGCAGGTGAGCAGGTCGATGGTCCGCCACCGAGAGAGCTGGCCGGACGCGCGGATCTCGGTGGGCTGTGTGACCGAGGTGGACATGGTCATGGTGTGTGACTCCCGTGGTTTCCGAAAAGGGTGGACACCTCGGGGAGGGCACCCAGCGGCATACGTCATCGAAGTGACGAGCCACGTGGGTGTCCTGAGAATTACCGACTTCCTTCGCCGGTGCTAACCGGAGCAGGTTCGAGGGTCTGCGGCCTCACGCTGTCGTGGGCACGCACTCTCAGCGCTTCTGCGCTCCCCTGTCGTGAAAAAGGGTGGTGCTGTTCAGTTGTCCTGACGACTCTACCTCCACCGCCATGGGTACAGTCACTGCATGGCGAAGGCGGCGAACGAACCGACGCAGCAGGACGAGCCCAAGCGCTCAGCACTGGGCGGAATGGTGTGGGGGCTGTTCAGCATCGGAACCACGGTCGTGGCGACGAAGCTCGCGACCAGCGTGGCCTCGAAGGGCTGGAAGCTCGCGACCGGCAAGTCGGCTCCGGTGAAGGGCGACTACGACAACGAGAAGACGCGAGACGTCGTCGCCTACACGGCACTCTCGAGCATGATCCTGGCCACCACCAAGGTGGCGGCCGAGCGGAAGGCCGCCGAGTACTACCGCCAGTCGACCGGCCATCTCCCCAAGGCACTCGTGCACACGAGGCTGACCCGCGAGGAGAAGAAGCAGCACAAAAAGCTCGCGAAGGCCATGGCCAAGGCCGAGCGGAAGGCCAAGAAGCTCACGAGCTGAGCCTGCGTCGTCCTTGTCAGGCCGTATGCCGCTGGGCTGGCCCGCCTGCGTAGAGTCTTGGTAGCGGTAGGACTGATGGATGTTTCGGGAGCTTGACGATCTCGCCGACTCGACGTGGGCGCTGGCCGTGCTGGCCGCCAGCGCGGAGTGCGGCCTGCTTGCCTCGATAAGCGCACCAGCGACTGCCGAGGAGGCCTCTGAGCAAGCCGGTATGTCAGTGGATCTTGCGCGACGGATGCTCGACGTCCTGGTCGCTCTCGATTTCGCTCACCGGCCGGGCGACGAGTACGTCGCCGCCGAGGCTGTACGACCGATGCTCACGCCGGACGGGCTGCTACAGCTGCGGGCGGACCTTCGAACCACGTTCCTGCAGAGCCGCGACCTCGTGGATCGCGCCGAACGGCATACGCTGGCTCCGGGCTGGGTCCACACTGACCCCCATGTGCTGCATGCACAGGGCGACTCGGGCCGTGCGGCCGCACTGGTGTCGGCGTCATCGCGATTGAGATGTGTCACGCCTACCCGCAGCTGCGGGTGGTCGGCCTCGAGCCGGCCCAGGCGCCACGTCGCGAGGCCATCGAACGGGTCGCCGACGCAGGCCTCTCAGACCGTATCGACATCCGCGCGCAAGCCCTCGAGGCCCTGACCGACGTGGAGTGCTTCGACCTCGCCTACGTTCCGCAGGTGTTCCTCCCCGATGAGGCTTTCCCTAGCGGCATCCCTTTGGTGTGGCGGGCTCTGCGCCCGGGTGGCTGGGTGACCCTCCCCGTCATCAGCGCGCCCGGCAACGACCTCGGTGCGGCGCTCGCGCGGCTGCGGAACACGCTGTGGGGTGGGGGTGCCCGCTTCGCCGACGAGGTCGCCGAGGCGATCACGCGTGCCGGGTTCATCGACGTCCAGGTCCGTCACGTCGGTAGGACGGGATCAGCGATCGCGGGACGCCGACCGTAACGCATAACAGCCGACCGGGCGCCCGCACCAGGATCAGTGATCGCCAACCCGGACCAGCCCGGTCTCGTAGGCGAGGACGACCATCTGGACCCGATCGCGGAGTCCGAGCTTGGCCAGGATGCGCCCGATGTGCGTCTTCACCGTGGCCTCCGCCACGAACAGGGAACTGGCGATCTCCGTGTTGTTGAGGCCGCGCCCGACTGCCAGGAGGACCTCGTGCTCGCGCTCGGTGAGGACCTCGAGCCGGGAACGATCGTCGTCCGACGCCGGCGACTCGATGAGCGGCAGGAACCGGTCGAGCAGCCGACGGGTAGGCCCGGGCGCGACGACCGCGTCCCCAGTGTGCACCGCGCGGATCGCCGCGAGCAGCTCCGACGGTCCGGCGTCCTTGAGCAGGAAGCCCGCGGCGCCCGCCCGCAGCGCGGCGTAGACGTACTCGTCGAGGTCGAAGGTCGTGAGGACGAGGACCTTCGGCACCGGACGGTGGGGTGTGCCGCGCGCCACGATCCGTCTCGTCGCCTCGATCCCGTCGAGCCGTGGCATCCGGATGTCCATGAGCACGACATCGACACCGCGACCGGGAAGAGCGTCGAGCGCGGCCTGCCCGTCTCCCAGCTCGGCGACCACCTCGATGTCCGGCTCCGCGTCGAGGACCATCCGGAAGCCGGCCCGGACGAGGGCCTGGTCGTCGACGATCATCACGCGGATCCGGTCAGTCACCGCGGCTCCTTCCGTGCTGCCCAGTAGTCCGTCTGTGAATCCGTCGGCGCCGGTCTGTCGCTCGGCGCCGGTCTGTCGCTCGGCACGGGTCTGTCGCTCGGCACCGGCAGCGTCGCACGGACCTCCCAGCCACCGCCCGAACCGGGCCCGGCCGTGAGCACGCCGCCGTGGAACAACACTCGCTCCCGCATCCCGGGGAGGCCGTGCCCGAGCCCGTCGTCAGGAGAGGCAGCTCCGATCCCGTCGTCCGCGACGGTGATCCGGAGGGCGCCGGGAATCCGCTCGACGGCGACCTCCGCAGCGGCTCCGGGACCCGCGTGCTTCATGACATTGGTCAGCCCCTCCTGGACGACGCGGTACGCGGCCAGGCCCACGCCGACCGGGACCGCGCTGCTTTGATCCAGCCGATCCAGCTCGTCCCGCAACGTCACCCGGACGCCTGCCGCACGCACCCGCTCGACAAGCTCGCCGAGCTGCTCGAGGCCACCCGCCGGGGCCAGCTCGGCCCCCGAGGTGGGGTCACGCAGCACTCCGACGAGCCGCCGGGTCTCTGACAGCGCGTCCCGGGCGGTGGCACCGATCGTCTTGAGGGCGGCCACGGACTGAGGCGCCGTGTCCCGAGGACTGCGCTCAGCGGCATACGCCGCCCCGTCTGCCTGGACGACGATGACGGACAGTGCGTGCGCGACGACGTCGTGCATCTCCCGCGCGATGGCCGCCCGCTCCTCCTGAGCGGCGAGCTGCAGCTCCCGCTCCCGCTCGCGCTCCACCCGCTCCGCCCGCTCGCGAAGGTCTGCCATGCGCTGGAGGCGGGTGCGTTTGAGGTCCCCGAGCATCCATGCCGAGAGCGCAGCAGTCGCGCAGGCGATCGTCGTCGCCACGAGGGCGGTCCCGCTGGCGAACTCTCCGTTGACGCTGGTGAACCGGAGCCCGGCGACCACGGACCCGATCGCCGCCACGCCCAGCCCGGACAGACGCACCCAGCGTCGGGACTCGTAAGCGGCGAGCGAGTAGATCGCGACGAGGAAGGCGACGTCGCCCGGAAGGACGTTGCTCACCGGGATGACGCGGAGTGCAAGGGCGAGGCTGACCGCGGCGAACGCGAGGGCAGGCCGTGTCCGCCGCACGGCCAGGGTGAGGAAGAGCAGACCGAGAAGAGCCCAGTAACCGGGCAGCGAGCCCGTGTAGGGGAGGGAGTTCAGCAGCGCCAGCACCAGGGCGAGCGGGAGGTCGAGGAGCCACGGCCGACGCTGGAACCAGTCGTAGACGGAGCCCTCCTTCACGCCTCGAGCCTAAATGGCCCGGTGGGGCGGCACGTCAGACCAGGGACTGACACCGGCGATCCGCGCGTACCCCTTCCGGCGGACGCACCGAGATGATGTGCTTGGACCGGTAGATGTCGACCGTCTCGAGGAGGACCGGATCCATGAAGGCAGCCGTCGGAGACCGAATCACCATGGCGGCCGAGCACGTCGACGGACGCGTCCGTGAGGGCACGATCCGCGAGGTGCACGGCGAGGGTGGGGCCCCGCCCTACCTCGTCGAGTGGTCGGACGGACACACGGGTCTCATCCACCCCGGCCCCGGGTCCGTCCTCAAGTGCGAGTCGGCGGAGGCCGGCAACTCCAAGACGTGACGAACGCCAGGGACCAAAGTCCCTTCTGTCCGGATGGGGTGTGCGGCGCAGGATGCGAGTAGGCGGGACCCCTCGTCAGCCTGCGCCATGAGGCAGGGCCCGCCGTGCAACAGCTGGAGAGTGCCATGACTGCCTCGGAGACCACTACCCCCCGCCCGCTCGTCCTCGAGTTCCACGAGGGCGATCGCACGATGGCCGAACTGCTGGGCGGCAAGGGCGCCGGGTTGGCCGAGATGACCCGTCTGGGGCTGCCCGTCCCACCCGGCTTCATCGTCACGACGGACGCCTGCCGCGCCTTCCTCGCCGCCGGTGGCGACCCCGAGGGGCTGTGGGACCAGGTTGATGCCGCCCTGGCCGAGCTCGAGCAGCGCTCCGGCCTCGCACTCGGCGACCCGGAACGACCCCTGCTCGTGTCGGTCCGGTCGGGGGCGAAGTTCTCCATGCCGGGCATGATGGAGACCGTCCTCAACATCGGGCTCAACGACGAGGTCGTCGCCGCCCTGGCTGAGCGCGGGGAGGACCACTTCGCCTGGGACAGCTACCGGCGCCTCGGCCAGATGTACGGACGCACCGTCCTCGGCGTCGAGGGCTCCCGTTTCGACGACCTGCTGACTCAGGCCCGCGCCGACGCCGGAGTCGCCACCGACGCGGAGCTCGACGTGGCACACCTGCAGCGCCTCGCCGCCGACTTCAGGGCGCTCATCGTCGAGGAGACCGGCAAGGAGCTGCCGCAGGATGCGCGCGTCCAGCTGCGCGAGGCGGTCCGCGCGGTCTTCCGCTCCTGGAACGGCGAGCGAGCCCGCCTCTACCGGGCCCATGAGGGCATCCCCGACGACCTCGGGACGGCTGTCAACGTCGTCCAGATGGTCTTCGGCAACCGCGGCGAGCGCTCCGGCAGCGGGGTCTGCTTCACGCGCAACCCGGTGACCGGCGAGGCCGGCCCCTTCGGCGACTACCTACCGGATGCCCAGGGTGAGGACGTCGTCAGCGGGGTCCGCAGCCCGATGGACCTCTCGGAGCTGCACCGGCGCGACCCGGACATCCACGCGGAGCTGTCTCGGCACCTCGAGGCGCTGGAGCGGCACTACCGCGACCTCTGCGACGTGGAGTTCACCGTGGAGCGCGGCCGCCTCTGGATCCTGCAGACCCGGGTCGGCAAGCGCAGCCCGGCCGCGGCCTTCCGCATTGCGGCCGAGCTCACCGACGAGGGCGTCATCGAGCTCGACGAAGCCCTCACCCGGGTGAACGGCCACCAGCTGACGACCCTGCTCCACCCCACGTTCGGGGTGGGCGAGGCCGCCCCGCTGGCGACCGGCCTCGCGGCCAGCCCCGGAGCGGCCGTTGGACAGCTCGTCTTCGACGCCGCCACGGCGATGGAGTGGGCCGCCCTCGGTCGCGACGTCGTGCTGGCCCGTCCGGAGACGAGCCCCGACGACTTCGGCGGGATGCTTGCCGCGAAGGCGATCATCACCTCGCGCGGCGGGCTCACCTCGCACGCCGCAGTCGTGGCCCGCGGCCTCGGCAAGACCGCCGTGACCGGGATCGAGGTCATGACCGCCGACCCTGCAGCTCGGGTGGCCACCTTCAACGGTGACCACGTCCTCCGTGAGGGGACCGTCGTCTCGGTGGACGGCAGCTCTGGCGAGCTCTTCGAGGGCAGCCGCGAGATCCAGGCGAGCGTCGTCGCGACCGCGATCCAACAGGCCTCATCCGACGATCCGACGGCCCGGGCCGTGCTGCGCCTGCTGGAGCACGCCGACAAGACCCGGACCATGGGCGTCCGGGCCAACGCCGAGACCCCCGAGGAGGCCCGGGCGGCCCGCCGATTCGGCGCGGAGGGCATCGGCCTGTGCCGCACCGAGCACATGCTCATGGGTCCACGTCGGCAGCTCGTCGAGCGCGTCGTGACCGACGAGGACGCTGCTGGAGCCCTGGCGGAGATCGAGGCCACGGCCCTGGACGAGTTCACCACGCTCCTGACGGTGATGGAAGGCCTGCCGGTCGTCGTCCGGCTGCTCGACCCGCCCCTGCACGAGTTCCTCCCTGACCTCGTCGACCTGTCCGTCGACGCGGCCGTCGCCGCCGCCAAGGGCGAGGCCGTCGACCCGGTGGCCGAGAAGCGGCTCGCGGCGGTCCGTCGGCTGCACGAGGCCAACCCGATGCTCGGGCTGCGGGGCGTCCGGCTGCTCCTCGTTCACCCCGAGGTCGCCGAGGTCCAGATGCGGGCTCTCGCCGAGGCCGTCGCCCGGCTCGTCGAGCAGGGCCGGAACGTCCGTCCCGAGGTCATGTTGCCGCTCGTCGCCGACGTCGCCGAGCTGACTGCCGCCCGCGAACGGCTCGAGGCCGTCATCGCCGAGGTCGGCGCCCAGCACGGTCGGACCCTCGACATCCCTGTCGGCGTCATGATCGAGCTGCCGCGCGCCGCGCTCACCGCGGGAGAGCTGGCCGCCCACGCGGACTTCTTCTCCTTCGGCACGAACGACCTGACGCAGACCACGTGGGGCATCTCGCGGGACGACGCCGAGGCGAGCTTCCTCGCCCTCTACCGCGAGCAGGGCCTCATCGCCAGCGACCCGTTCGAGACGCTCGACGAGGTGGGCGTCGGGGCGCTCGTCCGGGAGGCCGTGGAGAAGGGCCGCAGCACCAGGCCGGACCTCGAGCTCGGGGTCTGTGGGGAGCACGCCGGCGACCCCACCTCGATCGGGTTCTTCGCCGCGGCCGGCATCGACTACCTGTCCTGCTCGCCGCCGCGGGTCCCCGTGGCCCGGCTCGAGGCGGGCCGGCAGGCCGTCCTCACGGCCGGCGCGCATCCCACCTCCGACACGAGGTGATCACAAGACGATGCCGTATGCCGCTGGGCGGGCTTGCGTGGCAAGCCCGCCCAGCGCTGTGCTTGAGTGCGTGACCACTCAGCCGGTCAGTTGACTGGCGGACCGTGCTGCTCGCGGTGGGTCGCGGCGTAGACAGCGGCCTGGGTGCGGGTCTCCATGCCCATCTTGCTGAGGACCGACGAGACGTAGTTCTTCACTGTCTTCTCGGCGAGGCGGAGGCGGTCGCCGATCTGGCGGTTCGTCATGCCGTCGGCGACGAGGTCGAGGATGCGGCGCTCGACCGGTGAGAGCGACTTGAGCCGCGGATCCGTCTCCTCGTGGGACGCCCAGCGCTCGCGCAGCGCCTTCGCGTGTGGATGGTCCGAAAGGTCCTCACCCGCGGCGACGCGGCGGATGGCGGCGACGATCCCCTCGCCGCTCAGCTGTTTGAGCAGGTAGCCGGACGCTCCCGCGAGCACGGACGACACGAGTGCCTGGTCGTCGTCGTAGGAGGTCAACATGAGGGCCCGGATCCGGGGGTCCACCGAGCGGATCTCGCGACACACCTCGATGCCGGACCCGTCCGGGAGGCGCACGTCGAGCACGGCGACATCGGGCAGGAGCGCGGGGATGCGGCGGGCCGCCTCCCGTGCCGAGCCGGACTCGCCGACGACCTCCATGTCCGGACTGCCCTCGACGAGCTCACGCAGGCCCCGCCGGACGATCTCGTGGTCGTCCAGCAGGTAGACCCTGATGGGCTGTCTGCCGGCATCTTCCATCGACGTCGCCTCGCTCATCTCGCTCCCCTGGTCATTCTCTTGAGTCGATCTTCGGGATGTGCCAGTGCAGCGCAGTGCCACCGGATCGGCCGGGACGGATCTCCAACGTGCCTCCGTGCGCCGTGGCGCGGTTCCGCAGGTTGACCAGACCGCTGCGGGCCTCGGCCGGGTCGAAGCCGATCCCGTCGTCCATGACGTCGACCGACAGACCGCCCACGCTGCCCATGCCGTCGACGCGGACCGTCGCTGAGCGGGCGTGGGCGTGCCGCGCCACGTTGGCCAGTCCCTCGCGGACGACGGCGATGACGTCCGCGCGAAGCTGCTCGGACAGCGGCGCCAGCCCCCGCGAGACGGTCACGTCGGGCGCGAAACCCAGGCTCACGGCATACGACTCCGCGATGGCCCGCAGGTTGCCGAGGAGACTCTCACCGGCGTCCTCCGTGTGCAGCTCGAAGATCGCCTGGCGGATCTGCCGGATGGCCCGGTCAAGGTCGTCGACCGCCTTGCTGAGGCGAGTGCGGACGACTGGGTGCTGGGCCAGCGGCACCGCGGACTGGAGGGAGAGTCCGGTGGCGAACAGCTGCTGGATGACGTTGTCGTGCATCTCGCGCGCGATCCGCTCGCGCTCCTCGAGCAACGCCACCCGTCCCCGGTCCGCGTGCGCCTGGGCGGCGAGGATGGCGACACCGGCCTGCACCGCATAGGTCGTCTGCAGCGGCAGGGCGTCCCGCGCGGTCGACTCCTTGTGCCGCTCCCAGCCCGTGATGAGGACGCCGATGCCGCGCGGACCGGTGCCGAGCGGCACGACGGCCACTGCAGTCGTGGCAGCGAGGCCAAGGACGGCGCGAGCCTCCTCCGCCGGCTTGGCGCGGGGATCGGCCGGCCCACCGGGCACGTGCAGCACCGGCAGGCGCGACTCGAGCAGCTCTTCCCACTGGTGGCCGCCGAGGATGGCTCCCGACGGCTCGCCCGACGATGGCACGCTCGACGCCGGGCCCCGGTCGATGGCCCGGATCTCGAATCGCCCCGCGGCATCGACGACAGCCACGGCCGTGACGAGGGCGCCACTGAGGTCGCGCACCTGCGCGGCCATGAGCGCGACCGAGGGGTCCTCGGACTCCGACTCGAGCAGGGACTGGACCAGCTCGCTCGTGGCTGCGGACCACTGCTGCCGGATCTCGCTCTGGGCCAGCAGGCGGGCGTTCTCGAGCGCGGAGCCGGCGGCACTGGCGAGCGACACGAGCAAAGCCTCGTCATCGCTCGTGAAGTCGCCACCATCGACCTTCTCGGCGACGTAGATGTTGCCGAAGATCCGGTCGCGGATCCGGATGGGCGCGCCGAGCAGGCTCCGCATCGGGGGATGGTTCGGGGGGAATCCCACCGACTGGGGATGCGTCGTCAGGTCGTGCAGGCGCAGGGGCCGGGGGTCGGTGAGGAGCAGGCCGAGCACCCCGTGTCCCGTGGGCGGCGGTCCGATGGCCGCAGCCTGCTCGGGGGTGATCCCGTGCGTGTGGAAACCGGACAGGGACCGTCTGTCCGGTCCAAGCACCCCGAGCGCGCCGTACCGGGCGCCGAGGAGCTCGCAGGCGCCGGACACGATCCGGGAGAGCACTTCCGAGAGCTCGAGGTCGGCGCTCAACGGCATGATGGCATCGACGAGGGAGCCGAGCCGGCCGTCGACGACCTGCTCGCGCGACACCGCGGCCGATTCCATGTCCCGATCGTATGCGCGGGCGTCGCATTCGGGCCGTTTCGTCGCAGGGCAGCGGGATCGGGACCTTCGGCCCTCCCCGCCCGTCAGCCGCTTTGCTGTGCTGGTTCCGTCGGTTCAGGATCCAAGGAGGCCACCATGCGCGCACGAGTCGGAGACCGCATCATTCTCGCTGCCGAGCACATCGACGAAGCCACGAGGGACGGCGAGATCCTGGAGATCCGCGGCGCCGAGGGTGCACCGCCCTACATGGTGCGGTGGTCGGATGGCCACACTGGACTGATCTATCCCGGGCCGGGTGCCGTGCTGAGGATCGGCGCTGCACCCGGGGCGCCCATCCCGGCGTCGGTGCCCGTGACAGCGCACCACCACGGTCCCGAGATGGGCCACGTCCGCGAATGGAATGTCCGAGTGTCGATCTTCGAGTCGGGTGACGAAACGAGCGCCAACGTCGTGCTCATCGCGGACTCACCGGATCCCGTCAGCGCGAGAGGCACCGCACACCGGTCATCCCGCGACCAAGGAGTGCCCGAGATCGGCGACGAGGTCGCCGTGGCCCGCGCGCTGCGGCACCTGGCCGACAAGCTCATGGAGACGGCCGAGACAGACGTCTCGGTGATGACAGGCGAAGAGGCCCATATCAAGGCCATCTGAGCCGGGGCCGCGCGACGTCACCTCGGCGAGGGCTTCAGGGCTCGTAAGACCTCACGAGTGGGACGCCGGCGCGGTACGACAGGTGCAGGTGGCTCGGACCGTTGACCACCGCGAGCTCGGCGGGCTCGCCGACCGCGAGACGCCGGTCCAGGCCGAGCGACCTGCCCGACGTGGCCGTCGAGGCGTACAGCGCCTCGGCGGGCGTCATCCCCATCTCCCGCACGGCCAGGGCGATGGCGAAGGGGATCGACGACGAGTAGCAGGTGCCGGGGTTGCAGTCCGAGGCCAGGGCGACATCGACCCCGGCGTCGATGAGTCGGCGGGCGTCCGGATAGGGCGACCGCGTCGAGAACTCGACGCCCGGCAGCAGCGTCGCCACCGTCGTGCCGCGGGCCGCCGCGAGCGCCTCGACGTCGTCGTCGGTGAGGTACGTGCAGTGGTCGACGCTCGCCGCGCCGAGCTCGCAGGCGAGTTGCACCCCGGGACCGTGGCCGAGTTGGTTGCCGTGGACACGGAGCGCGAGGCCACGCTCCCGGCCCGCTGTGAGGATGGTGCGCGCCTCGTCCTCGTCGAACGCGTGCTTCGCGTGGGGTTCACAGAACACGTCGACGTATGCCGCTGGGCTCGCTTCCAGCCCATCGGCGAGGAGGGCGTCGAGCATGGGTCCCGTGACGAGGTCGACGTAGTCCGCCCGGCGGTCGGCGTACTCCGGCGGGACCACGTGGGCGCCGAGGAAGGTCGTGTGGGGCGTGAACTCGCGCGCGATCCGCAGGGAGCGGAGCTCGTCCTCGAGGGTGAGCCCGTAGCCGCTCTTGATCTCGACCGTTGTCGTGCCCTGGGCCCGCATCTCTGCGACGCGGCCCGCCACCAGGGCGCGCAGCTCGTCGTCCGTCGCAGCGCGGGTCGCCGCCACCGAGACCGCGATGCCGCCGCCGTCGTACGGCGTCCCCGTCATCCGGGCCGCGAACTCGGCTGAGCGGTCACCGGCGAAGACGAGGTGAGTGTGGGAGTCGACGAAGCCGGGGATGACGGCGCGACCGCCGAGGTCACGGCGGTCGTCCGCGTCGGGAGCGTCCGCCGCCGGGCCAACCCATTCGATGACCTTCTTCCCACCGGCATTCCCATCGACGCTGTCTCCGACGACCAGTGCCGCGTCGCGGATGATCCCGAGGAGTCGGTCGCCCGGGTCGGCCTGATCCTCCCGCCGGGCCGGGTCGTTGGTGACGAGCTCGGCGATCCCCGTGAGGAGCGTGCTCACGCGCCGACCGCCGCGCCGACGACGCGCTCGATCGACGACCCGAGCAGGCGGCCGACGTCGCCGAGTCGGTGCTGGCCGTCACGGACGACGATGTCGCCCCCGACGACGACGGTCGACACGTCGGACGCGACACACGAGTACATGATCTGGTCCGGGGCAGAGCCGGCGGTGTTGACCGTGTCGGTCCGCACCGTGACGAAGTCGGCGAGCGCCCCCTTGGACAGGTGCCCCCCGTCAGACCAGCCGAGCGCGCGGTAGCCGTTGAAGGACGCCGCCTGGAGCAGGTCGGCGGGCGTGAACCGGTCCCGCTCGTTGGTCACGAGCCGCTCGTGCATCTCGACGCCGCGCAGCTCCTCGAAGGGGTCGATGACGACGTGCTGGTCAGATCCGAGGGAGAGCGGAGTGCCCGCGTCGTGGAGCGCGCGGCCGGGTCCGATACCGTCGGCGAGATCCCGCTCGGTCGTGGGGCAGAAACAGGCTCCCGTCCCCGTGCCACCGAGGAGCTCGATGTCGCGGTCCGTCAGGTGGGTGGCGTGAATGCTCGTCAGGTTGTGGCCGAGCGCGCCTGCCTCGTCGAGCAGCTCCGTGGGGGTGCAGCCGTAGTACATCTGGCAGGCCATGTTCTCGCCGGGCTGCTCGGACAGGTGGACGTGGAGCGGCATGTTGCCCGCGGCCTCGACGACCTTGGGCAGGTCCTCCTTGCGAACCGCCCGGATCGAGTGGATCGCAGCGCCGAGGCGCACCCGGTCGTTCTCGGCCCGGCGGGCCAGCATCCGCTCCGCCCAGGCGTCGACGGAGCCGTCGCTGAACCGCAGCTGTCCGGGATGCAGGTCGACGTAGCCGCCGCCGTTGAGGCCGCCCTCGAGGTAGCACGTGTCGAGCAGGGTCATCCGGATGCCGGCCTCGTCCGCCGCCTGGCGCACGGCGAGACCCATCGCGTTGGGATCGCGGAACTTCTTGCCGCCGGGCCGGTGGTGCACGTAGTGGAACTCACCGACGAGGGTGAAGCCCGCGAGCACCATCTCCGCGAACACCGCGCGGGCGAGCGCGAGATAGGTGTCCGGGTTGAGCTGGGCGGCGACCTGGTACATCTGCTCGCGCCAGTTCCAGAAGTTGCCGCCACCGCCGTTGACCCGTCCCCGGAGGGCGCGGTGGAAGGCGTGGCTGTGCGTGTTGGCCATTCCGGGCAGCGTGATGCCCTCGAGGATGACGTCGCTGGGCTCCGGCTCAGCGTCGACGAATACCTCCTTGAAGAGGCCCCCCGAGACGACGAGCCGGACTCGCTTCGCGAATCCACCTGTCAGGAAAGCGCTCTCGCACCAGAAAGCGGTCATGCGTCAAGATCCTCCGTCCGGGTCCCTAGGTCTCGATGGTCCGACGTGCACAGCTCAGTGACGACTGCGGTGAGGGCCGCGACCCCGCGGTGGCAGTCCTCGGGCTCCGCGAACTCGGCCGGTGAGTGCGAGACCCCCGTCGGGTTGCGGACGAAGAGCATCGCGGTCGGGATCCCATGGGTGGCGAGGATGCCCGCGTCGTGCCCCGCTCCGGTCCCGAGCAGGGGCGCGTCAGGCAGTGTGCCGGTCAGACGGCTCACGAGGCCGGCGTCGAAGCGTGTCGTCGGGGTCCAGGACTCCTCCTCGTGTGTCCCGCCGAGCTCGTCCGCAGCACCCAGGACGCCCGCCACGGTGGCGCGCACCGCGCGCTCCGCGGGACCACGAGCGTCCAGCCACGCGGTCACGTGACTCGGGATGGCGTTGACCCCTCCCGGCTCGACCCGCACCTTGCCGACGGTGGCCACGCAACCCAGCTCAGCGGCATACGACCTCGCTTGTTGGACGATGGTCGCGAGGCCGAGCATGGCGTCGCGACGATCCTCGAGGCGGGTCGTTCCGGCATGGTTGGCCTCGCCCGGGATCTCGATGCGCCACCGGCCGTGCGGCCAGATGTCCGTCCCGATGGCGACCGCACGGGTCGCGTCGCTGCGGTCGCCGGGCGCCGATCCGTCAGGCTCGAGCGCGAGCGCCCTGCCCTGCTCGACATGCAGCTCGACGAAGGCGTGGACCCGTCGGAGCGCCTCCTCGTCGGGGCCGAGCCCCAAGGGGTCGCGGCCCGCGGCGCGCCAGGCCTCGGCCATCGTGATGCCGTCGGCGTCGGTGAGGCCGCGGGCGCGGTCGGCGCTCAGGGCGCCGGTGATGATGCGGGAGCCGGCGCAGGCGATCCCGAAGCGGGCACCCTCCTCGTCGACGAAGTTGACGACTCCAACCGGGCGGCTCGGAGTGACGCCGGCTGCGCGGAGGGCGTCGACCGTGGCGAGGGCGCTGACGACGCCGAGCGGACCGTCGAAGGCGCCCCCGTCCGGCACCGAGTCGAGGTGGCTGCCCATGACGATCCCGGGCGTCGTGTCCGGATTACCCCACCAGGCCCACTGGTTGCCGGCCCGGTCCTCGGTGAGTGCGAGACCGCGATCCGCGCACTCCCCCGCGAACCATTCGCGCAGGTCGTGGTCGGTGCGGGTCCAGGCGAAGCGCCGGTAGCCCCCGGTGGCGCCGTCCCGCCCGATGGGCGCCAGAGCCGCCCACATCGGGTCGAACCCGGTCGTCGTCATCGACTGCACCCCCTCAACTTAGGCTGTCTCCATGACGGACGACGAGCGGACCACACCGGCGATCGAGGCGGTGCGGGCCGCCGGTATTGACCACAATGTGACACGCCACGGCCGGGTGCGCTCGCTGGAGGAGGCCGCCGCGGCTCGCGGGATCCAGCCGCGAGACCTCATCAAGACCCTGGTCGTCCGGGTGTCGGAGGGCGAGCACGTCTTCGTCCTCGTGCCCGGCGACCGGACGTTCTCGTGGGCCAAGGTGCGCGGGCTGCTCGGGACGAACCGGATCTCGATGCCCGACGCGGCCGAGGCGAAGGCGGTCACCGGGTACGAGCGGGGGACGATCACGCCGTTCGGGTCGACGACGCGCCTGCCGGTCATCGCGGACACCCACCTGTGCGGCCGGACCATCTCGCTCGGCGGCGGTGACCACGGGGTGGGGCTCACGGTCGCCGGGGACGACGTCATCCGCGAGTTCGACGCCACGGTCGCCGACATCTCGGACGAGGAGACCCGCCCCACCCCCTGATCAGGACTCCTTCATCGGGACCCGGACCCCGCGCTCCCGCGCGACCTGCTCGGCCCGCTCGTAGCCCGCGTCGACATGCCGGATGACGCCCATGCCCGGGTCGTTCGTCAGGACCCGCGCGAGCTTCTCGGCAGCGAGCTCGGTGCCGTCGGCCACCGACACCTGCCCGGCGTGGATCGAGCGACCGATCCCGACCCCACCGCCGTGGTGGATGGACACCCACGAGGCGCCCGAGGCCGTGTTGACGAGCGCGTTGAGCAGCGGCCAGTCGGCGATCGCGTCAGAGCCGTCGGCCATCGCCTCGGTCTCCCGGTAGGGGCTCGCCACGGAACCGGCGTCGAGGTGGTCGCGCCCGATGACGATCGGTGCAGAGATGTCCCCCGAGGCCACCAGCTCGTTGAACCGCAGCCCGGCCTTGTCCCGCTCGCCGTAGCCGAGCCAGCAGATCCGCGCCGGTAGCCCCTGGAACGCCACGCGCTCCTGCGCACCGCGGATCCACTTGTGCAGCCGGTCGTTGTCCGGGAAGAGGTCGAGGACGGCCCTGTCGGTCACGGCGATGTCCCTGGCGTCCCCGGAGAGCGCCGCCCAGCGGAACGGACCCTTGCCCTCGCAGAAGAGCGGCCGGATGTAGGCCGGCACGAAGCCGGGGAACTCGAACGCCCGGTCATACCCGCCCAGCCGTGCCTCGTCCCGGATCGAGTTGCCGTAGTCGAACACCTCGGCACCGCCGTCCTGGAACTCGACCATGGCCTGGACGTGCTTGGCCATCGACGCCCGCGCCCGGTCGGTGAACTCCTCGGGCTTCTTCTCGGCGTAGTCGTGCCAGTCCTCGACCCCGATCCCCTCGGGCAGGTAGCTGAGCGGGTCGTGCGCCGAGGTCTGGTCGGTGACGATGTCGATCGGCACCCCACGACGCAGCAGCTCGGGGAACAGCTCGGCGGCATTGCCGACGACGCCGACGGACCAGGCCCGCTTCTCCTCCCTGGCCCGCACGGCCTTGTCGACCGCCTCGTCGAGGCTCTCGGCAACCTCGTCGAGGTACCTGTGCTCGACGCGGCGGCGCAGGCGTGCAGGATCGACATCGACGATGAGGCAGGCTCCGCCGTTGAGGGTGACCGCGAGCGGCTGTGCACCACCCATGCCACCGCAGCCGGCCGTCAGCGTCAGCGTGCCGGCAAGCGTTCCACCGAAGCGCTTCTCCGCGACGGCGGCGAACGTCTCGTAGGTGCCCTGCACGATCCCCTGGGTGCCGATGTAGATCCACGACCCGGCGGTCATCTGGCCGTACATCGTCAAGCCGAGGTGCTCAAGGCGGCGGAACTCGGGCCAGTTCGCCCAGTCGCCAACGAGATTGGAGTTGGCGATGAGCACGCGCGGCGCCCACTCGTGCGTCTGCATGACGCCGACCGGCCGGCCGCTCTGGACGAGCATGGTCTCGTCCTGCTTCAGCGTGGTCAGCGTGCGGACCATGGCGTCGAAGGACGTCCAGTCACGCGCGGCCCGGCCCGTGCCGCCGTAGACGACGAGGTCGTCGGGCCGCTCCGCCACCTCCGGGTCGAGGTTGTTCATCAGCATCCGCAGCGGCGCCTCGGTCGCCCACGACTGCGCAGTCAGCTGCATGCCGCGCGGGGCGCGGACGGGTCGTGCACCTTCCATGTCGGTTCCCTTCTCTTGGTTCTCAGCGGAGCGGGCCGGTGACCGACTCGGCAGCCCCGATGTAGGAGCGGTCGAGGACGCCGAGGTAGGCAGCGCCCAGCGTGTCGGCGACAACGCGGTCGGGCCCGGTGGTGTCGCCGACGAGGTCCTCAAGCGCACGGATCACCGCCTGCGAGGCCGGTCCCGGCTCGAGCGGGGATCGCAGCTGGAGCCCCCGCGCTGCGGTGACGAGCTCGATGGCGAGGACCCGGCCGAGTGCGTCAACCGACTTGCGCAGCTTGCGGGCAGCGGACCACCCCATCGAGACGTGGTCCTCCTGCATCGCCGAGCTCGGGATCGAGTCGACCGACGCAGGTGCCGCCAGCCGCTTGAGCTCCGAGACCATCGCCGCCTGGGTGTACTGGGCGATCATCAGCCCCGAGTCGACGCCGGGGTCGTGCGCGAGGAACGCAGGCAGGCCCTGGTTGCGCGCCTTGTCGAGGAAGCGGTCGGTCCGGCGCTCCGACATCGACGCGACGTCGGCCGCCACGATGGCGAGGAAGTCGAGCACATAGGCGACTGGCGCGCCGTGGAAGTTGCCGTTCGACTCGACGCGGCCGTCCTTGGTCACGACAGGGTTGTCGATCGCCGACGCGAGCTCCGCCTCGGCCACCCGTGCCGCATGCTCGATCGTGTCGCGCGCGCCACCGTGGACCTGGGGCGCACAGCGGAGCGAGTACGCATCCTGGACCCGCGTGCAGTCGTCCGTGCGATGGGACTCACGGATCGGCGAGTCGGCCATCACCGCCCGGATGTTCGCGGCGGAGAGGGCCTGTCCCCGATGCGGCCGGAGCTCGTGCAGGTCGGCCGCGAAGACGTCGTCCGTCCCGAGCAGGCCCTCGACGCTCATCGCAGCAGCCACGTCGGCAAGCTTGAGGAGCGAGCGCAGGTCCTCAATGGCGAGCACGAGCATGCCCAGCATGCCGTCCGTGCCGTTGATGAGGGCGAGTCCCTCCTTCTCCCGCAGTTGGACCGGCTCGATCCCCTCCTGTTCGAGCGCGAAGCGGGCGTCCATCATCTGGCCGCTGGCGTCGACAACAGTGCCCTCACCCATCACGACGAGAGCGCAGTGCGCGAGCGGCGCGAGGTCACCCGAACAGCCGAGCGAACCGTACTCGTGCACAAGGGGGGTGATCCCGGAACTCAGCACAGCGGCATATGCCCTCGCTGTTTCCAGGCGCACGCCGGTGCGGCCGGTGGCGAGGGTGGACAACCGCAGCAGCATGAGCGCCCGTACGACCTCGCGCTCGACCGCAGGACCGGCGCCGGCGGCGTGCGACCGGATGAGCGAGCGTTGGAGCTGCGCACGCCGGTCCACCGGGATGTGCCGCGTCGCGAGCGCTCCAAAGCCCGTCGAGACGCCGTAGTGCGGCTTCTCGTCGTCCGCCAGCGCCTCGACGACTTCGCGGCTGCGGGTGATCTCGGCCTCCGCCTCGGGTGACAGTGCGACCCGCGCGTCGTGCCGGGCGACGGCGATGACGTCCTCGAACGACAGCGGGCCCACGCCGACCGTGACGGGCGCCGCGCGCATCTCGGGTTCCTCGATGAAGGTCATGCCACCCATGGAACCGTGACAACGCTGGCGAGACACCCCACCGCAAGGCACAATTGTCTCAGATACGAGACATCACATGGGAAGGGGCGGGATGACCAACGCTCCGGCCGCAGCCAGCGCGCTCGACGTCCTCGAGCACCTGTCCCGCCATGCTGAGCCGGTGCCGGCCGCCTCGATCGCACGCGCCCTGTCGCTCCCCCGGTCGTCGGTCTACCACCTGCTCAACGTGCTCTGCTCACGCGGCTATGTGACGCACTACGTCGAGGAGCGCCGCTACGGGCTCGGTTCCGCCGCCTACGAGCTCGGCTCGGCCTACCAGCGCCAGGCACCGCTGGCCCGCGTGGCCCGCACCGCGATCCGCCGCCTGGCCGACCAGTGCGGTCGCAACGCCCACTTCGCCACCCTCGACGGCCGCGACGTCATCTACCTGCTCGAGGAGCGGGCGCCGGGCCAGCCGACGCTCGTGACCGACGTCGGGGTGCGGCTCCCCTCCCACCTCACGGCGAGCGGCGTGGCCATGCTCGCCGGCCTGCCGCCGGCACAGGTCCGCGCCCTCTACCCGGATCGTGGGTCGTTCACCCAGAGGCACGGTGCCGGCCCCACCTCGCTCAAGGAGCTCCGGGCCCTGCTCGTTCGGACCCGCGCCGCCGGCCACGCGCGCGAGGACGGGACCATCGCCCCCGATCTGTCGTCGGTCGCCCGGGCCGTCGTCGACGGCGCCAACCGGCCCATCGCGGCCGTCGCGGTGACCCTTCGCTCGACCGATGCCGATGACGACCACGTGGCAGAGCTGGTCGCCCGGGTGAGGACCGCGGCCGACGACATCGCCCGCCGCCTCAGCCCGAACCGCTGAGCCACGTCCATCAGGCCGTATGCCGCTGGGCGGGCTTCCAGCCAGAGGCGCCTTTGTCCCCGGACGACCATTGCTCCTCCCGGGGGTGCCAGGCCAGGGCCGCGCACGCGCGCACCATCCCTGCCCGGCGAGAAACGGTCGTCCGGGAACGCTCAGGCCGGTCCGGGGTCGCGACCTCACTGATCGACCCGAACTGGCCCGCCATTACAGTCTGCGCATGCGCGCCATCACGATCCCCGAGCCGGGCGGGCCCGACGCGCTCGTGCCCGCCGATGTCCCCGCCCCGACTGCGGGGCCGGGCCAGGTCCTCGTCGACGTCGTGGCAGCGGGCGTCAATCGGGCTGATGTCATGCAGCGCAAGGGCTTCTACGACCCACCGCCCGGGGCGTCGCCCTATCCCGGCCTCGAGGTCAGCGGCCGCGTCGCCGCACTGGGAGAGGGCGTCGACTCCTTCACGGTCGGGGACGAGGTCTGCGTCCTGCTCGAGGGCGGCGGCTATGCGGAGCGGGTTGCCGCGCCGGCCGGCCAGGTCCTCCCCAAGCCGGCCAACGTCGACCTGGTGGACGCGGCCGGCCTCGCCGAGGTCGCCTGCACCGTCTGGTCCAACGTCTTCATGACCGCCAACATCCAGCCGGGCCAGTGGCTCCTCGTCCATGGCGGCAGCTCGGGCATCGGCACCATGGCGATCCAGCTCGCCAAGGCGGTCGGCGCCCACGTCGCGGTGACGGCCGGCAGCCAGGCGAAGCTCGACTTCTGCCGCGAGCTCGGCGCAGAGGTGCTCGTCAACTACACGGATCAGGACTTCGTCGACGAGCTGCGCGCCGCCAACAACAACCACGGCGCCGATGTCATCCTCGACAACATCGGCGCGAAGTACCTCGCCAAGAACGTCGACGCCCTGGCCGTCAACGGCCGCCTGGTGACGATCGGCCTCCAGGGCGGCCGCAAGGCCGAGCTCGATCTGGGCAAGCTCATGTCCAAGCGGGGTGCCGTCATCGCCACGACCCTGCGCGCCCGACCGGCCGCAGAGAAGGCCGCGATCGTCGCCGCCGTCCGTGAGCACGTCTGGCCACTCATCGAGTCCGGTCACGTCCGCCCCGTCATCAACTCCCGCTACTCACTTGACCGGGCGGCCGACGCCCACCGCGAGATGGAGGCGTCCACCCACATCGGCAAGATCCTGCTCACCACCTGAACTGGGGGACGGCACTGGGCTCGCCTCACGGCGGAAGCGAGCCCAGCGGCATACGGCTGAATCAGTCCGGGATCACACGCCGTGCTTGTGCCACGGCCCCCAGATGGCGAATGACATGCCGGCGCTCGCCTGGATGTTCACAAAGAGCGTCTGCCCGCCGGGGCTGAAGGTCGACCCCGCGAACTCGTCGTTGTAGCGGGGCAGCCCCGTACGGGCACTCTCGACCCGGTTAAGCGCGATGTCCCACAGCTGACCACCGCGGTTGAGGCCGCGCACGTAGTTGTCCTCGTCGCTGTCCTCGCAGACGACGAGCGTCCCTCGCGCGCTGACCGTGATGTTGTCCGGCAGGTCGAGGACCTGCTTGCCCGGCGACTGGTAGATCAGCTCGAGCTTCTCGGACCGGCAGTGGTAGGCCCACACCTGGCCGAAGCCGTTCCCATAGCCACCGACGTTGTCCGATGGCGCCGTCTCGGCCGGGCCGCCGCCCTGGGTCGAGGTGAAGTAGACGATGCCGTTGTCGTGGATGGCGCCCTCGAGCCGGGAGAAACCCGCCGCTCCCTGCGCACGGCCCTGGTTCCCGACGTAGGTGATCGCCTGGTCATTGGTCGTGGGCGCCGTCTGTCCTGGCGTGTACGGGAAGGTCGGGTCCGGGTCGTCGATGTCGACCCACTCGACGCTGAAGGTGGCCCGCTGATGCTGGGACGCCTCGAGGTGCGCGTTGGGCATCCCCTTGACCGCGAGCATCTGGAGCGTGCCGTCGTTGTCGATGTGCCCGGTCTCCAGCGGGTGGTGACTCGGCCGGTAGCGGTAGAAGCCGGAGGGGAAGCCGAAGTTGTCCTCGGTGAGGTAGAGGAAACCGTCGACCGGGTCGAGCGCCACTGCCTCGTGCGCGAAACGACCTGCACGCGTGATGGGTTCGCCGGAAGCCCGCCCTGTCGTGGGGACCTCGAAGACGTAGCCGTGCGGCTTGGTCAACGGGATGTTGGAGGCACCGGTGAAGTCCGGACCCACGTCGGGGCCGTTGACCGTTTCCTCGCAGGTGACCCAGGCGCCCCAGGGCATCGGGCCACCGGAGCAGTTCATCATCGTGCCGTTGAGGCCGGTGTAGGCGGAGTCGACCTGCCCGTCGTGTGACACGTTGACCACAGTGCAACCGCCCCGAGCCATCGGGTCGTAGGTCCAGTCACCCGTCGGGCCAAAGGCGGGGCCCGGGTTGTTGACCTCGTGGTTGCGCACCAGCGTGACGAGCCCGTCAGGCCCGTCGAAAGCCGCCATGCCGTCATGGCGGCCGGGAAGGTTCGTCCCGTCGTCGAGGACGACCGGGAACTCAGTGTCGTGGAAGGACCGGTAGCTGAACCCTTCGGGCAGGTGGAGGCGGACCTTCCCATCCCGCAGGTCCGGGATCGGGCGCAGCGTGCGGAAGGCGGGGGCGCCGAGAGCGTTGGCGGGTCCCGCCACGAGCCCTTGGAACGGGCCGCCGAGGGCGGCCGCCCCGGCAACCGCTGCGCTGCCCTTGAGCATGGTGCGTCTGTCGATGGCCACGGTGGTTTTCCTCCTGGTCTAGGAACTGCTGGCCCCGAGGGTCCTGTGGGTGATCCGGATCACACTAGGGCCAGCCAGCGGTTCCAGGGGGGAACCGATCGGACCGGAATGGTCAGCGGGCCGGAGAACCTGCCCGTTTTCCGCGTTTTCGGCCCGGTGACGGGCCCGCGCCCGCGGCGTAACGTCGATACGTGGACCACTTCGGCTGAAGCGGCCCTCCCAACTCACACAGCGGGAGGTCAAGAGGTGTTCATTCAGGTGATTCAGGGCCAGTGCAACGACGCGGACCAGCTGCACCGTCGCATGGACCTGTGGCGTGAGGAGCTCGAGCCGGGCGCGATGGGCTTCCTCGGAGGCACGTATGGCCTGACCGACGACAACGAGTTCATCGGCGTCGTGCGCTTCGACTCGAAGGAGTCGGCGATGCGCAACAGCAACCGGTCGGAGCAGGGCGCCTGGTGGGCGGAGACGGAGCGGTACTTCAACGGCCCCGTGACGTTCCACGACTGCGACGATGTGCAGCTCATGCTCGACGGCGGGTCGGACGACGCCGGCTTCGTCCAGGTCATCCAGGGTCGCATCAGCGACCCGGAGAAGTTCCGCATGATGATGGACCAGCCGATGGACATGCTCCACCGCGAGCGTCCCGACATCCTGGGCGGCACCATCGCGGTCGACGAGAACGGCTACTTCACCCAGACGATCGCGTTCCGCACCGAGGCCGAGGCCCGAGAGGGCGAGAAGAAGGAGATGCCCCAGGAGATGCAGGACCAGATGGCCGACATGGGCGAAGCCATGACGGACCTCTCGTACCACGACCTGCACCACCCCTGGTTCGCGACTGCCGGAAAGCACTGACGTCAGCACGCGTACGCTCCTGCACATCCTGCGTGCGCAAAGCCCTCCCCTGACCGCACGCAGGGTGTGCAGGTCCCGTCAGGCGGGGACTCGATCGATCATCCGTCGATGGACGACGTCGGGGACCGGTGGGGCAGGATGGGAACCATGAGTGACAGCCCCCGCCAGCCAGTGCCCGGTCAGGACCCCAGCAGCGATCAGCCGCGGGAGGACCAGCGCATCGTCGTGCTCACCCCCGATGGCATGGGCGTGGCGGATGCGCCGGGAAGCGGCTCCGAGGGCGAGTCGGCTGCCCAGGGCGAGCGCGAGCGAACCAACCCTGCGGACCTCGTCGAGGAGCCGGCGAAGGTCATGCGCATCGGCTCGATGATCAAGCAGCTGCTCGAGGAGGTGCGGAGCGCGCCGCTCGACCCTGCCGGGCGCCGCCGCCTCGCAGAGATCCACCACCAGTCGCTCGAGGAGCTCAAGGACGGGCTCTCCCCCGAGCTCGTCGACGAGCTCGAGCGGATCGCACAGCCGTTCCGTGACGAGTCGCCGAGCGACGCCGAGCTTCGCATCGCCCAGGCCGCCCTGGTCGGCTGGCTCGAGGGCCTGTTCCACGGGATCCAGACCGCGCTGGTCGCGCAACAGATGGTCGCGCAACAGCAGCTCCAGCAGATGCGGGCCCTGCCGGGTGGTCCCGGCGGGTCCTACGGCACTCCGCCGGGAGCCGGCCACGGCCACCTGCATCGCCCGGACGCGACGCAGGCAGGTCACGACATCGGTCCCACGGGCCAGTACCTGTGACCAACCGCGCGTGAGCGCGGAGCCAGCCCAGCGGCATACGGACACATGCTTGTGATGCCGTATGCCGCTGAGCCCGGTTCCCGGGTCACGCGCGCTGGGGCTGTGGCGGGCTCTCCAGAGGTCCGTGCATAGGGTGGACGCGATGCGACTGAGGACGGATCACCCCGCCTGGGCCCGGGCGGGCCTCGTGGCCCGCTGGGTCGCCATCGTCGTGGCCTGCTACCTCGGCGGGGTCGCGGCGACGAACCTGTCGCCGACGACGGTGGAGACCTCCAACTACCGGGCGACGCTGCGGCTCGACCCGGTGCCGCGACACACCCCGGTGCTGCACAGCCCGACCATCGTCGGTGACGTCGACCTCGCGTTCCGGTCGCCTGCGCTCGCTCCGGGACTCGACGTCGCAGTCTCCGTGCGGGAGGAGGTCACCGACCTCCTCACCGCCGGCCCGGTGAGCGTGCGCTCGTTGCAGCCCACGGATGCGGAGATCTCGGAAGCGATCCGGCAGGCCGCCGTTGGGGTGGGCTTCCGCTTTGGCCTGGGGGCGCTCTTCGTGGCCGTCGGCCTGTCCGTGGCCGTGCACTACGCCCGACGGCGACGCCCGGAGCGGATGTACCTCGTCCTGGTGGGCGCGGCTCTCGTCCTCGTCTCCGGCGGCACGGGCCTGAGCACGGCCCTGACCTATCAACCGGACCGCTTCGCAGCCTTCACCACGACGGGCCTGCTCGGCACGGTCCAGCGCAACGCGGGGCTGCTGGCCGACGTGGAGACCCGCGCCGAGCAGGCCACGCCGTACCTGCGCAACCTGCTCGCGCTGTCCCAGGCGCTGCAGGAGAAGTTCGTCCCCACCGACCTGACCCAGCCGACCGTGTCGGCCCGCTTCCTGCTCGTCTCGGACATCCACGGCGCCAACCAGTACGCCCTGATGCGCACCATCATCGAGGAGGAGGGCGTCGACGCCGTCATCGACACGGGCGACATCATCAACTTCGGCCGGGTGCAGGAGGGCGAGGCGGCGGGCATCTTCCGCGGCATCGAGTCGCTCGGCGTGCCGTACATCTTCACCAGCGGCAACCACGACCAGTCCGCACCGGCCGACCGGGCGCTCCTCCGGCGGATGGCGGCCGTGCCCAACGTGGTGCTGCTCCAGGACCCGGACGGCGTGCACCGCGAGCTGTCGTTCCACGGCCTGCGCATCACGGGCTTCAACGACCCGCGCTACTTCGGTGACGACAACAAGGACCCCGCGCGCAAGCAGGCACCAGCGGTCGATGCGTACAACCTGGCGATGGAGAACGAGCCGGAGAGCGACCTCGTGGTCACCCACGAGCCCTATGCGGCGACCGAGGTTGCCCGCGGTCGCGTCGTCATCAACGGGCACATCCACACGCCGGCGCTCGAGGGGTCCCGGATCCAGGTCGGTACCTTCACCGGCGGCGGCGTCGTCTCGCACTTCATCGCAACCAAGGACGAGGAGCTGACCGGCCAGCCCTACGCCTTCGACCTCGCCAGCTTCGGCCCACGGTGCGCGCTCACCCAGCTGACCCGCTACACGTACCGCAACCTCATCGAGGGCCGACCGGCCTACGACAACATCCAGGTCGTCAACGGCGCGATGATCGACCCGCGCGGGGCCCAGGAGACCAGGGACGCCGAGGCCGCTGGACCGCCAGAGCCGGCTCCGACCGTGGAGCCCGCCCAGCCCGGCGCGGAGGGTGACCAGCCACGCACGTGCAGCCAGTCGGCGGAGACGACGATCCGGGAGATTGCCACCGCGACGCCCGACGACCCCGGCACCTCGACCCCGGCCACCGTCCGGACCTCGACCCTGACATCGTCGGCGACGCCGTCGTCGGCGTCACCCTCAACCAGCCCCACGGTTACCCCCTGAGGTCTGGGAACTGGTCGTCGCGCCACTCGAGCTCAGGCTGCGCGGCACCGGTCGCGTCGAGCTCCTCCTCCCGACCGCGCAGCTCGACCCGGCGGATCTTGCCCGAGATCGTCTTCGGCAGCTCGTAGAACTCGATGCGCCGGACCCGCTGCCACGGCGCCAGCTTCGCCCGGCAGTGGGCGAGGATCGAGCGGGCCACCTCCGCGCTCGGCTCGTAGCCGGCGACCAGAGCGACGTATGCCTTCGGCACTGCCAGCCGCACCGGGTCCGGGGACGGCACGACCGCGGCCTCCGCCACGGCGACGTGCTCGATGAGGACCGACTCGAGCTCGAACGGGCTGATCTTGAAGTCACTGGCCTTGAAGACGTCGTCCGTCCGGCCGACATAGGTGATGTAGCCGTCCGCATCGACCGAGGCGACGTCGCCCGTGTGGTACCAGCCGCCGGCCATCGCGGCCGCGTCGCGCTCGGGGTCGCCCTGGTAGCCGGTCATGAGTGGCACCGGCCGCCGCGACAGGTCGAGGCAGATCTCGCCCTCGACCTTGCCGTCTGCATCGGGCTCGGTCGCCAGCATGTTCGTCAGCGGGTCGACGATGGCGACCGGCACGCCTGGGAGCGGCCGGCCCATCGAGCCGGGCTTGAGCCGGGCGCCGGGGCTGTTGCCGATGGCGGCGGTCATCTCGGTCTGGCCGTAGCCGTCCCGAATGGTCATGCCCCACGCCTTCTCGACCTGGGTGATCACCTCGGGGTTGAGCGGCTCACCCGCGCCGATGACCTCGCGGAGCGCCCCGGGTCCGCCGGACAGGTCGGCGTTGATGAGCATCCGCCACACCGTCGGCGGTGCGCACAGGGAGGTCACCTCGTGGGTCCGCAGGACGCGGAGCAGGGCCGCCGGGTCGAAGCGGGTGTAGTTGTAGAGGAAGATTGTCGCCTCGGCGATCCACGGGGCGAAGAAGCACGACCACGCGTGCTTGGCCCATCCCGGGCTTGAGATGTTGAGGTGGACGTCCCCGGGGCGCAGGCCGATCCAGTACATCGTGGACAGGTGCCCGACCGGATAGGAGACCTGCGTGTGCTCGACGAGCTTGGGCTTGCTCGTCGTGCCGGAGGTGAAGTAGAGGAGCAGCCGGTCGTCGGGTGCCGTCCCCGGGTGTTCGGCTGGCTCGGCGTCGATGTCGTATGCCGCTGAGTACCTTTCCCAGCCCGCCGGTCCTTCGGCTTCGGCTGAGCCAGCAGACGGGTCGACGCCGACGGCGATGCGCAGGTAGTCGCCCGGGACGTCGTCGAACTTGTGCACCTCCGAGGCGTTGGTGATGACGGCCCGCGCTTCGCCTCGCTCCATCCGGTCGACGAGGTCACCCGGCCCGACCGCCACCGTCGTCGGCATGATGACGGCGCCGATCTTCATGACCCCGAGCATCGACTCCCACAGCTCGACCTGGTTGCCGAGCATGAGGATGACGGAGTCACCCTTGCGCACGCCGAGCCGGGTCAGGTACGCGGCGACCTGGTCGGAGCGGCGGGCCATCTCTTCGAAGGTCACGGTTTGTGCTGACTCGTCCTGCTCGACGATGGTGAGGGCGGGACGGTCGTTGCCGCGGGCGATGGCGTCGAACCAGTCGATGGCCCAGTTCCAGCGGTCGCCCACGTCGGGGAAGGTGAACTCGGCGACGGCCCGGTCGTAGTCCTCGCGAAGGTCCACGAGGAGGTCCCTCGCGGCCCGGAATCGGTCGGTCACGGCTATGTCGGCGGCGGCACTCGATGTCATGATCCGACTCTGCCGGACCCTGCCGACGGTGTCACGGGCGGATGGGAAACCTCATCGACTCCGGCGGCCCGGTCGTACAGGCTGTCCTCCATGACTTCACGCGTCTCCCACACGACGATCGACTGCCGCAACGCCTACGAGCTCTCCGAGTGGTGGAAGCAGGTGCTCGGCTATGAGGACATCCCCGACGACCCCAACGAGCCCGGCCACGAGGAGTGCATGATCCGCTCCGGCGCGGACGGGCACCACATCCTGTTCATCGAGGTCCCCGAGGCGAAGTCGGTCAAGAACCGCATCCACTTCGACCTGCGCTCCACCGATGTCACCCAGGACGAGGAGTACGAGCGCCTGTTGGGCATCGGCGCAACGCTCGTCGCAGATCGCCGTGGCCTCCACGGCCCGGGCACCGGGTGGTACGTGATGGCGGATCCCGAGGGCAACGAGTTCTGCATCCTTAAGAGCGACGCCGAATACGCAGCCTGGGTCGCCAAGACGTCCGCACCCTCGGAATGAGCGGCTCCGCGGCCGCGCCGCTGCGCCGTGGTCGAGTCAAACGCCACTACTGGCTGCGGACAGCAAAGCTCAACGCCGTCGGATGGGCTGCGCTGCTTGGCGCGTGCTTTGTGGCAGCGGCTGTCGGTGTTGCCGCGGCTTGGGCCATTGCCGTGCCGCTCTGGTGGGGAGCGGTTCTCGGCGTTATTCCGCTGGTCGCGGTATTCCTCTTGGACCGGAGACGCTGGGCCGCGATGGAGACCGGTTTCGGGTGGGGTGGCTCGGTGCCTGAGGTGACTCGCATCGCTTCAGAACTTGCAGCCCTGGGAGTCGTTGTGCAGGTTCGCCCCGAACCACCCACCGAGCGGTGGCACGAGCCTCCATACGAAGGGGGCGTGCGAGAGGAAGTCCACATGGACCCGGCTCTCCAGACGGCGTCCCTCAGTTACCGCAATCGGGACACCAAGACTGTGGCGTCTACGCTCCGGGCGCATGACCTCCCCTTCCCGGAGTTTCCTTAGGGGACAATGGAGCCGGTATGAAGCTCCCCGAAACTCCTTCAGCGTGAAGCGTTCACCCGTACGGTGAGCCAGTGGACCCGGAGCCGACCCAGAGGCAGATGCGGCTGCGCTACACCGGCACGTGCCGAGTCTGTGGGTTGAATCTTCCTGCCAAGACCGAGGCGATCTACGACCGGGCCACGAAGACGGTCCGATGCGTTACACACGACTTGGCGTCGCCGGCCGAGCCGGCCCTCGTGGACATTCTCGGTGGCGGGACGGCAGGAGCCTCGGCCCGTCGAGAGTTCGAGCGCCGCAGAGCAGCAGTCCACGAAGGCCTGGGACATCGGAGCGCGGGGCGAGGAGCGACCCGGACGCCAGCTCGACCAGCTCGCCTGCGAGACACTCCGGCTGCTGCATGACCGGCGGATTCCCGGCGGCAGGGCAAACATCGACCACTTGGCCGTCACTCGCACCGGCATCTACGTCATCGACGCCAAGAAGTACAAGGGCCGTCCCCAGCTCAAGATCGAGGGCGGATTCATTGGGCCACGACACCACTCGCGGAGTACGCGCCTTGTGGCCCAAGAAGCTCTTCCCCCAGGTGCAGGCTGTCGGGCCTCTCACAGTCGAAGCCGTCGCGGATATCCACCGGAAGCTCGCGCACGCCCTGGTAGTGGCCTGATCGGCAGCCGCGGCATACCGCGATCTGCCTCAGACGTGGGTCATTCACGCGACACCGCAGTCGCGTCGCCGCGTCACGTGCCATGTGACCTGACTTGGGCCACTCGGAGAGCGTTCGGGTTGGCGTTGAAGGCGGCCGCGCGGCAGAAGCTCGCGGCCGGGCAGGGTGGGCGCGGATGGGGCACCTGTGGGACGCGCTCGAACACGCGTACGGGGTGCTCGGGTTCGATAGGGCGGCCGGGGATCGCATGTTCCGGGACCCGGCGCTGGCGCACCCACCCAGCGAACGGGCGCTGCGTGACTCCTCAGCCAGACGGGGACGGTCACGTCGGTCGGGGTCCGAGCTCAGCGGCATACGGCCCTCGTCGTCGTCATCCTCAGCCGGCTCGTAACCCGGCCGTCCGTGCTCGGCCCGGCCGTTGACCACCATGCGACGGCGCGCCCGGAGTTGATGATCCGGTCGAGCAGGGACTGATCGAAGGAGACGTCGGTGCTCTTTGGAGAGGGTGATTGCACCCGAGGGCAACGAGTTCTGCATCCTCAAGAGCGACGCAGAGTATGCCGCCGCGCTCGCCACGGGCTAGACAACAAGGCTGAGCAACATCACCAGAACGAAGCCGAAGACGGAGATCACGGTTTCCATGACCGACCAGGACTTGATCGTCTCTCCGACCGTGAGGCCGAAGTACTCCTTCACCAGCCAAAAGCCCGCGTCGTTGACGTGACTGAAGAAGAGCGAGCCGCACCCGATCGCCAAGACCAGCAGTGCCAGGTGGCTGGTCGTGAGCGTGGATGCGAGGGGGCCGACGATGCCGGCGGCGGTGATTGTCGCGACGGTCGCCGATCCGGTACCGAGCCGGATGAGGACCGCGACGAGCCAGCCGAGCAGGAGCACGGAGATATTGATACCGGTGGCCCAGTCCTTGATGACGTTGCCGACGCCGGCATCGATGAGCGTCTGCTTGAAGCCGCCACCGGCGGCAACGATGAGGATGATGGCCGCGATCGGTGGCAATGAGGCGCCGACCGACCCGCTGACCTGCTCCTTGGTCATGCCGGAGCCGATTCCGAGCACGACGTAGCAGAACAGCACGGAGATCAGCAGGGCGACGGTGGGGGTGCCGAAGAAGTCGATGACCTTGCGAGCGCCGTTCTCCTCGTCGGTGACGAGCAGCTTGGTGATGGCGTCGATGAGCATGAGCATCACGGGCAGGGTGATGCCGATGATCGCGGCCGCGAAGGAGACGCGTCGACGCCCCGGCTCGAGAGGCGCCTCGAGGTCGCCGAACGTGGTGACTGGCCCGGCTGGTCCGCGGCCTGTCTGCGTGACGTCTTCGTTGCCAGGTGCGCCGCGCGAGCCCTGAACGTTGGGCCCACCCGTGCGACTACCCGTGTCGGTATCCACATTGCTCACGCCTGAGCCGCCTGCGCCGCTCGCCACCGTCGCAGGAAACCGTGCCTCGGCAGCGACATATTTGGGAACCCACCTGTCCACGTAGCGGGCGAGCACCGGCCCCGCGACGATGACGGTCGGGATGGCGATGATGATGCCGTAGAGCAGGGTCCGTCCGAGGTCGGCGTTCAGCAGGCCGATCGCGGTCAACGGGCCTGGGTGTGGTGGCACGAGGCCATGCAGGACGGACAGGCCGGCGAGGGCGGGGATGCCGACCTTCATCAGGGACAGGCCCGTGCGTCGGGCCACCAGGATGACGACCGGCACGAGAAGTACGACCCCGACCTCGAAGAACAGCGGCAGGCCCAGGATCGCCGCGATCGCCGCCATGACCCACGGCAGCCGACCCGGACCGACCCGCCCAACCATGGTCGACACGATCCGGTTCGCTCCGCCGGAGTCCTCGAGCAGCTTGCCGATCATCGCACCGAGGGCGATGAGGACCCCCACGGATCCGGCCGTGGCCCCGAACCCGGCGAGGAAGCTCGTGACGATCACCCCGGGTGGCATGGTCGCCACGGCACCGAGCACGGCCGAGCCGAGCATGAGCGACAGGAACGGATGGACCTTGGCGACGGTGATGAACAGCACGACCGCGAGGATGCCCAGGATGCAGGCTGCAACGAGCTGCCCGTTGCCTGCATACGGCACCTCCGGCGGGTCCGCCGGGAGTGCGACGGGGGAAAGGAGGGGCGCGAGCGTCGGGTGCGTAATCATGCCTGATGGTCCTTTCACAGGCCAAGGGCAGCCAACGCGCGATCCAGCACCTGTGCTGGGGTGCCCTCGTTTGTGACAGACGTACCCGATTCGTCCTCCTCCAACGGTTCGAGTGTGGCGATTTGGCTGGGCAGCAACGAGGCGGGCATGTAGTGGCCGGCCCGATGCTCCATCCGGTCCCGGATGACCTCGGCCGGGGCGATGACATGGAGGAAGCGCACATGTGGGCGGCCGCGACGCAGGAGGTCGCGGTACGCGCGGCGCAGCGCCGAGCAGGTCACGACCGCTGACTCACCCGCGGCCTCCTTGGCACTGATCCAGCTGCCGATCGACTCGAGCCACGGCCAGCGGTCCTCGTCGGTGAGGGCTTGGCCGCTGCGCATCTTCGCGACATTGGCCTCCGAGTGGAAATCGTCGCCCTCAGCGAACTCCCAGCCCATGACGGCCGAGATTCCCTTGGCCACGGTCGACTTCCCGCTTCCCGACACCCCCATGACGATGATGACCTCGGGATCCGCTGATGGCGTCCGGGCTGCAGCTGTTTCGTCGACCATGCCCTCGAACGTAGTCCGCTGAGGTGCCGAAATGCGGCTTGGCGCCGGGGCACCGACAGCGCCATGCGTGCCCCGCGGGTTTCTTGAGCCGCTGTGGGTGCTCTCATCCGACGGACCGCTTGAATCAGGGTCAACAAGAAGGGATCGTATGCCGCTCAGCTCGCCAGGCGCGAACGCCACCGTCCGCGCGAGGCTGGCTCAGCGAACGTCGCGGAGACCCTGAAGTGTGTGCCAGCCAGATCGCGCTGCGCCGAGTTCGTCTCTCGCGCAGGTGATCGCGCTCCTGGTCGCCCAGCATGCTGCCTCGCCCGCGGCAGGCGCGTTAGTGGCTACTGATGCTCGAGCGCGAGAACCCTTTGAAACGGGTGCCCTGATAGGTGAGCTGTCCGGTGTCACCATCGGCGATCGGCCCCAACTAGCGAGGCATTGTTGCGGCTCCACTGGCGGTTCATTGCTCGTGTCGATGGAGGGATGGACGAGATGGTGGACCGTGACCGCTACAGGAGTGGGAAGAGGCGAGCCTGATCGTGTGCGATAGCCGGCGTCAATCGCTCGTCATGATGAACAACGGCGCGCCGTCGAACTCGTAGATCGGGCGGAGGCGGTCCTTGTTGTAGTACTTCTCCACAGCCACCACCTTCTTCTCCGAGGTCACGCTGGCGATGGGCACGCTGTCGTAAGTTCCTCGGTGAATGCTCACGAGGCGGCCGAACTGCTTCCTGTGGACCAGGTCAAGCGCAAGATTGCCGAATGCCATCGGCACGATCGAGTCCAGAGCGTCCGGGTCCCCCGACCGAACCAGGTATCCGAGTCGCTGGTTCACCACGTCGATACGTCTGGCGTTGTTGTAGCGAGGCGAGAACTCCTTCAGCGCCGACGCGACCTTGTCGCCGATGCCGCCGAGCTTGCGGTGACCGAACATGTCCGTTTCCTCGCTCTCGAAGCTCATCCCCTCATGCGATGTCAGGTTCGCGCCCTCCGAGACCAGGACCACCGAGTACCTGCTCGGGTTCCTGTTGTGGTCGTAGACCAGCAGCTCGGTGAGCTGCTCGACGTCCGCCGCGTGCTCGGGAATCAGGCAGCGGTCGGCTGCACCGGCCATGGTGGGGAGTAGAGCGGTGAAGCCCGCATACCTGCCGAACACCTCGATGACGAGGAACCGTTCATGAGACCCCGCGGTCGTACGAAGCCGATGGGTCAGCTCGATGGTGCGGGTGACGCAGGTGCTGAACCCGATGCAGTAGTCGGTCCCGTACACGTCGTTGTCCATGGTCTTGGGGATCGCGACGACGTTCGCTCCTTCGTCATGCAGCCGCTTGCCGTAGCTGAGCGTGTCGTCGCCGCCGATCGGGATGAGGACGTCCACGCCGAGGTGCTCGAGGTTCGCCAGGACGTCCTTGGTCAGGTCGTTGATCGGGTCTTCGTACCCGCTCAGATGCTCCGGCACCCGGTTGCGGGGCAGCTGACTCGGCTGGGTACGAGAGGTGTGCAGGAACGTGCCGCCCGTCCGGCCGGCCCGGTTGACGACAGCCTCCGAAAGCTCTTGCACGCAGTCCGAGTTGTCGGCGCCCGGCTCAGGGTTGTAGTCCACCAAGCCCGCCCATCCGCGGCGGATACCCAGGACACGATGCCCCTCGCGCAGGGCGCGGACCGTGATCGCTCTGATCGCCGGATTGAGGCCCGGCACGTCACCGCCGCCGGTCAGGATCCCGATGGTTGGCCTGTTGCCCGCCATGCCACCAAACTACAGCGACCCGGCGGCGCTGAATCAGGAGATCCGCAGCCGCACAAAGACGCGTATCGGGTATCGCGCTTCGCGTCGAGGCACGTCACCGCCAGCCGATGGACGCGACGTCGATGGGTTCGCTGAAGCCCTTGAGCTTCACCGACCGACGATCGGCCGGCAGGTCGCGCCGTCGCGACGACTCCAGCGTCACAACGCTCGCCAGCACCTCGAAACCAGCCGCGGCCACGCTGATGCGGGCGGCGAGGTTGACGCCGCCTCCGATGTCGTCGATGCCGGCCCGGCTCGCCTCCGCCCTGTGGACACCGGGCACCGGCCCACGACGGTCGGCCCACCAGCCGGCCGCGGCCAGCGAGACGAGGTACGTCGCGAGGGGCGCCGCGCTGACGAGCCCGTAGCTCGTCACGGCGTCGAGCTCGAGGAGCACCGTCGGCATCGCCGCCTTGTCACTCCTCAGCCAGCCGGGGACGGTCACGTCGGTCGGGGTCCGAGCTCAGCGGCATACGGCCCTCGTCGTCGCCGTCCTCAGCCGGCTCGTAACCCGGCCGTCCGTGCTCGGCCCGGCCGTTGACCACCATGCGACGGCGCGTGTCGTCCTCGTCGATGAGGCGGTTGATCAGCTGCTGGACGTGGTTGGGAGCCGGAGTTGATCATCCGGTCGAGCAGCGACTGGTCGAACGAGACGTCGGTGATCTTGGAGAGGGTGATGTCCCGGCTGTCCTCCATGACTTTACGCGTCTCGCACACGTCGATCGACTGCCACAACGCCTACGAGCTGTCCGGGTGGTGGAAGCAGGTTCTCGGCCAAGAGGACATCCCCGACGACCCCAACGAGCTCGGATCGGCGCGACGCTCGTCGCGGATCGGCGAGGCCCTCTACGGCCCGGGCACTGGGTGGTACGTGATGGCCGATCCTCAAGAGCGACGCCGAGCGCGCCGCCTCACTGGCCGGGCAATGAGCCTGTCTCAGCTCGTTCGTCACTGACCGGGAGGCGGTCCCATGCCCCGCACCGAGAAGCCGCCGTCGCACTCGACGACGACGCCAGTCGTGGCGGCCGCATTGGCTCGCGAGGCGAGCTGGACGAAATGGCCGGTGTAGTCCGACGGATCGGGCAGGAACTGCATAGGCAGCAGCGCACGCGCCAGTTCGTCGAGATCCGGCATCGAGCCCAGGGTGCGGTCCGCCAGGCCCAGGGCCCGAGGGCCCCGAATGTCCGTGCGCATGAAGCCCGGGGCGACGCCATTGACGCGAACGTTCGGCGCGAGTTCGAAGGCCAGCTGCTCGACCAGACCGACGACCGCGTGCTTCGATGCGGTGTACACGGCACCGCCGACGCCGGCATTCCGCGACGCCACCGAGGCGGTCAGTACGACACTTCCGCCGGACTCGATGAGAGCGTCGACTGCGGCCTTGACGCCCAGCAGGTAGCCCTTGACGTTGACCGCGAAGAGTTCGTCGAAGCCGCGGCTCAGCGCCTCCATGGGTGTGTCGACCAAGCGCGCGCCGTAGTCGAACAGGCCCGCGTTGCCGACAAACGTGTCCAGGCGTCCAAAGACCGACAAGGCCAAGGCCACCGCCTTCTCGTTGTCCGTAGGGACGGTGACATCCCCCGCGATGCCGGCCACCTTGCCGGGGTAGCTCGCCTCGACGCTCCGCACCCGGTCAGCGTCACGGTCGAGTGCGAGCACTCGGGCGCCCTCTGCGACGAAGCGGTCCACCAGCGCCAACCCGAGTCCCGAACCCGCGCCCGAGATGAGTGCCACGTCGCCTTCCAGCCAGCCCATGCAGTCCTCCTTGGTTGTCAGTCGGCTCGCGTCGTGCCTGAGCGTTCGATCTCGGCCAGAGCACGAAGCGCACGATCCACCGCCGAAGCTTCAGCCGGGGCCCCTTCCTCCTCCACGACCCGCGGGCGCGCGTCCAGGAGCGCGCGGACCGCTGCGAGGTCACCAGTCTGACGTGGCGTCGCCACTGCGGCGCAGGAGTCGCGAATCCGCCCGGCCTCTGACAAGAGGGCGTCGGCAATGGACGGGTCCGCGCTGGCGATGACGGCCGCCGCGCCGACGAGAGATTCCGCCACGCTGAGCCGATCACCCATGCTGTGACGCAGGCTCAGGGCCTGTCGATGCAGCCGGGCAGCCTCGGGTGCATCGCCGGTGGCGAGACTCGCTCGCGCCAGACCCCACCTGCTGTTGGCCAGGTGACGTGGTGCGGCGGTGGCACGGTTTCCGACACCGGCGCGAAACTGGATGTCGGCCTCGTTCAGGTCACCGCGTTCCAGAGCCACGACACCGAGGACCCACTGGGGGAAGGTCGTGCGCATGGGGTATCCCAGGGCCTCGAGGGCGAGGGCGGATTCTGCCAGCTGCGTCGCGGCGCTGTGGTCCCGCTGCTCGAGGGCAGCGTGGGCCTGGGTGCACCTGACACCGGCGGTCTCAGCGGGGGCACCCAAGCCCTCGGCCACGGCGAGCGCACGCTGCAGCTCTTCGTCCGCGTCCCCGAATCGGCCCTGCCGCAGCGAGGACTCGGCCGTGAGCCGCAGGGAGCTGGTCATCGCCCGGCGGTTACCGAGATCTTCTGCCACCTCTAGCGCCTCACCGGCCAACCGCCCCGCTGTGGGCAGGTCACCGGTGAGCAGGGAGACCCAGCCCAGCTCGCAGAGCAGCAACGCACGCGCAGAAACGTCACCGATGGTCGAGGCGAGGCTGAGCGCCTCGCCGTAAAGGTCCATCGCGTGGTCGTACCGGCCGAGCCAGAGGTCCATCTCCGCCCTCGAGCCGAGGAGCAGTCTGAGCAGCTGGTCATCCTGAACACGCTCGGCTGAGCGAATCGCATGGTCGATCAGCTCGGCCGCCGCCGTCTGGTCACCGCGGGCGCCAGCGGCGATCGCGAGACTGCGGAGGACGCCTGCAGCAACGCGCTCGTCGCCCGCCCTGTCGGCGTGCGTCAGGGCGTCCCGCCAGCGCGTCTCGGCCCCCTCGAGGTCGGAGCGACGAAAGGCGACATAGCCAAGACCAGAACGAGACCGGGCGAGCGTGATCTCGTCGTCGCTGCCGGCCGCGATGTCGGCCGCCTGCAGGAAGCACTGCTCGGCGTCGACCGTCTCACCGCGGAGGATCAGCAGGTTCCCCAACGCGGTCAACGCCTGGCCACGCCGAGCCTCGGCTCCCGGCACGCCAAGCGCCTGGCGCAGGTGATTCACGCCAGCGCTCCAGTCTCCGTGCGATACCCAGAACGGCTCCATCGCGACGGCCGTACGCAACGAGCGGTCACCGTCACGGGCACTTACGCCGCTGGCGAGAGCCTGACGGATGTTGTCCAGATCCGCCAGCAAGTCGGCCCGTGCCTCGGTGTGACCCCGCAGTCCGAGTTGGCTCCCGAGCGTCTCAGCACGCCGGGCAAACCACTCACGATGCCGGGCGGCCACGTCGTCGGACTCCTGTGAGGCGGCCAGCTCCATACTGGCGAGCTCGTGGACCGAGTCCAGCATGACCCAGCCATCCGCGTCGTCGCGGTAGGACAGCAGGGAGCTGCGGCGCAGCCGCCGCAGGAGCTGCGGGACGTCTGCCTCACTCAGCGGCGGCGTACCGCAGACAACCTGTGTGGCCACGATCGTGCCGCTCCGAGCAAAGACTGCCAGCCGGCCGAAGAGCAGGCGCTCGTCCGGGGGAAGCAGGTCGAGACTCCATCCGAGCGCCGCCCGGAGCGTCTGATGCCGAGCCGGCGCCGTGCGGCGGCCGTGCGTGAGGAGCGAGAACCGATCCGACAATCCGCGCAGGACTCCGGAGAGCGAGTTGTCGGCGAGTGCGGCCGCGGCGAGCTCGATGGCAAGAGGGATGCCATCAAGCTGCCAGACGATCCGGGCCACGATGGCCGCGTTGTCATCATCAATGCGAAAACCTGGGCGCACCAATGCTGCTCGCTGCTCGAACAGCCGGATGGAGGCCTCCGCCGCTACGTCTGCCTCGGCAGCGACCTTCGCCGGGTCCGGCGCCGGCAATGGACCCAGCTGCCAGACGACCTCTCCCTCGATGCCGAGGGGTTCCCGGCTGGTGGCGAGCACTGCCAACTGTGGACAGCGTTGCGCCAGCACCTCCGTGAAGCCCGCCGCTGCGTCGAGCACCTGCTCGCAGTTGTCGAGAATGAGCATGGCTGACCTGGCCGAGAGCTCGTCCAGCACGACATCCTCAAGACTGCGTCCAGGCACCTCTGTGATGTGCTGCACGGCAGCCACCGCACTTACCACGGCCTGCCGATCTGTGGCTGAGGCCAGTTCAACCAACCACGCACCATCATCGAACTCATCCATCACGTCGAAGGCCACCTGAACCGCCAACCGTGTCTTGCCGACACCTCCCAGACCGACGACGGTCACCACTCGCGCCTGACGCATGTATTCGGCCAGTTCGCGCCGGTCGTCGTCACGTCCGAAGAACGCGGCTTTGTGGAACGGCATGTTGTGCTGTGTCACGCCATAAGCCCGCAGCGGTGGGAACTCCGTGGGAAGTTCGGCGTGCCGCACCTGGAAGAGGCGGGCAGGTTCTGCGAATCCGCGCAGCTGGAACGAGCCCAGCGGGGAGAGGGTGACGTCCGCCGAAAGGTCTGCCGACACCGCTTTCGCTGTGGTCTCGGACAGCAGGATCTGGCCGCCGTGTGCCGCGGCACAGATCCGAGCCGCCTGGTGCAGCCCGAGCGACACGTAGTTGTCACCCGTCGGTGCGGCGTGAGCCGTGTGCACGCCCATCCTGACGCGGATCTGCGCACCGGGTGGCCAGTCGTGCGCCTGCAGCGCCAGCTGACCGGCCACGCAGCCGCGAACCGCCTCCCCAGCGTCGTCGAAGGCGAGCACGAGTGCGTCTCCCTCAGTGTTGATCTCGGCACCTCGGTGAGCCGTGAAGGCCCCTCTCAGGAGGGCGTTGTGCGTAGCAAGAAGGCCGACATAGTCATCGCCCATCTCACGGAAGATCCGGGTCGAGGACTCGATGTCCGTCATCACGAACGTGACGATTCCGGCGGGCAACCGACGTGGCGCTTCAGCTGCCTTCTCCATGGGCCAGTCAGCGCCTCCCGCCGGCTTCTCGCTAAACAAACCTCGTCAGACGACGGTGCGGTTGCCTCCACGATAGGGCGTGGCCAGCCGCGCCGTCCGCAGTTCGGGCGCACTCCAGCTGGCACGGCACATGCCACGGCGCCGGGGCACAGGTCAGTCGTGCTCGGGGTGCAGCACGAAGAAGCCGAGGTCGCGGCCGCCTGCCCGCTCCTCATATGCCATGTATCCGCGGTACCAGCCCAAGGCCGCCTCGCGCACACGCTCCTTCTCGACGCCGTGCACCTGCTCCGCGCGCACCCGGTGCGCGACCCCGTCCAGCTCGAGCGAAGCGATGGGGTGGGCGCGAAGGTTGAAGAACCACGCCGGTGGCCGCCCCGACCCGTAGTTCGATGCGATGACACCCCAGCCGCTCTCGAGCGTGGTGACCAGGAGGGGTACGGTGTGCGGTTTCCCGGAGCGGGCACCAGTCGTCGTGAGCAGTCCCACGGGGACCGCAGCCAGCCACTGGCTCGGCGGGATGCGGCCCGGTGCGACGCGGTATGCGAGCATGTCGATCCGGTGAAGGGCGCGCTTTGAGACCCACGCACCCGGGCGCGATGCCACCACGGCCCGCAGGATCCGTTGGGCCGGGTTGGCTTCGTCGTTGCTGCGCAGCTGCACGCAAACGAGCGTAGGGGCCCGTTGCGCCTCGGGGGGCTGCTGACTTTGGACGTGGCGCGGCGGGTGGCCGGCCACACCGGTCTCCAGCGCCAGCCGCGCGTCCATCGCCGTGTGCGAGAGCCGCCCCACGCGGCTTCCGACGCAGCGGGGCACGTTCGGACCTCAGGTGTGCGCGGTCTCTCCGATCCGCGCAGCCCACTCGTCGTGCAGGAGCGCGTATCCCACCTCGTCCAGCCATCCGAGGTCCCGGTGCCATAGCGCTTTGAGGGCGTGGCGCTCCCGACGCATGCCGGCGCGTTCTAGCACACCTACGGACGCCAGGTTGTCGGCATTCGCCGCGGCGGTAACTCGACGCAGACGGAGCCCGTCGAAGGCGCCACGCAGGAGCGCACGGGCAGTCGCCGTCCCGATTCCCTGTCCAGCGGCTCTCGGATCCACGATGTAGCCGATGACACCCTCCGTGCCGGTGGGGTGACCGGGCTGGCCGGCACCATCCACGATCTCGAGAAAACCCATCGCCACGACCCGGCCGTCACGTTCGACGACACACGAGTAATCCGTCGGACTGCTCGGCACGGCGAGCCATTCACGGCGCAAGTCGTCGGGATCGACATAGGTGCGCACCATGAAGTGGTTGACGCCAGGGTCGTTCCGGAAGGAGATCAGCACGTCAAGATCTGATTCCACGACCTCGCGGAACAGCAGACCCTCCAGCCGCATCGGCCAAGGACTCTCCTTCATGACCCGGAGCGTCCCAGCCCCCGCCCTGCTCGGCAATCGGTTTTCCCCTCCAGCAAATGCCGCCAAGTCGCGCGCCTGTTCATCCGCGTCGTCGCATGGTGGGACGGACGACCGACGCGCCTTCCGAGCGGGCACCGCTGCACCGGTGCGCGGCATACCATCTGGAGCGTGATGCAGGGCGATCTGTTGCGTGTCGGACAGGCCGGTCTCCGAGGTATCCAGGACCGAGGCGCCCAGTGGTGGTGGCTAGGCCTGCCCATCGTGACGTTTCAGGGATATCGACTCATCCGCACCATGCCCCGCTTCGCTGAGGCTGAAGGCCTTACGGGGCGCGTCGGCTCTGGTGATCGCCACATGAGGGTTGTCTCGCTCGGGGACAGCGTCGCGGCGGGCTATGCCGTCGGACATCACCGATCGTCGGTGGCGGGTCAGCTCGCCATGCGGCTGGCCGACCGCTACGGGGCGACGGTGGAGTGGCAGGCCTGCGCAATGACAGGTGCCACTGCAGGGCGGGCGCTCAGTCTGGTCTCTGCCGAAGCTCTGGTCGACGCTGACCTGGTGTTCGTCTCGATCGGTGTCAATGACCTCAAGAGCCTGCACAGCGCGACCCGTTTCCGCCGCGAACTTCAGACGCTTCTCGATGCGATCCTCGTCGCCGCTCCTTGGGCCCAGGTGTGCCTGCTCGGCATCCCACCCCTCGATCACTTCCCCGCCTTTCCCCGGCCCCTCGCCGACGCTCTCGGCTGGCGTGGTCGGGTCTTCGACGCGATCGGGGCCACAGCGGTTCAAGCTCGCGAGCGAGCCTTCCGAATCCAGACCGCCGAACCGCTCGGGCCGGAGATGTTCGCCGGCGACGGATTCCATCCCAGCCCGACGCTGCACGCCGCATTCGCTGACGCTGTGATGGCGCGTCTGTC
>NZ_DATCWX010000127.1:0-6764 GCF_036566125.1 Intrasporangium sp.
GGTCCGGTACGAGATCGTGGCCGAGGCCGATGAGCTCGCGCTCGAGGGCATCGAACTGGTCAGGCATCGGCCATCACCTCCCTCAACGCGCTCAGTGCGCGATGCAGTCGGGACTTGACCGTTCCCGCGGGGAGGTCGAGCACCTGCGAGGTCTCCGCCTCCGACAGCTCGAGCAGGTACCGGCAGGCGATGACGTCCCTCTGGTCGGCAGGGAGTCCGGACACGGCCTCGAGGAGCGTACGCCGACGCGCGGCCGAGAGGGCCTCTTCGGCCGGGTCCGGCACGGTGAGGGACTGGGCGTCGAGCCACCCGGCTCGGCGCTCCCGCTCGGCCCGCCGACCGGAACCGCGTCGGTGGTTGTGCGTCTCGTTGACGACGATCCGCAGCAGCCACGGCCGGAAGCCGGAGCCATCGCGGAAGGTGGCGAGGGATCGGTATGCCTTCACGAATGCCTCCTGCACGACGTCGTCGGCATCGCCGCCGGCTCCGGCGAGGACGGCGACGCGCTTGGCGAGCGGCGCGTGCGCCACCACCAGCTCGGCGTACGCAGCCCGTTCTCCGGCGCGCACCCGGGCCAGGATCTCGGTTTCCCGGTCCTTCTCGATGGCTCCTCCCGCGCAGACATGGGTGGTACCGCAACCACTTGTACACCGTCGGCTCGGGATCGGTTCCAGGCTCGCCGAAGCCGACGATCCAGCGGCCCGCGGCGGCCCACTGGCACGAGCCGCGACACCCGCTGCGACACGCCCGGGGAGTGTCCCCGGCGAGGCTTAGACTCAACCCCGATGTCGACCCAATCCGCTCCGAGACCAGACCAGAACTTCGTGCACCTGCACGTGCACACGGAGTACTCGATGCTCGACGGAGCGGCCCGGATCACCGACCTCTTCTCGGAGGCGGCGAGGATGGGTATGCCCGCACTCGCGACGACCGACCACGGCTACGTCTTCGGTGCCTACGAGTTCTGGAAGAAGGCGCAGGGCACCGGCGTCAAGCCGATCATCGGCGTGGAGGCCTACATCACGCCGGGCACCCATCGCACGGACCGGACGAAGGTCAGCTGGGGCGACGGCGGGCGCGACGACATCTCCGGCGGCGGCGCGTACACGCACATGACGATGCTCGCCGAGTCGACCGAGGGCATGCACAACCTGTTCCGGATGAGCTCGATCGCCTCCCTCGACCAGGTGTACACGAAGTGGCCCCGCATCGACCGGGAGCTGCTTGCCACCTACGGCAAGGGCCTGATCGTCACGACCGGGTGTCCCTCGAGCGAGATCCAGACCAAGCTGCGCTTCGGGAAGTACGACGAGGCCCGCGCCGTGGCCGGCGAGCTGCGCGACCTCTTCGGGCCGGACAACGTCTTCGTCGAGCTGATGGACCACGGCCTCGAGATCGAGCGCCGGGTGCAGAAGGACCTCCTCCGGCTGGCGCGCGACCTCGGGCTGCCGCTCGTCGCGACCAACGACCTGCACTACACACGGGCGGAGGACGCCAAGGCGCACTCGGCGCTGCTCTGCGTGCAGTCGGGTTCGACCCTGATGGACCCGGGCCGGTTCAAGTTCGACGCCGACGACTTCTACCTCAAGTCGCCGCAGGAGATGCGCCACCTGTGGCGCGAGCTCCCGGAGGCCTGCGACAACACGCTGCTCATCGCCGAGCGGTCCGATGTGTCGTTCACCGAGGGGGAGGGGCGCTACATGCCGCGCTTCCCGGTCCCCGCGGGCGAGGACGAGACGTCCTGGTTCATCAAGGAGGTCGAGACCGGGCTGCAGCGACGCTTCCCCGAGGGCGTCCCCGACTACGCCCGCAGGCAGGCGGCGTTCGAGGAGGACGTCATCGTCTCGAAGGGTTACTCGGGATACTTCCTCGTCGTCGCCGACTTCATCAACTGGGCCAAGCGCAACGGGATCCGGGTCGGGCCGGGACGTGGTTCGGGCGCCGGGTCGATGTGCGCCTACGCCATGGGGATCACGGACCTCGACCCGATCCCGCACGGCCTGATCTTCGAGCGGTTCCTCAACCCCGAGCGGATGTCGATGCCCGACTTCGACGTCGACTTCGACGAGCGCCGTCGGGGTGAGGTGATCAAGTACGTCACCGAGAAGTACGGCGAGGAGCGCGTCGCCCAGATCGTCACCTACGGCACGATCAAGGCCAAGCAGGCGGTCAAGGACGCCGCGCGGGTCATGGGCCATCCGTTCAGCGTGGGGGAGCAGCTGACGAAGGCGATGCCCCCGGATGTCATGGGAAAGGGCGTGCCCCTCTCCGAGATCTACAACCCGGAGCACAAGCGCTACAACGAGGGCGCCGAGTTCCGGGCGCTGGTCCAGACGGAGCGTCACTTCGAGGAGGTCGTCGACACGGCGAAGGGCCTCGAGGGCCTGAAGCGGCAGTGGGGCGTGCACGCAGCCGGGGTCATCATGTCGAGCGAGCCGCTCATCGACGTGATCCCGATCATGAAGCGGCTGCAGGACGGCCAGGTCATCACGCAGTTCGACTACCCGTCCTGCGAGTCGCTCGGCCTGGTGAAGATGGACTTCCTCGGCCTGCGCAACCTGACGATCCTCGACGACGCGATCGAGAACATCAAGGCCAACCGCGACGAGGACATCGACCTCGACGCCCTCTCCAAGGACATGACGGACCCGGCGACCTACGCCCTGCTGGGACGCGGCGACACGCTCGGGGTCTTCCAGCTCGACGGCGGCGGCATGCGCTCGCTGCTGCGCCTCATGCAACCGGACAACTTCGAGGACATCTCGGCCGCCCTCGCCCTCTACCGGCCGGGCCCGATGGGGGTCAACGCCCACACGAACTTCGCGCTGCGCAAGAACGGCAAGCAGGAGGTCATCCCGCTCGACCCGCAGCTCAAGGGCAAGCTCCAGCCGGAGATGGTCGAGGCCCTCGAGCCGATCCTCAAGGACACTCATGGTTTGTGCGTGTACCAGGAACAGGTCATGTCCATCGCGCAGAAGCTCGCCGGCTACACGCTCGGCAACGCCGACCTGCTCCGCCGTGCAATGGGCAAGAAGAAGAAAGAGGTGCTCGACGCCGAGTACATCCCCTTCTCGGAGGGCATGAAGGCCAACGGCTTCAACGAGGCCTCGGTCGCGGCCCTCTGGGGCGTGCTCGTCCCGTTCTCCGACTACGCGTTCAACAAGGCGCACACCGCGGCGTACGGTCTCGTCTCCTACTGGACGGCCTACCTCAAGGCGAACTACCCGGCCGAGTACATGGCCGCGCTGCTGACGAGCGTGCGCGACGACAAGGACAAGTCGGCCCTGTACCTGGGCGAGTGCCGCCACATGGGCATCAAGGTGCTGCCGCCCGACGTCAACCAGTCGGTCGCGAACTTCGCCGCCGTCGGCACCGACATCCGCTTTGGTCTCGCGGCGATCCGCAACGTCGGCCTGCCGGTCGTCGAGGCGGTCATCAAGGCCCGCGAGGAGAAGGGCGCCTTCGGGTCCTTCAAGGACTTCCTGTCCAAGGTGCCGGCGGTCGTCTGCAACAAGCGGACCATCGAGTCGCTCATCAAGGGCGGCGCCTTCGACTCGCTCGGCGAGAGCCGGCGCGGCATGGTCGAGGTCCACGAGCGCTACATCGACGCGCTCGTCGAGGTGAAGAAGCAGGAGGCCATCGGCCAGGACAGCCTCTTCGGCGCCTTCGACCTGGGCGACGAGTCAGGGGAGCCCGGGGGAACGGGCGCCTTCGACGGCCTGCCAACCGTCCCGGTGGGCGAGTGGGACAAGACCACCCTCCTGTCCTTCGAGCGGGAGATGCTCGGCCTCTATGTCTCCGACCACCCGCTCTTCGGCATCGAGCACATCCTCCAGACGCACGCCGACACCTCGATCGCCTCGCTCACGGGCGACGACCCCAAGGCCGATGGCACTCCGGTCACCGTCGCCGGGCTCATCACCGGGCTGCAGCTCAAGCGGACCAAGAAGGGCGACCTGTGGGCCATCGCCACGGTCGAGGACCTCGACGGAGCCATCGAGTGCCTGTTCTTCCCATCCGCGTACCTGACGTACTCCACGATGTTGGCCCAGGACACCGTCTGCGCGGTCAAGGGGAGGGTCAGCGCGCGCGATGACTCGATCTCGATCTTCGCGCAGGAGCTGATGATCCCGGACATCAAGGAGGGCCCCCGTGGACCGGTCGTCCTCACCCTCCCGCTGGGGCAGGTGACCCCAGCCCGTGCCGAGCGGCTCCGGGAGATCCTCCGGGAGCACCCCGGCGCGACAGAGGTCCACGTGAAGCTCACCCAGCCCGGCCGGTCCGTGCTGATGACGCTGGACGACGGGCTGCGCGTCAACGCCACGTCGGCGCTCTTCGGCGACCTCAAGGCGACCTTCGGCGCCGCCGTGCTCGGATAGGAAGCCGTATGCCGCTGAGCTGGGTCTCGTCGTGAAGGCCGGCGACCGCAGGCGGTTGCGTCGCGCCCGCATGGCCGCCCTCGGCCTGACGCCCGCCTTGGGCACTCCGGAGGCCCCCGTGACGCCGCTGTCCGTGGCGCGTTGGATGGGGGCGCTTCAGGCACAAGATTATTCGAGTGGCGTGTGGTCGATCGGGGTGCGCTCCGGCCTGACGCTGGCCGAGATCGAGCGGGCTGTCGCCGACCGACAGATCGTCCGGACCTGGCCGATGCGCGGAACGATCCACTGGGTCGCAGCCGAGGACGCCCGGTGGATGTGTGAGTTGCTTGCGCCGCGGGTGCTTGCCTCCCTGGGTCCGCGCTACGCCCAGCTCGGCATCACGCAGGACGAGGTCGAGAAGGCGGGCGTGCTCTTCGAGGAGCACCTTCGCGAGCCGATGAGCCGCCCGGACGTCCTCTCGCTGCTCGCCGACCACGGCATCGATCCGGCTGGGCAGCGGACCTACCATCTCGTCGGCCACCACTGCATGACTGGGCTGCTCTGCCAGGGTCCGCTCGCGGGGAAGCAGCCGACCTTCGTGCTCGTTGATGAGTGGGTTCCTCTGAGCCGCAAGCCGTCTCGTGAGGAGGCGATGACCACTGTCATCGAGCGCTATCTTCGCAGCCATGGGCCGGCGACCGAGAAGGACATCGCAGGCTGGATCTCGGGAACGCTGGGTTTCGTCCGTGCGGCCCTTGAGCTCATTGGCGATCGGGTCATTCGGGAGGACGTCGGCGGTCAGACCTGGCTCAGCCACGTCGACGCGCCGGCAGCAGGCGATGGTCCGGGTGGGGTGCACCTGTTGCCACAATGGGACGAGTTCCTCCTGGGCTACAAGTCGCGGGACGTCACCCTGCCGGACGAGCACGTCGTCAAGGTCGTTCCCGGGCGCAACCTGGTGTTCCAGCCGACGATCGTCGTCGACGGCGAGGTCGCCGGCGTCTGGAAGCGGCACGAGAGCAGGGACGCCGTCGTGGTCCAGGCGACGCCGTTGACCCGACTGACGGCGAAGGCGCTGCGTGGGCTGGAAGCGAGCTCAGCGGCATACGCTCGCTTCTTGGGGCGTGAGGTCGAACTGCGCGTCGAGGGGGACTGAGTGGCACGTGGCGGCATTCCCGCGTCGCCGCTCCCGCCGCGGCACGGCGTCGACGCGCAGCGGATCCGGATGCCGCAGGGCGGCCCGTGGGAGACGCTGCGCGACCACCTGGTGGAGCGGCTGCGGGGGCTGACTCCCGCCGAGGTGGACGCCAAACTGGCGGCGGGGGAGTTCGTCGACGCCGCGGGCCGGCCGGTCCCAGCGGACGCGCGGTTCGTGCCGCGGTCGGTCTGCTGGACCCATCGCGACCTTCCGGACGAGGTCGAGGTGCCCTTCCCGATCGACGTACTCCACACGGACGACCGGCTCGTCGTGGTGGACAAGCCGCACTTCATGTCGACGATGCCCAGGGGCCGGCACGTCGTGCAGTCGGCGCTCGCCCGGACGCGAGTGCTGACCGGTCTCGATCGGCTGACCCCGGCGCACCGGCTCGACCGGCCCACGGCAGGCGTGCTCATGTTCACGACGGAGCAGCGGTGGCGCGGTCCCTACCAGCGCGCCTTCGCGGAGGGACAAGTGCACAAGGAGTACCTCGCGGTCGCGCCGGTCCGCGACGATCTGCGGCTGCCCACGGTGCGGCGCAGCCATGTCGTCAAGGAGCACGGCAGGCACCAGGCGCGGGAGGTCCCCGGTGCCGAGCCGAACGCCGAGACGCTCATCGAGCTGGTCTCCGAGACGGATGGGCTGGGCCTCTACCGGCTGACCCCGCGGACCGGTCGCACCCACCAGCTGCGCTGTCAGCTCTGGGGTCTGGGCATCCCCATCGTCGGCGACGCCCTGTATCCGGTCGAGCGCGAGGTGCTCGACGGCGACTTCTCCGAACCGCTCCAGCTGCTCGCCGCCGTCCTCGAGTTCGACGACCCGATCGACGGCACGCGCCGGCGGTTCGAGACGCGCAGGCGCCTGGCGGCCTGCCCGGGCCGAAAGGTAAACGACACGCAAAGTTAGTCGGCGTTCGGCCCCTCGCTCACTGCTACGCCGCTAGATTCGCGGTGGATCCGGGCAACTCCCTGCCCGTCGAGAGGGGAAGACATGCAGCAGCACCGTCATCTCCGGCGCCGAGTGGCCGCGGTGTGTGCCGTGGCCCTCGGGGTCGGTCTGCTCCCGTTCGTCGCCGCGCCGACCGCGCAGGCGGCGCCGACCGAGCTGTTCTTCAGTGAGTACATCGAGGGCTCGAGCAACAACAAGGCGCTCGAGATCTACAACGGCACCGGGGCGCCGGTGAATCTGGCAACCGGCGGCTACAACGT
>NZ_DATCWX010000147.1:0-3292 GCF_036566125.1 Intrasporangium sp.
AGTCTCCAGCCGAGCCGCCCGAGCCGCCCTGCGCAGCGCCAACGAGCTGACCCTCCTCCTCGCCGGATCCCAGCTCGGCATCACGATCTGCACCCTGGCGCTCGGCGCCCTCACCAAACCGGCAGTGCACCAGTGGCTCACCCCGCTGTTCCTGTCCTGGGGATGGCCGCAGTGGTCCGCTGACGTCGCCGGATTCGTGCTCGCCCTGGTGATCGTCACCTTCCTCCATCTCGTCGTCGGCGAGATGGCGCCCAAGTCCTGGGCGATCGCCCACCCGGAACGCTCCGCCACCCTGCTCGCCCTGCCGATGCGCGGATTCATGTGGCTGACCCGTCCGGTGCTCCGGTCCCTCAACTCGATGGCGAACGGTGTGCTCCGCCGCATCGGCATCGAGCCCTCGGACCAGGTCGCCACTGGCCAGAGCCCCGCAGCGTTGCTGCACCTCGTGGAGCACTCCGCCAACGTGGGCGCGCTCGACGCCCGCTACTCCACCCAGCTGACGAGCGCACTCGAGCTCGAGACCCTGACGGTCGGTGAGCTGCTCGGGCCCGACTCCCGGCCGACCGCTGTCGGGGGCTCATCCACGGCCCGTGACGTCCAGCAGGCCTCGCTGGACTCGGGCCACCTGCGGATCCTCGTTGGCGATGGCGGCATCGCTCAGGGAGTCGTGCACGTGCGAGACACTCTGGTGGTGGGGCCGGACACGCCGACGACCTCGCTCATGCGCCCCGTCCTGCACCTCGATGCCGACACGCGGGTCTACACCGCACTCAAGGACATGAGACAGACCCGCAACCACCTCGCCGTCGTCGTCGAGGACGGGCAGGTGTCCGGCGTCGTGACCCTCGCTGACCTGCTGCGACGGCTTTTTCCCGAGGCGGATGTCGTGGCGACTGCGTAGTCTGGCCCCAACCATCGACAGGGGAGACGCCGATGTCCACTCGCAGTCGCATCGCCAGCATCACGTCAATCGTCGCCGCCCTCGTGCTGTTGGGCGGCACCGCAACAGCGGCCGCGCCGCAGCTCGAGGCCGCATCGAGCGCCGGCCCGCAAAAGGAGATCGACGCCTATCTGCATGCGCATCCCGGTGGCGCTCAGGTGAGTGACAACGCCGTCGCGTACCGGGACGGGGAGGTCGTCGTCGTCTTCCCCGACCGGGGCGAGCTACGCGCACCCGAGGGGCTCGGGGCCAACGTCCGGAGCACCGCCTTGGCCGCGAAGGTCGCCGAGGACGTGGGGCTGGCCGCGGCGTCCTACGCCGGGTGCCCGTCGGGGACCCTGGACCGCTGGTACTGCTTCTACACCGACTCCAACTACGGCGGCCGGCGCCTCCAGTTCCTCAACACGTGCGCGGACTATGCGGCGGACTGGGGCTTCAACAACTCGACGTCGTCGTGGGTCAACACCAACCCGAACAGCCGCATCGTCGCCTGGGACTACCGGGGCGGTGAGGCGCTGTGGGTCGAGGGCTACGGCTTGTCCTATGACAACTGGGTCGGCTCGGCGGACAACGATCGCATGTCGTACTGGACGCGGACCAACTGCTGAGACCACCCGGCTCAGCGGAAGACGACGTAGGCGATCACCGCCGGCACGTCGACCGCCAGGCGACCGGCCCGTGAGGTGAGGACCTGCTCGGAGGCGAGCAATCGGCCGCTCCCCGGGTCGACGATGAGGACGTACCGGGTCGGCAGGCCGCTCAGGTCCGAGTCGACGGCGAAGGCCTGCCCCACTCGGCCGTCGCGATCGGTCATGGCACCGAGCCCACGCACGTCCGGCGGCTCGGCCAGCAGGCCGAGCAGCGCGGCCCGGGTCTTCGGGGCGGGGGTCTGTTCCTTGGCGAGATCGGTGACCGCCACGAACAGTTCCGCGGTGCCGAGGGCGTCGACGGGGTGCGCCGTCTCGAGCTGCTCGCGCAGTCCGGCCGTGTCGGTCGCAAGCCGCTCGGGGAACATTCGCGGCACCTGGTCCGCCGGGTACACCTCGTCCGACTCGACCTCCCCAACAGCGGGCAGGTCCGTGGCGGTGAGGTCTCCGGCCACCGGCTGTCCATAGGTCGCCCGCCGGTGCCAGGACCCGTCGGCCTGCACCTCCAAAGTCACCTCGAGCGGCACGACGGCGGACCGCACCGGCTCGGCTCCATGGACCCGCGTCGTCAGGTCCCACGTGGCATAGCGGCTGCCTGCGCGGCCCGGCACGCCAGACCCGGCTGCGATGGAGGCCAGCTGGTCAAGTTCGTTCCCGACGGCCGGACCGGTCGTCCCGGGAGCCAGCTGTCCGGTCAGCAGCGGTGGAGTGGCGGCCAGGGCTGGCGGCGCAGAGCGCCAGGGCAGGAAGGGCAGGCCGAGGACGAGGGCGAGCGCGATGCAGCTCGCGATACCGATCACCGCGAGACGCCGACCGTGGGCGTGCCGCGGCTTCGCGCGCGCCCGCCCCTGCTCTCTGGGCAGGGCGATGATCCGCTCGAGGTCGGCGGCGGCGCGCTTGGCATCGTGATCCGCCCGCGGATCCGGGACGGGGTTGAGATCTCGAAGTGCCTGCTCGATCATGGCCGTCCTCCCCCTTGCCGACGGGCCCCGAGTGACGTGCCCAGACGCTGTGTCGACCCTTGCCTCGAGGACTCCCCGGAGCGGTCCACAGCCCGCCGAAGCCGTTGCCTCGCGCGATGGAGCCGAACCCCTGCGGCGGCCACACTGCACTCGAGCGCTTCGGCGAGCTGCGCGAGAGGCAAGGCCTCCCACGCCATGAGGAGAAGGATCTCCCGGTCGGAGTCGCTGAGCGTTGCCAGCGCCGCCGACACCCGCTCCAGCTCGGCCCGGTCGACCGCCCGCGCGGAAGGGTCTGCCTCCCGAGCGGCCACGGCCTCGTCGACGAGTTCGAGCGGGTCGGGGACGGTGGCCCGGTTCGTCGCCATGACGACGAGCCGGGCCACCCCGAAGAGCCATCCCCCGATGGGGCTCGGTATGTCATCGAGGCGCCGCCAGGCAACCGTGAAGACCTCCGCCGTCACGTCGTCTGCCAGACCTCGATGCCATAGGCGACGCGCCACGTACGCATGGATCAGGGCGTAGTGCCGCTGGTAGATCAGCGCGAACCGTTGCTGGTCCGACGCGTCACCACCGGTCGCCATGCCCATAGATGTCCGTTCGCCCGGATTCTTTACACCCCGGGGAACATCATTCCGTATGCCGCTGAGCCCGCTCCCACTCTCGCGCGCGCTCTGCGCCCTCCCGCCCTCCCCAACCGGCAACACACCCGCTCACCGACTGGCTGCCCCTGCTGCAGCAGGGGC
>NZ_DATCWX010000231.1:0-25014 GCF_036566125.1 Intrasporangium sp.
TCGCCGTCGCCATCGGTATGTGGGAGCTGCAGGTGGCGCTGCGCAACGTCGCCGTTCGCGCGCCGCTCGTGCCCGCCGTCGGGGGCATGGTCGGCATGACGTGGGCCGCTTACGTCCACGGGCCGGCCGGGCTGGTCACCGCGTGGGTGCTCACGTGCGCGGTCATCGTGCTGTGGAGAGGCAGTGGCCGCCTCGACGGCGCCGGCCGCGACGTCCTCGGCGGGATCTTCATCTCGACCTACCCGCCGCTCCTCGTCGGCTTCGCCGTGCTGCTGCTGGCCGCCCCCGACGGTGTCGGCCGGATGTTCGTCTTCCTGATCACCGCCGTCTGCAGTGACATCGGTGGCTATGCGGCGGGAGTCTGGCTCGGCAAGCACCCGATGGCGCCGACGATCAGCCCGAAGAAGTCGTGGGAGGGCTTCGGCGGATCCGTGGTCCTGTGCATCATCGCCGGCTCGTTGACCATCCACTTCTTCCTCGAGCACCCCTGGTGGATCGGCATCCCGCTCGGCGTCACCGTGGCCATCGCCGCGACGATCGGCGACCTCATGGAGTCCCTCATCAAGCGCGACCTCGGCATCAAGGACATGTCCAACATCCTGCCCGGCCACGGGGGGATCATGGACCGCCTCGACTCCCTCATCGTCGTGGTGCCCATCGTGTGGGCCGTACTCACCCTGCTCGCCGAGCAAGCGGCCTGACCGGCCATCCATCGGCTTTGACTCCGCCTGAGACAATGGTCAGGTTATGACTGAGACCCCCGTGTCGCTGCCCGAGCCGACGACCGCCCGTCCCGTGCCGGGGCAGCTGACCTTCCGCGCCCCCCGCCGGGGAAAGCCGCCGCGCCACCTCGCCGACTTCTCGCCACAGGAGCGCAAGGAGGCGGTTGAGGCCCTCGGGCACCAGGGGTTCCGCGCCAAGCAGCTGTCGACGCACTACTTCGAGCGACTCGTCGACGACCCGGAGGCGATGACCGACCTGCCGAAGGCGGTCCGCGCCGAACTCGTCGGTGACCTCCTGCCGACGCTGCTCACGCCGATCGTGCGACGGCAGGCCGACGACGGCCAGACGATGAAGTACGCCTGGCGGCTCCACGATGGGGCGATCGTCGAGTCGGTCCTCATGCGCTACCCGAACCGGGTCACCATCTGTATCTCCAGCCAGGCCGGGTGCGGGATGAACTGTCCGTTCTGCGCGACCGGACAGGCCGGGCTGACCCGCAACCTGTCGACCGCCGAGATCGTCGAGCAGGTCGTGTGGGCCGCTCGGGCGTTGCGGCATGGCGAGCTGGCCGGCGGCGGCGACGCGGACCGGGACCACCCGTTGCGGGTCAGCAACGTCGTCTTCATGGGAATGGGCGAGGCGCTCGCCAACTACAAGGCCGCGATCGGCGCGATCCGCCGCCTGACCGACCCGGCGCCGGACGGACTCGGGATGTCAGCCCGCGGGATCACCATGTCGACCGTCGGACTCGTGCCCGGCATCGACAAGCTCACGGTCGAGGGCATCCCGGTGACCCTGGCGCTCTCCCTGCACGCGCCTGACGACGAGCTGCGTGACGAGCTGGTCCCGATCAACACGCGGTGGAAGGTCGACGAGGCCATCGACGCGGCGCACCGCTACTACGAGACGACCGGGAGGCGCGTGTCCATCGAGTACGCCCTGATCCGGGACATCAACGACCAGGGCTGGCGCGCCGACCTGCTGGGGGAGAAGCTCAACCGACGCGGAAGGGGCTGGGTGCACGTCAACCCCATCCCGCTGAACCCCACACCCGGATCGAAGTGGACCGCGAGCCGGCCCGGCGTCGAGCAGAACTTCGTCGAGCGGCTCCGCGCCCACGGGGTGCCGACGACGATCCGGGACACGCGAGGGCAGGACATCGACGGGGCGTGCGGCCAGCTGGCGGCGTCGACCGCGTGACGCCGCGCGGGCTGACGAGCTCCGCGCAGGCCAACCCGCTGCGCGCGTGATGCATCCCGCGCGCGGTCAGGAACCTCGCGCCACCTCGGCTGGCACGCGGCAAGGTCAGGCGGATTCGGCCTCCACGCGGAAGGTGCGGCGGTAGGCGAGCGGCGAGAGTCCGACTGAGGCCGCGAGGTGCTGGCGCAGCGACGCGCCGGTCCCGAAGCCCGAATCTGCGGCGATCCGATCCACCGACAGGTCGGTCGACTCGAGCAGGTGGCGGGCCCGGTCCACACGCGCGCGGATCAGCCAGGACCCGGCGGTCTCGCCGGTCTCCTCCCGGAACCGCCGGGTGAAGGTCCGCACCGACATGCCCGCGTGTCGCGCGAGATCGGCGAGACCGATCGGCTCGCCGAGGTGCTCGAGGGCCCAGCTGCGAGCCGGGCCCGTCCCGGCGTCCGTCTCCTCGGGGATGGGGCGGTCGATGAACTGCGCCTGACCGCCCGCTCGCCAGGGCGCCACGACGGCGCCCCGGGCGACTCGGTTGGCGGCCTCGGCGCCCAGGTCGGACCGGACGATGTGCAGGAGCAGGTCGATGCCGGCCGCGTTGCCCGCCGACGTGAGCACGTCGCCGTGGTCGACGTAGAGCACGTCGGGGTTGAGCGGCACGTCGGGGAAGTGCCGGGTGAAGGCGTCGACATGGCACCAGTGGGTCGTCGCGACGCGGCCCCGAAGCAGGCCGAGCCCGGCGAGGACGAAGGCCCCGGTGCAGATCGAGACCCAGCGGGCGTCCGGCCGAGCGGTCGCGGCGAGCCGGTGGAGGGCCTCGGGGAGCACGCCCGTCTCGACGATCGGGCCGTTGATGCCGGGGACGATGATCGTGTCGGCCTCTGCAAGGAGGCCGTTCGGGTGCGTGGGCTGCGCCGCATAGCCGGCCGAGGTCATCACCGGCCCGTCGTCCAGGGTGACCATCCGGACGTCATAGGGTGGCGGCGCCCCCGTCCGTGGTCCCGGCCACCCCGGATCGAGCGACGACGCGGCGAGGAAGCGGTGCGCCAGTCCGAGCTCGAACGCGATGACGGTGTCGAGGGCGAGCACGACGACGAGGTGCGGGGCCGTCCCGGATCGCGGGACGCGAACGCTCATGGCCAGATTCTTGCACATGATGTCCTGCGGGCCACTCGTTTCTCGGGCCTGCCGTCCCGGAAAGTGTGACCGTGAGCATCACCGACCAGACGCCGGAGCGACTCCGGCCAGACGAGCCGAGCCGACGACCGGCGCGATCGGCCGCCCGCGTGCACCCTGCATGGTGGGTCGCCGGAGCGACCTTCCTGACGATCATCGGCGCTGCCGGCTTCCGCTCGACACCGGGCGTGATGATGTACCCGCTTCACGAGGAGTTCGGCTGGCCGATGGGCGTCATCGGCGGCGCCGTCTCGGTCAACCTCGTGCTCTATGGGCTGGTCGCTCCCTTCTCGGCCGCCCTGATGGAGCGACTGGGCGTCCAGCGCGTCGTCGCCGGCGCCCTGGTCCTCGTCAGCGTCGGCTCGTTGCTGCCCATCTGGATGACGGCCTCGTGGCAGCTCGTCCTGTCGTGGGGACTGCTCGTCGGCCTCGGGACCGGTGCCATGGCGATGTCCCTCGTCGCAACGGTGACCGGGCGGTGGTTCGTCAAGCGCCGGGGACTCGTGACGGGCATGCTCACGGCCGCCGGGGCGACCGGCCAGCTGGTCTTCCTCCCGGTGCTCGCCTGGCTGGCCGAGCACCACGGCTGGCGCTCGGCTGCGCTCACGACTGGCGTCATGGCCCTCGTCGTCGTGCCGCTCGTGCTGTGGCGGCTGCATGACCACCCCAGCGACCTCGGCCTGACCGCGTACGGCGCCGCGGCCGACGCGCCCACGGCTCGCCCGGCTCGTCCCGACGGTGTGCTCCGTCTCGCCCTCGGTGCCCTGCGCGACGCCTCTCGGACCAAGGTCTTCTGGCTGCTGGCAGGCGGCTTCGCCATCTGCGGCATGTCGACGAACGGGCTCGTGGGGACGCACTTCATCCCGGCTGCGCACGACCACGGCATGCCCGCGACGACGGCTGCCGGCCTGCTGGCCCTCGTGGGCATCTTCGACATCGCAGGCACGGTGTTCTCCGGATGGCTCACCGACCGCATCGACCCACGCGTCCTCCTCGGGGTCTACTACACGCTCCGCGGCGCCTCGCTCCTGCTGCTGCCCTCGCTCTTCAGCGACGACCTGCACGTCAACATGCTCGCCTTCATCATCTTCTACGGGCTCGACTGGGTCGCCACGGTGCCGCCGACCATCGCCCTGTGCCGCGCCGCCTTCGGTGACCGTGCCCCGATCGTCTTCGGCTGGGTCTTCGCATCGCACCAGCTCGGCGCCGCGGTCGCAGCCGTGGGCGCGGGCCTCGTCCGCGACCACCTCGGTGCCTACACCGCGGCCTGGTACGTCGCCGGCGCCCTCTGTTTCGCGGCCGCCGCCATGTCGATGTCCATCGCAAAACGGGGCGTCAGGCCGGGAACCCCGCTCGCCGACGCGATCTGACCACTCGGCTCGTGTGACGCACTCGGGACTGGCCCCGTCAGTCCCGACCGGGCAGGGTGGAAACATGAGCGACGGAGCGAGCCCAGCGGCATACCCCTCGACCTACCGCACCACGTACGAGGCAAGCCTCAACGATCCCGACGCCTTCTGGGCGGAGGCCGCCGGACTCATCGACTGGGTCACGCCGCCGACGCGCATCCTCGACGCGGACAACCCGCCCTTCTACCGCTGGTACCCCGACGGAGAGCTCAACGTCTGCCACAACGCGGTCGACCGACACGTGGCCGCCGGGCGCGGCGACCAGCCCGCCATCCGTTACGACTCCCCGGTGACCGGCACCAAGGAGACGATCACGTATGCCGCTCTGCTGGCTCGGGTGCGCGCCGTCGCAGGCGGCCTGCGTGGTCTTGGTGTCGACAAGGGTGACCGGGTCGTCATCTACATGCCCATGGTGCCGGAGGCGGTCATCGCCATGCTGGCCTGTGCACGGATCGGCGCCGTGCACTCCGTCGTCTTCGGCGGGTTCGCGCCGCAGGAGCTCGCGGCCCGCATCGACGACGCGGCCCCCAGGGTGGTCCTGTCGGCATCGTGCGGCATCGAGCCGTCGCGGGTCGTGAAGTACAAGCCGTTCCTCGACGAGGCGATCCACCGCTCGGAGCACAAGCCGGAGACGTGCGTCATCCTCCAGCGACCGCAGGAGCGGGCCGAGCTGGGGGAGCGCGACATCGACTGGGAGGAGTTCGAGTCAGGCGCGGCGGCCCAGGCGGGGGCGGAGCCGGTCACGGTCGCCGCCACGGACCCGCTCTACATCCTCTACACGTCGGGCACGACCGGGAAGCCCAAGGGCATCTACCGCGACAGCGGTGGCAACTCCGTCGCGCTGCGCTGGTCGATGGCCAACCTCTATGACGTGCAGCCCGGCGAGACGATGTTCACCGCGAGTGACGTCGGCTGGGTCGTCGGCCACTCGTACATCGTCTACGGGCCGTTGCTGACCGGGGCGACGACGGTGCTCTACGAGGGCAAGCCGATCGGCACGCCGGACGCCGGAGCCTTCTGGCGCGTCATCTCCGAGTACGGAGCGGTCTGCCTGTTCACGGCGCCGACGGCGTTCCGCGCCATCAAGAAGGAGGACTCGACGGCGTCGCTCGTCAAGGACTACGACCTGTCCAACTTCCGCACCCTCTACCTCGCGGGCGAGCGGCTCGACCCGGACACCTACGAGTGGGCCTCTGCGGCCCTCGGTGTGCCAGTCATCGACAACTGGTGGCAGACCGAGACCGGCTGGCCGATCGCCTGCAACCCCAAGGGCATCGAGCTGCTGCCGATCAAGCCGGGCTCGCCCACCGTCGCGGTGCCGGGGTATGACGTGCAGGTGCTCGACGGTGAGGGCGGCCAGCTCCCCGCCGGCAAGGAGGGCTCGATCTGCATCAAGCTGCCCATGCCGCCCGGGACGCTGCCGACGCTGTGGCAGGACGACGAGCGCTACGTCTCGTCGTACCTCTCGGCCTACCCGGGCTACTACCTCACCGGGGACGGCGGCTACATCGACGAGGACGGTTACCTCTTCGTCATGGGGCGGACCGACGACGTCCTCAACGTCGCCGGCCACCGCCTGTCGACGGGGTCCATCGAGGCAGCTCTCGCGGGGCACGAGGCCGTCGCGGAATGTGCCGTCATCGGCGTGCACGACGAGCTGAAGGGCCAGGTGCCGCGGGCGCTCGTCGTCCTCAAGGCCGGGATTGACGGCGAGGCCGAGGGCGAGCGGATCCGCAGGGAGCTGGTTGCGCGGGTTCGCGGCGAGGTGGGGGCCGTGGCCGCGCTCCATCAGGTCGACATCGTCGCCGGCCTCCCCAAGACGCGCTCGGGCAAGATCCTGCGCAAGACGATGCGCGAGATCGCCGACGGCGGCTCACCCGCCGTGCCGGCGACGATCGAGGACGCGAGCGTGCTCGAGCGACTCGGCCCGGTGCTTCGAGGGAGCTGACTCAGCCCTGTGGCGCTGCCCCGGGCGGCTGCGACGGGGGGACGTAGACGCAGGTCGGGTCTGACGCGAGCAGGTCGCCGGTCACGGCGTAGGCGTGGGACCGGCTGCCTCCGCACACGTCCCGGAACTCGCACACCCCGCACTTTCCATGGAACTGTGCGGGGTCACGCAACGAGCGCAGGAGCGGGCTCGTGCGGTAGAGCTCGCGGAACCCCGCGTCCTTGACGTTGCCGCACTGGTGGGGGAGGAAGCCACTGGGGTAGACCTCGCCCAGGTGGTCGATGAACGCGAAGCCCCTGCCGGAGTTGACCTCGATCGGTGGCCGTGGGCGCCGTCTGGCCGTATGCCGCTGGGCTCGCAGCTCGGCCACGGCGGCGGTGAGCTGCTGGTGGAGTTCTCCGACGGCGGGTGCCTCGCTGGGGGTGCCCTGGACGCTGGCTCGCGCGCGCTGGATGGCGACCCGGCGGTAGTGGGGCGCCTCGGTGGTCTTGATGGCCACGAGATCCGAGACGTCGTGGAGCCAGTTGAGGACATCCTCGACCTGCTCGGGCTCGAGGGGCTGGAGCAGCTCCCCGCGCCCTGTCGGGACGAGGAAGAAGACGCTCCAGAGCGAGGCGCCGAGGTCGATGACCATGCGGAGCAGCTCGGGAAGCTCGTGCACGTTGGCCCGGGTGACGGTCGAGTTGATCTGCAGTCGGAAGCCGACGTCGCGGACCTCCGCGGCAGCCTGCAGGGTCGCGTCGAACACTCCCGGGACGCCACGGAAGGCGTCGTGGGTGTCCGCCCGGGCACCATCGAGGGAGAGGGAGAGCGCCCCGGCCCCGGCATCGTGCAGCTCCGTGAGGACCTCTCTGGTCAGCCGCGGCGTGACTGACGGGGACAGCGCGACATGCAGGCCGACGGAGGTGCCGTAGCGCACCAGATCGGCCAGGTCGGGCCGCTCGAACGGGTCGCCGCCGGTGAGGACGACGATGGGGTAGGGCTTGCCGAAGGCGGCGATGTCATCGAGGAGCGCCCTGCCCTGTTCCGTCGTGAGCTCGTGCGGGTTGCGACGGTGCTGCGCGTCGGCCCGGCAGTGAAGACAGACGAGCGCGCAGGCACGGGTCACCTCCCAGATGACGATCATCGGGCGTTCCTCGGGCGCGTGGCGCAGGCGACGTACGGCGGAGCGTTCGGTGACCGCGGTCATGCTCGGACCGCCGTGTCGGTTGCCGTGGCGGGGACGACCGGCAACGCAAGGGCCGCGGCGGCAGCCTCGCCGGAGGTGATGCAGGAGGCGAGGCCGAGTCCCTCGTAGGCGGATCCGGCCACGACGACACCAGGCAGCGCGCGTGCGAGTTCCTCGCGGAGGGTGGCGAGTCGTGCCTGGTGGCCCACCCGCAGCTGGGGAAGTCCATCGGACCAGCGCTGGACGTGAAGCACCTCGGCCGGCGCGTCGAGGCCGGTCACGGTGTGGAACTCGGCAACCAGTTGCGTCACGAGCTCCTCATCGGTCAGCTCGTCGAGCCGGTCGTCACCGCTCCGCCCTGCCGACAAGCGGACCAGGCACGAGTCGTCCTCGGCGAACTGGGGCCACTTGCGCGACAGGTGGGTGGCCGCCTTGAGAAGCATTCCCGACGTCGACGGCAGCAGCACCCCGGTGCCCCCGAAGGCCCGGAGTGGCTTCGTCGCAGACCGGTCGAAGCCGAGCACGACGGTCGCGACCTTGGCGACGTCGGCGTCATCGAGGATCCCTGCCGCGCGTGGGCTGTGCGGCGCGATGAGCGTCGACGCGGCGCCTGCGGGGAGGGCCAGGACGACGGCGTCGACACTGAGCTGTTCATGCTGTTCATCGGTTCCGGTGGCGTTGCTGACCTCGACGGTGTAGCCGGACGGCGTCACGGTCAGCCGTCGGACCCGCGAGCCGAGGCGCACGGTGACCGGGAGGTCGGTCAGGACGGCGTCGGTGAGGGTGCGCAACCCTTCCGGCCACGTGGCGAACATGGGCAGCGCCGGCGGGGACCCCGGGTGAGCGGACGGCAGGGGGCGCCGGCGTACGAGCGACCTGCGATGGATGGCGGCGTCCACCAATCCGGGCGCACAGGCGCGCAGGCTGAGTCGATGCACGTCACCGGCGTGGAGGCTGCCCAGGAGTGGGTCGATGAAGCGCTGCGTCACCTCGGACCCGAACCGCCCGGAGACGAACTCACCGACCGAGACATCCTCGTCCGGGGCCAGCGCTGGGCGGACCCGCGCGACGAAGGGCTCGAGGCCGGCTCGGCCCAGGCCCCGCACGGACATGACCCCGCTCGTCATCACCGGGCGCAACCGGGTCGGGCCGGAAGGTGTGACGCCGGCCGGGAGGGCGCGCAAGCCACGGCCGGTCCAGAGCCAGCTCTGGCCCGGACGGCTGCCGACGACCGTGTCGACAAGGCCGAGCTCCTCGACCAGGTGGCGGGCCGAGGGGGCGCCGAGGTGCAGGGCCTCTGCGCCGACATCGACCCACCGGGACCCCAGGCGAACGGTGTGGACCTGGCCGCCCAGCCGCTCCGCCTGCTCGACCACAGTGACGTCGTGACCAGCCTCGGCGAGGCGGCGCGCGGCAACCAAACCGGTGATGCCACCTCCCGCCACGACGATGCGATGGGGACGGTGCGGTTCGGTCATGTCATCACCCTGGGTCGGCAGCAGGTACTACGGATCGTAGTACCTTGGCGGACGGCGTCCATTCGGTGGGGCCGTCACGGGACGGGGAGCGGCAGGAGGTCGAGTGCCTCCTCGAGGCGGTCGACGAGGTGCAGGACTGTTGCCATCCGGCGCCCGGCAGCCAGCTGACTCAAGGCGGGCCAGACCGGCACCGTCTCCGTCCAGTGCCTGCGGCCGACGAGGATGAGCGGGGCGAGCGGGCTGTCGTCGGACGCGTAGTAGAGGGGCGTCACCGCCTGGAAGATCTCCTGCACGGTGCCTGCCGCACCGGTCAGGACGACCACCCCGCCGTTGCTGCGCGCGAGGATGCCGTCCTCCCGGATGGCATTGGAGAAGTACTTCGCCACGACGTCGCAGAAGACGTTGGGTGGCTCGTGCCCGTAGAACCATGTCGGGATCCCCAGGGACGTGGCGGACGGCCCCAGGGTCTCTGGGGGCGGGAGCTGCTCGTCGCCGAGGATGCGCCGACGCACCTCCATCGCCACCTGTGCCCATGGGGTGATGTCGGGTCGGAAGGACGGGACGCTGGCCAGGCGTGCCAAGGCGTCCGCCAGGGCATCGTTGTCCGGGACGAACGCCCCGAGGTTGGCCGCCTCCATGGCCCCGGGCCCGCCGCCCGTGACGACGACATGACCGGCCGCGGCGAGGCGGCGCCCCAGCTCGGCCGCGTCGACGTACTCCGAGGTGCCACGCAGGATCGCATGGCCCCCCATCACGCCCACGGCCGAGCGCCCCTGGACGAACTCGTCCAGCCCGTCGGTGACGGAGTCGTCGTGGATGGCACGGATCAGCGTCGTGTAGGCGTCGGTCCGCAGACGCCCGTCGATCGACCACGCGTAGGCGCGCGCGTCCGGGGTTGTCTGGTAGCCGTGTTCGAGGCCCTCGTAGAGGTCTTCCGGGTAGTAGAGGCCGCGCCACGGGTCGATCGGAGCACCGCCCACCTGGGGGAAGACGATGGCGCCGCCGTGGTGGAGGATCTCGTTGACGTCGGGTGGCACGACTCCGCCGAGGACCACGAGCCCCGTGAGGTCACCGTGCGCGGCGTGCCCGGCGAGGGGGACGGCATAGTCGCTGAGATCGAGGTTCTGAAGGCGCAGGCCGCGCAGGCTGCCGCCGTCCGCGAGGTGGTCGTCCAAGGCGTCGAGGGACTCGATCTCCATGTCGCCATCGTGCCCGAAGGCGAACCCCCGAACTGGTGCGCACAGCCACCAACCGTGGCACGCTGCCGTCATGAAGAGCACGATGCAGGCGACGCCCCTGCTCATCTCGTCCTTGCTGCGCCACGGGACGACGATCCACGGCGACAGTGAGGTCGTCACGTGGACCGCCGAGGGACCGCGCCGGATGTCCTACCGCCAGGTCGGCCAGCAGGCAGCCCAGCTCGCCCATGCGCTTCGCGGCCTCGGCATCACCGGGGACCAGCGGGTGGGCACGTTCATGTGGAACAACGCGGAGCATCTCACCGCCTACCTCGCGGTGCCGTCCATGGGCGCGGTGCTCCACGCCCTCAACATCCGGCTGTACCCCGAGCAGCTCGTCTACGTCGCTCGTCATGGGGGCAGCGAGGTCGTCATCGTGGACAACACGTTGGCCGCTCCGTTCGCCAAGCTGGTCGAGCACCTCCCGGCCGTGCGGCACGTCATCGTCAGCGGTCCCGTGGACGACGCGACCCGTGGCGCGCTGGCGTCGCCTCCGCACGTCGAGGCGGTCCATGACTACGCGACCCTCCTCGCGGACCAGCCGACCACCTTCGACTGGCCGGAGGACATCGAGGAGACCGACGCATCATCGATGTGCTACACCTCCGGTACCACCGGCAACCCCAAGGGTGTCGCGTACTCACATCGCGGCAACGTGCTGCACAGCATGGGCGTCTCCGGGACTCTCGGCATCTCCTCGAACGACCGGCTCCTCATCGTCGTGCCGCTCTTCCACGCCAACGCCTGGGGCTTCCCCTACTGTTCGATGATCACCGGGGCCACGCTCGTCATGCCGGACCGGTTCCTCCAGGCCGAGCCGCTGGCCGCGATGATCGAGGCCGAACGCGTCACGGGCGGCGCCGGCGTACCGACGATCTGGAACGACCTGCTCCACCACCTCGACGAGCACGGTGCGGACGTGTCGAGCTGTCGGATGCTCATGGTCGGTGGGTCGGCAGCACCACCGGCCCTGATCCGGGCGTTCGCCGACCGGTACGACATCGACATCGTGCACGGCTGGGGCATGACCGAGATGTCCCCCGTCGGCTCACTCGCCCTCCCGCCACAAGGCGTCGAGCCGGGCACCGAGGAGTACTGGCGCTACAAGTCGAGCCAGGGTCGACTGCTCTACGGAGTCGAAGGCCGCTTGGTCGGCCCCGACGGCAGCATCGTCCCGTCGGACGGCGAGTCGGTCGGTGAGCTCGAGGTTCGTGGTCCCTGGATCACCGACTGCTACTACGCCACCGGCACCGAGACGGCGACCGACCTGGCCGAGGCCGCCGCGAAGTTCGACGACGGGTGGTTGCGCACCGGCGACGTCGGGCGGCTCTCGCCCAACGGCTACCTCACGCTGACGGACCGGGCCAAGGACGTCATCAAGTCGGGTGGCGAGTGGATCAGCTCGGTCGACCTGGAGAACGCCGTGATGGCGCATCCGGACGTGCTGGAGGCCTCGGTCGTCGGCGTCCCGGACGAGCGCTGGGGCGAACGGCCGCTTGCGTCGGTCGTCCTCAAGCCGGGCACGTCCACGACCGTGGCCGATCTGCGTGCCTTCCTCGAGGGCAAGGTGGCGCACTGGCAGGTCCCCGAGCGCTGGGCCCTCATCGAGGAGGTGCCCAAGACGAGTGTCGGCAAGTTCGACAAGAAGCTGATCCGCAAGCGCTTCGCCGAGGGTGACCTCGAGGTGGTCACTGTCGACTGAGGCGAAGTGGGTTGCAGGTCGGACATCTCGGAGAGCGCGGCAGCGGACCTGACAGGATCGCCCCGTGCTCGGTGTGCTCGAGGGTTTCGCGACGATCGCCGTCATCGTCGCAGCGGGTTGGCTCCTCGCGCACCTGCGTATCCTCGACGACTCGGCCCAGGTCAGCCTGTCGCGGCTCGCGTTCTACGTGGCATCGCCAGCACTGCTGCTCACCGTCATGCAGCGCACACCGCTCGATGCGGTCCTGTCGCGCAATCTGCTCACCTCGCTGTCGAGCTTCATCGTCATCGCGGGCCTCTACCTGCTGTTGGCCCGACTCCGCTGGCCGGACTCCGGAATGGGATCGCGGCTCATCGGCAGCCTGTCCGCGGGCTATGTCAACGCCGGCAACCTGGGCATCCCCATCGCGCTTTACGTCCTCGGTGACGTCGCCTGGGTCGCGCCCACGCTGCTCATGCAGCTGCTCATCATCACGCCGGTCTACATGGCCCTCTTCGACAGCGATGCGCGCGGCGAGCGTCCGACGCTGCTGCGGAGCGTGCGGCGTATGTTCAGCAACCCGATCACCATCGGTGCGATAGCGGGACTGGTCATCGCGGTCCTGGACCTCACCCTGCCGCGAGTCGTGGCAGATCCCATCGAGCTGCTCGGGAACATGGCGGTGCCATCGATGCTCGTCGCCTTCGGGATCTCGCTGCGGCGCGGTCCGCGTCCCGCGGCCGGTGCATCGGCACCGCACGTGTGGAGCATCGTCGGCCTCAAGATCCTCGCCATGCCGGCCATCGCCCTCGGCATCGGCTCGGCCCTGGGCCTGAGGGGGCAGCCGCTGTTCGCCGTGGTCGTCACCGCGGCGCTGCCGACGGCACAGAACATCTTCACCTATGCGGTGAAGTACCGGCGCGAGGTCAACCTGGCCCGCGATGCGATCTTCGTCAGCACGTTCGCGTCCGTCCCGGTCATCATCGCCATCGCCGGCTTGTTCCACGTCGTGGGCGTCTGACCCGGCTTCCAGACCGCCGGCGCCACGCCACCCCCGCGCCAGCACCCGCAACACACCCGCTCATCGACTGCTTGCCCGTGCTGCAGCCGGACCGAGCAGTCGATAAGCGGGTGTGTTGCGGGGTGAGGCGCTCTGGGGGAGCGGCGGGAGGGCGGGGTCAGAAGTCGCCGAAGCCGCCGAAGTCGCCTCCGAAGTCACCGAAGCCGCCGAAGTCGCCGCCCGCATCTGCACCGCCGGCATCTCCTCCGCCGACATCGCCGCCCGCATCCCCACTGCCGGCGTCGCCGCCCGCGTCTCCACCCGCGTCTCCGCCCGCGTCACCGGTGTCACCTGCGTCACCGGTGTCACCCGCGTCGGCCGCCTCGGGGGAGGACTCGTAACCACCGAGCATGGCGTCGGCGATGGCCGAGCCGACGACGAAGCCGGCAATCGTCCCCAGCATGGATCCGGCGAACATCCCGCCCATGCCCATGCCACCGCGGCCGCCACCGAAGGCGCCCTGCAGGTAGCCGGGCTGGCGCATCTCGGCCCGGGTCGCGCTGCGCGCGAGGTCGGCCGGCTGGTCGGTGCGCGGCCGCTCCGACTCGGGCAGGTCCTCGGTCAGCCGCTGGAGCACCATCTGCCGCTGCTCCGGCGAGAGCTGGGCGAAGGCCTCGGCGTGCACCTTCTCGATGTCCTCCGGGGGCGCCGTCCGCAGCAGGTAGCGATAGCGAGCGATGGCTCGCTCATCCTCGCTCGAGGCGCCACCGCGCGGCGGCGGGACGTCGTATGGCTGTCCACTCGGTGCGGGCGCACCCCACTGCTGGCGACCTTGGGGCTGGGGCTCCCGGCCCAACAGACGGTCGAGGAAACCCATGGCGACTCCTGAGGTTCGGCGATGGCATTCAGTGATCAGTTGGTCGTGCCTACAACGACTGCCCTACCCGCACGGGTTCCGATGGCAACGTGACATCGCCTCCACAATCGAAAGAACACCTTTCGGGTGCCGAGGTCCGGGCCCGGCGCTGACCCGCTCGCCCGACCCAGCCGGAGCGTGACTCAGCCTCGGGCTGCGAGCGAGCCCAGCGGCATACGCCCAGAAGTTGTTCACTCGATCGGGTCAGGCCGTTGCTCACTCGATCGGGGACCGGGAATGGCTGGGTCAGAGGTGGTTCTCGGCCTCCGTGAGGACGCCACGCAGCCGCGACTCCATGTCGTCGAACTGTTCCTGGCCCATGATCAGCGGCGGGGCGAGCTGGATCACCGGGTCCCCGCGGTCGTCGGCGCGGCAGTACAGGCCCGCGTCGAAGAGGGCCTTGGACAGGAAGCCACGCAGCAGCCGCTCGGACTCTGCCTCGTCGAAGGTCTCGCGCGTCTGCTTGTCCTTGACGAGCTCGATCCCATAGAAGAACCCGGCCCCACGGACGTCGCCGACGAGCGGGAGGTCCAGCAGGCGGTCCAGCGTCGCCTTGAAGGCCGGCGCCTGGGACTTGACGTGAGCGTTCAGACCCTCGCGCTCGAAGATGTCGAGGTTGGCCAGGGCCACGGCGGCCGAGACCGGGTGGCCACCGAAGGTGTAGCCGTGCGGGAAGTACGTCGTCCCCTTCCTGAACGGCTCGAAGAGGCGGTCGCTCGCGATCATCGCGCCGATGGGGGAGTAGCCGCTCGTCATCCCCTTGGCGCACGTGATGATGTCGGGCTGGAACCCGAAGTCGATCGACGCGAACATCGACCCGATGCGCCCGAAGGAGGTGATGACCTCATCCGCGACGAGCAGGACGTCGTATTCGTCGCAGATCTCCCGGACCCGCTCGAAGTACCCGGCGGGCGGCGGGAAGCAGCCACCGGAGTTCTGCACCGGCTCGAGGAAGACCGCCGCGACCGTGTCCGGCCCCTCGAACTCGATGGCCTCGGCGATCCGGTCCGCTGCCCACCGGCCGAAGGCCTTCTCGTCGTCGCGGAGGTGCTCGGGCGCCCGGTACATGTTGGTGTTCGGCACCTTGAACGCGCCGGGGACGAGCGGCTCGAACATCTCCTTGGCACCCGGGATGCCGGTGATCGAGAGCGCGCCCTGCGGTGTGCCGTGGTAGGCCACCGACCGCGAGATGACCTTGTGCTTGGTCGGCTTGCCCGTCAGCTTGAAGTACTGCTTGGCCAGCTTCCACGCCGACTCGACGGCCTCGCCACCGCCCGTCGTGAAGAACACCCGGTTGAGGTCTCCGGGGGCGTATCCGGCCAGGCGCTCGGCCAGCTCGATGGCCTTGGGGTGGGCGTACGACCACAGGGGGAAGAACGCCAGCTCGCGCGCCTGCTTGGCCGCCGCCTCGGCGAGCTCCTCGCGACCATGGCCGACCTGGACGACGAAGAGACCAGCCAGGCCGTCGATGTACTCGTTGCCGCGGTCGTCCCAGACCTTCCACCCCTGGCCCTTGGTGATGATGGGGACCGAGTGGCCGAGCCCGCCGGAGCCGGGCTCCTCGAACACGGAGTGGCGCGTGAAGTGCATCCACAGGTGGTCACGGGCCGCCTCGGAGAGCAGCGTGCCCGCGGGCGTGCGCTGGTCCGAGGAGGGCTCCCAGACGTCGTTCGGGTTGAGTGTCATCGTGTACCCCAGTTGTAGAGCTGCTTGTTCAGCTTCAGGTAGACGAACGTCTCCGTGGCGGTGACGTTCGGGAGGACCCGGATCCGTTTTGTCAACAGGTCCAGGAGGTGGTCGTCGTCCTCGCAGACGACCTCGGCGAGGATGTCGAAGCTGCCGGCGGTCGTGACGACGTAGTCGACCTCCTCCATCGCGGTCAGGGCGTCGGCGACCTGCGTCATGTCCCCGGACACCCGCAGGCCGATCATTGCCGAACGGAGGAATCCCACCTGGAGCGGGTCGGTCACCGCGACGATCTGCATGATCTCGGCATCGAGGAGCCGTTGGACGCGCTGCCGGACCGCGGCCTCGGAGAGGCCGACCTCGGCCGCGATCGACGCGTAGGACTTGCGTCCGTCGTGCTGCAGCTGCTCGATGATGGCCTTGGAGACGGCGTCGAGGTGAGGCGACTTCCCGGCGCGACCGTTCCCGCCACCGCGGGCGTCGCGGGTGTCGCGGGTGTCGCGGGTGATGGACGGGCGCTCCGGTGCACCATCCCGGGGGGTCACTCTCGTCGGCATGGGGTGATCTTGACGGGTGAAACGCGCGCTTGGCAAGGCGGCCAACGACTGATTCCGAAGATTCACCTACCGATCTATTCCGAATCAGGAGGTTTCGTGGTTAGAGTGCGCGCATGACTTCCGAGGTTCGCCAGCTCCGCAACTTCATCGGTGGCCAGTACGTCGACAGTGACGCCGACACCATGACCGACATCGTCAACCCCGCCACGGCAGCCGTGGTCGCCAAGGCTCCGGTCAGCTCCGAGGCCGACGTCGACCGCGCCTACGCGTCGGCGGCCAAGGCCTTCGAGTCCTGGGGGGAGGCGACGCCGAGCGAACGGCAGCACGCCCTGCTCAAGTTCGCCGACGCCATCGAGGCCCGGGCCGACGAGTTCGTCCGCCTCGAGGCGGAGAACACCGGCAAGCCGCATGCGTTGACGGCGTCGGAGGAGGTTCCCCCGATGGTCGACCAGCTTCGCTTCTTCGCCGGGGCCGCGCGTGTCCTCGAGGGCAAGGCGGCGGGCGAGTACATGACCGGGCACACCTCCTGGATCCGCCGTGAGCCGATCGGCGTCGTCGGACAGGTGACGCCGTGGAACTACCCGATGATGATGGCGATGTGGAAGATCGCCCCCGCGCTCGCCGCAGGCAACACGATCGTCCTCAAGCCGTCGGACACGACCCCCGAGACGACGCTCCTGCTGGCTGAGGTCGCCTCCGAGTTCCTCCCGGAGGGGACGTTCAACGTCGTCACCGGCGACCGGGACACGGGCCGCAGGGTCATCGAGCACGACACGCCGGCCCTCGTCGCCATCACCGGTTCGATCCGCGCCGGCATGCAGGTCGCCGAGAGCGCAGCACGCCGCCTCAAGCGGGTCCACCTCGAGCTCGGCGGCAAGGCCCCGGTCATCGTCTTCGACGACGCCGACCTCGAGGCCGCCGTCGAGGGCATCGCGGGTGCGGGCTACTTCAACGCGGGACAGGACTGCACCGCCGCGACCCGCGTCCTGGCCGGCCCGCGGATCCACGACGACTTCGTCGCCGCCCTCGGCGAGTACGCCACCTCGTCGGTCAAGGTCGGCATGCCCGATGACGACGAGGCCGCGTTCGGACCGGTCAACAACCCGAACCAGGTGGCCCACGTCTCCGGCTTTATCGACCGGCTGCCCGACCACGCCCGCATCGTCGCGGGCGGCTCGCGGGTCAAGGGTCTCGGTGAGGGCTACTTCTTCGAGCCGACCGTCCTCGCCGGCCTGCAGCAGGAGGACGAGCAGATTCAAACCGAGATCTTCGGTCCGGTGATCACGGTGCAGCAGTTCACCGACGAGGACGTTGCGGTGGCCTGGGCCAACGACGTGCAGTACGGTCTGGCGTCGAGCGTCTGGACGAAGGACTTCGGTCGCGCCATGCGCGTCAGCAAGCGGCTCGACTTCGGGGCCGTCTGGATCAACACGCACATTCCGATCGTCGCCGAGATGCCACACGGGGGTTTCAAGCACAGCGGCTACGGCAAGGACCTGTCCATGTACGGGTTCGAGGACTACACCCGCATCAAGCACGTGATGGCCAACATCAACTCGTGACGCACGAACCAGTACTTTGACGTATGCCGCTGGGCTCGCTTCCCGGGTCACCTGACCACGGGAGCCAGCTCAGTGGCATACGGCCTGACAAAACCCCTACCGCTTACCCGGGAGCACACCTCATGACCGACAAGAACAGCCCGTCCGCGGGCAACGACAACCTCGCCTTCCGCGCAGCCCTCGCCCGCGGACTGGTGAGCCGCCGCTCGGCAATGATGGGCGCCGCCGGGCTGAGCGCTGCGGCCTTCCTTGCCGCCTGTGGCTCGGAGGGACGCAACCCGTCCACCCCCAACGCAACCGGCGGCGGCGCGGCCCCCTCGGCCAAGGCGGCACAGGACATGAGCGACACGGAGAAGGTCGTCAACTGGTCGAACTGGACCGAGTACATCGACGTCACCGACGACGGCAAGTCCCGTCCCTCGATCGACGCCTTCACCAAGGCGACCGGTATCAAGGTCAACTACACCGAGGACTACCTCGACAACGACGAGTTCTACGCCAAGGTCCGGCCGCTGCTCGAGGGCGGTCAGGACACCGGTCGGGACATCTGGTGCTCCACCGACTGGATGGTGGCGCGCCTGATCCGCCAGGGCTACGTCCAGAAGCTCGACATGGCCAACATCCCCAACTCGAAGAACCTGAACGACTCGCTCAAGAACGTCGAGTTCGACCCGGGTCGGGCACACTCCCTGCCATGGCAGAGCGGCTTCGCGGGCATCGGCTACAACCTCAAGGCGACCGGCGGCAAGAAGGTCGAGTCCGTCGGGCAGCTGCTCACCGACCCCGCCCTCAAGGGCAAGGTCACGCTCCTGACCGAGATGGTGGACACGATGGGACTCGTCCTGCTCGAGCTGGGCAAGGACCCCGCGAAGTTCACGGACGCGGACTTCGACTCGGCGCTCCAGATGATCCAGAAGGCCAAGGACTCGGGTCAGATCCTGCGGTTCACCGGCAACGAGTACACGGACGGGCTGGCCAAGGGCGACATCGCCGCGTGCATGGCGTGGACCGGTGACGTCGTCCAGCTGCAGTTCGACAACGAGGACGTCCAGTACGCGCTGCCGGACAAGGGCTTCATGCTCTGGTCCGACAACTTCGTCATCCCGGCGATGGCGCGGCACAAGAAGAACGCCGAGCTGCTCATCAACCACTACTACGACCCGGCAGTCATGGCGCAGGTCGCGGCCTGGGTGAACTACATCCCGCCGGTCAAGGGCGCCAACGAGGAGCTGGTCAAGATCGACCCCGAGCTCGGCAAGAACCCGCTCATCGCGCCGACCCCCGAGGTCCTGGCCAAGTCCCACGTCATCCGCGGGCTCAGCCCGGAGGAGCACGCGAAGTACTCCCGCGCGTTCAACGCCGTCGTCACGGGCTGATGACCCAGACCTCCGTCGAGCGGGGACGCGGCGACCTCAGGCTCGCCTCCCTCACGAAGTCGTTCGGCTCGTTCACCGCGGTGGAGCCGATGGACCTGACCGTCCCCCAGGGCTCGTTCTTCGCGCTCCTCGGACCGTCGGGCTGCGGGAAGACGACGACCCTGCGCATGATCGCGGGCCTCGAGGCCCCGACTGCCGGATCGATCCACATCGGCGACCAGGAGATCACGGCGACGAAGGCGCACCAGCGCAACGTCAACACGGTCTTCCAGTCGTATGCGCTCTTCCCGCACATGACGGTGCTCGACAACGTCATGTTCGGGCTGAAGCGTCGCGGCGACAAGGACGCACGGCGCAAGTCCCTCGAGGCTCTCGAGCTCGTCCAGCTCGAGGGCCTCGGCGGCCGCAAGCCGAACCAGCTCTCCGGCGGCATGCAGCAGCGGGTTGCGCTGGCTCGAGCGCTGGTGAACCGCCCTGACGTGCTGCTCCTGGACGAGCCGCTCGGCGCGCTCGACCTCAAGCTCCGGCGGCAGATGCAGATCGAGCTGAAGCGGATCCAGCAGGAGGTCGGCCTGACCTTCATCCACGTCACCCATGACCAGGAGGAGGCCATGACGATGGCCGATTCCATCGCGGTGATGAACGAGGGCCGGATCGAGCAGCTCGGCGACCCGGCGACCCTCTACGAGCAGCCGGAGTCGACCTTCGTCGCCAACTTCCTCGGGCAGTCGAACCTGCTCCGCGCCAAGGTGGTCCCGGGGTCGGGTCGCGAGGGAATCACGATGGTCCGCAGCCATGACGCCGACCTGGAGGTGGTGGAGAACCACGTGCCACACGGGGTGACCGACGTCTGGCTCGGGGTGCGGCCGGAGAAGCTGCGGCTCGGCGAGTCCGGCGGGCCAAACCGGCTGCGCGGCACCGTTCGCGACGTGTCCTTCACCGGGGTCGCGACGCAGTACATGGTCGCGATGCCGTGGGGGCGCGAGCTGACGGTGGTCCAGCAGAACGACGGCTCGGCACGGGCCGCGCTCGGTGAGCAGGTGACCCTGTCCTGGGCCGCGGAGCACGGCTTCGCCCTCGACGCATCGCAGGACGCCGAGGCGGGAGCGATGGTCGAGGACGATGTCTGAGGCGACGCCTCGGGTTCGGATCAACCCGCTCGGCAACGCCATCCCGCCGAACCCCACGCGGCGCAACTGGGTGCCGTACGCCCTGCTCGTGCCGGGCCTGCTGTGGCTGGTCATCTTCTTCGTGCTGCCGATGATCACGCTCGGGTCGCAGTCCCTGCAGGAGGGCAGCGTCGAAGAGGGGTTCGTCTTCACCGGCAACATCGGCATCTACGCCGATGCCTTCAGCCAGTACTGGCCGCACATGGTGCGCTCGCTCGTCTACGCCAGTCTCGCGACGGTCCTGGCCCTCCTGCTCGGGTACCCGCTGGCGTACTTCATCGCCCAGAAGGCCGGCCGCTGGAAGAACATCGTCCTCGTCCTCGTCATCGCGCCCTTCTTCACCAGCTTCCTGATCAGGACGCTGGCCTGGAAGACGATCCTCTCGGACAACTTCTTCATCACCCAGTGGGCCCAGAAGCTGGGGATCACCGACCTGCTCCAGGCTGTCGGCCTGACCTCGACCGACTCGCTGCTCTTCTCCCCGTTCGCCGTGGTCATGGGGCTGACCTACAACTTCTTGCCCTTCATGATCCTGCCGCTCTACGCGTCACTCGAACGGCTCGACCCACGGCTGCTCGAAGCGGCCGGTGACCTCTACGCCACGCCCTGGCAGGCGTTCCGCCGGGTCACCTGGCCGTTGTCGCTGCCGGGCGTGGTGGCCGGGACCCTGCTGACCTTCATCCCCGCGAGCGGTGACTTCATCAACGCGCGCCTGCTCGGCAACACCCAGACGTCGATGATCGGGTCAGTCATCGACACCCTGTTCCTGCGGGTGCTCGACTACCCGCTCGCCGCAGCTCTGTCGTTCATCCTGCTCGTCGTCATCGTCACCCTGGTCTCGCTGTACGTCCGCAAGGCCGGGACCGAGGAGCTGCTCTGACATGAACGGGATCATGAACTGGATCCGACGCCACCTCATCGCCTTCGCCGCGATCGCGGTGCTGGCCTACCTGCTCGTTCCGAACGTCGTCGTCGCGGTTTTCTCGTTCAACGACCCGGCGGGCCGCTTCAACTACAGCTTCAATGAGTTCTCGACCGAGGGCTGGACCAACCCGTGTGGCACCGTCGGGATCTGCGACTCCGTGGGTCTCAGCCTGCGCATCGGGATCACTGCCTCGCTCGTCGCCACGATCCTCGGCACGATGATCGCGTTCGCGCTGGGGCGCTACCGGTTCCAGGGCCGGTCCTCGACCAACCTGCTCATCTTCATGCCGATGGCCACGCCCGAGGTCGTCATGGGCTCGAGCCTGCTGACGCTCTTCCTCATGATGGGCGTGCCCACGGGGCCGACCGCGATCCTCATTGCGCACATCATGTTCTGCATCTCGTTCGTCGTCGTGGCCGTCAAGGCCCGCGTCGCAACGCTCGACCCCCGGCTCGAGGAGGCGGCCGCCGATCTCGGGGCCACGCCGTTCCAGACGTTCCTGCGCGTGACCCTGCCACTGTCGGCGCCGGGCATCGCGGCCGGCGCCCTGCTCGCCTTCTCGCTCAGCTTCGACGACTACATCATCACGAACTTCAACGCGAGCCCGAGCTCGATCACCTTCCCGATGTATGTGTGGGGGGCGGCCGCTCGTGGTGTGCCGATCCAGGTGTACGTCATCGGCACGATGATGTTCCTCATCGCCCTGACCGTGGTCATCGCCGGCCAGATCATCTCCAACCGACGCAACCGACAGGTGGCCTGATTTTCCATGCGGGTGCTCATGATCGGCTCCGGCGGCGTCGGAGACGCCGCAGCACGCATCGCGGCGGAGCGCGACTTCTTCGACCTGTGGGTCGTCGCCGACTACGACGTGGCGCGGGCCGAGCGCACCGTGCGGGAGGTGACCCAGCGGCATACGTCATCAGGGTTGTCGGGTGACCCGGGACGGTTCGTCGCGGCGCAGGTCGACGCGTCCGACTCGGCGGCGGTCTCCGCGCTCGCGCGCGAGCACGGGGCAACACACGTGTTCAACGCGGTCGACCCACGCTTCGTCATGCCGATCTTCGAGGGGGCGCGGGCGGCGGGTGCCGACTACCTCGACATGGCGATGAGCCTGTCGCGGCGACACGAGACCGAGCCCTATTCCAGGACCGGCGTCAAGCTGGGTGACGACCAGTTCGCCCAGGCGCAGGAGTGGGAGGCGGAGGGTCGGCTCGCCCTCGTCGGGATCGGCGTCGAGCCGGGCCTCTCGGACGTGTTCGCCCGCTACGCCGCCGACCACCTCTTCAGCGAGATCGAGGAGCTCGGCACCCGGGACGGTGCCAACCTCGCCGTCCACGACGATGACGGCAACGAGATCTTTGCGCCGAGCTTCTCGATCTGGACGACGATCGAAGAGTGCCTCAACCCTCCCGTGGTCTGGGAGCAGGGCCGCGGCTGGTACACGACCGAGCCGTTCAGCGAGCCAGAGGTGTTCGAGTTCCCCGAGGGAATCGGCCCGGTGGAGTGCGTCAACGTCGAGCACGAAGAAGTGTTGTTGATGCCGCGCTGGATCGACGCCAAGCGGGTGACCTTCAAGTACGGGCTCGGCGACGAGTTCATCGGCGTGCTCAGGACGCTCAACACGCTCGGCCTCGACCGCACGGAGAAGGTCCGCGTCGGCGGAGTGGAGGTGTCCCCGCGCGACGTCGTCGCTGCGGTGCTGCCCGACCCGGCGTCGATCGGGCCTCGCATGACGGGCAAGACGTGCGCGGGGCTGTTCGTCACCGGCACTGGCAAGGACGGCCAGCCCCGGCGGACCTACCTCTACCACGTCGTGGACAACGAGTGGTCGATGCAGGCGTACGGTGCCCAGTGCGTCGTCTGGCAGACGGCCGTCAACCCCGTCGTCGCGCTCGAGCTGCTGGCCCGCGGGACATGGAGCGGGAGCGGGGTGCTCGGGCCGGAGGCCTTCGACGCGCAGCCGTTCCTGGACCTGCTCGCCGCCCCCAAGCCAGCGGGATACGAGTCGCCGTGGGGTCTCGAGGACCGCTGACGGCTCGCCGACCGACGGGGGCACGGGCCCCGGTCGGGTGACCACCGACCGAACTAGGCTGGAGCCCATGACAGCAGTGACGCAGCAGTCCGTCCTCGACACGGTCCCCAAGGGCCTGTTCATCGCGGGGGAGTGGCGCGACAGCTCCGACGGCTCGTCGCTTGCCGTGGACGACCCGGCGACGGGTGAGATCCTCACCCACGTGGCGGACGCGACCGTCGAGGACGGCCGGGCCGCGCTCGATGCCGCCGTGGCGGCACAGTCGGACTGGGCCCGCACCCCACCGCGCGACCGAGCGGAGCTGCTGCGGGCGGCCTACGAGAAGATCACCGAGCGAGCCGACGAGTTCGCCATGCTCATGACGCTGGAGATGGGCAAGACCCTCGCGGAGTCACGGGGCGAGGTCACCTACGGCGCGGAGTTCTTCCGGTGGTTCTCCGAGGAGGCCGTGCGCGTCCACGGTCGCTACAGCACTGCCCCGAACGGCGCCACGCGACTGCTCACGATGAAGCAGCCCGTCGGACCGACACTGATGATCACGCCGTGGAACTTCCCGCTCGCCATGGGAACCCGCAAGATCGGTCCGGCGATCGCCGCGGGCTGCACGATGGTGGTCAAGCCTGCTGGCCAGACCCCCCTGACGATGCTGGCCCTGGCCGACCTGCTCGACGGGCTCGGGCTGCCCAAGGGGGTGCTCAACGTCGTCACCACCAGCCATGGCCGCACTGGTGCCGTCATGGAGCCCATCATCCGGGACCCGCGGCTGCGCAAGCTGACGTTCACCGGGTCGACGGTGGTCGGGCAGCGGCTCATCGAGCAGTCCGCCCAGGGCGTGCTGCGAGTGTCGATGGAGCTCGGTGGCAACGCGCCGTTCCTCGTCTTCGAGGACGCCGACCTCGACCGGGCGGTCGACGGCGCCATGCTGGCCAAGATGCGCAACATGGGAGAGGCCTGCACGGCGGCCAACCGCTTCTACGTCCATGAGTCGGTCGCCGACGAGTTCTCCCACCGGCTCGCCAAGCGGATGGGCGCGCTGACCCTTGGCCGCGGCACGGAGGACGGCGTCGACGTCGGACCCCTCGTCGACGAGAAGTCCCGCGACAAGGTCAAGTCCCTCGTCGAGGACGCCGTCTCCAAGGGCGCCCGCGTCATGGTCGGTGGCAACGCTCGTGGTGGAGCGGGGTGGTTCTTCGAGCCGACCGTCCTCGCCGACGTACCGGTTCACGCGGACCTGTCGCAGGAGGAGATCTTCGGGCCCGTCGCGCCGGTCACCAGCTTCCGCACCGACGACGAGGCGATCCAGCTCGCCAACAACACCCGGTTCGGTCTGGTCGCCTACCTGTTCACCCAGGATCTGTCCCGGGCCATCACTCTGAGCGAGGCCCTCGAGTACGGCATGGTGGGCGTCAACCAGGGCATCGTGTCCAACCCGGCTGCGCCGTTCGGCGGCGTCAAGGCGTCGGGTGTCGGGCGCGAGGGTGGCTTCGAGGGCATCGAGGAGTACCTCGAGACGAAATACGTGGGGCTGGCCCTGTGAGCGGCGCCCCTCTGTCCGGACTTCGGTGAACGTCCCTCATCCGCTGGCGCTCTGTGCTCAAATCGACCCCATGGCAACCCCTGCAGGACATCCCTCCAACGGCCAGGCCACCGGACCGCACTCGGTGAGCACCCTGCTCACCGAGGTCGACCACGTCCTCCGGCGGGGATTCGCCCCTGGCGCCAAGGTCCACCCAACGGGTTTCGCCTCGCTCGACGCCACGCTGACTGGCGGCTTCC
>NZ_DATCWX010000274.1:0-4090 GCF_036566125.1 Intrasporangium sp.
GGCCGCCGCCGTTGCCTTCGTCGTCGTGGTCGGCCTGCTTCGTCGACGCCGGCACCGCTGACGCTCGCTGAGCAGCCGGGAACCAGCGCAACCACATGGCCAAGAGCACCTCGACGAGCGGGTCGGCAGCGTCCAAGCTGCCGATCCGCATGCTGCACGACCGACTCCTCGTCAGCCTCGAGCGCGAGGGTGAGCGCCGCAGCGGCGGCGGCATCCTCATCCCTGCGACGGCCTCGGTCGGCCGACGTCTCGTCTGGGCCGAGGTCGTCGCCACCGGCCCGAACGTCAGGCAGGTGCAGCTCGGGGACCGGGTCCTCTTCGATCCGGAGGAGCGGGCCGAGGTGGAGCTGCAGGGACACGACTACGCGCTGCTGCGCGAGCGGGACATCCACGCCGTCGCTGCCTCCCGCATCGACGACGGCCAGACCGGCCTCTACCTCTGAGACGGACCAGACGCCAGGCGGCACGCTGCACGGCTGGGCGCTCGCGCCGACGGTCCAGCGCCGACCACCGCAGGGCGCTGTTGCCGCGCAGGACGTCGAGGGTGAGGCTCGAGCTGTCGAGGAACCGGCAGGTGAACAGGTAGGCCGCCCGAGGATGAGCACGAGGAGGTGGCGCCCGAAGGTGTTGAGCGTGCGCGACAGGGGTGTCTCCAGGGACTCGGCCTCGCTGATCAGAGTCTGGATGGGGCCGATCCGAATGCTGCTCCGATCGTGGTCGGCCACCCACCTCCGATCATGGCAGGGCGAGGACGTCATTCGGGTGCACCGCTGTCAACTCCTCAGGTCGCAGCTACCCTCCGTCGCCGACGGTGCTCCCTGATGTCGAGGACGGCGACAGCGTCGTCGTCTGCGTCACGGTGGCCGTGACCGTCGGGGTCTCCTTCGACTCCTTGACCGCCTTCTCCAACCCGGACACCGTCGCGGCATCGACTGTTCCTGTCTCCGGGACGCCGAGGTCCTTCTGCAAGGCTGTCAGCGCGTCCGTCAGGGCCGGCGTCCACTGGCCATCCACCGGACCGTCCCAGTAGCCGGCGAGCTTCAGCGTCTGCTGGATCGCCGCGGTCGAGGCCACGGCGGCCTCCGCAGACGCGCCACCCTTGGCCGCCAGGTCCATCCGGAGCGCCGCCTCGCTGGCCTTGTCCAGCGTTCCGGTCACGGGCAGGCCGTGCGCTTTCTGGAGGGCCTCGACGGCACCGGTCGTCGTCGGCCCGTAGACACCATCGACCTTGCCCGTGTAATAGCCGGCATCGGTCAGGTCCTGCTGCAGGGCGGCCGTGTAGTCATGGACTGCCGCGGCCGCCTTCTCCTGCTGCGGCTCGGTCAGGCAGCCGGCCGCGGCATACAGCTGCAGCCAGGCCATCTCGAGGCCGACAGCCGCTGCGTTGAACTGCTGGGAGGCCCGACGTAGCGGGCTGTCGTCCGAGATCGCGCCCTGCGCTGTCGCGAACTCGCTCTCGGCTTGCTGCACTCGAGTCACCGTCTCGCTGGGCACTGTTGGCGTGGGAGTCGACACCGGTGACGAGGGTGACGTCGAGGGAGGCACCGGCCCCCCGGTCGCCGACGCCCGGGCGGCGGCGAGCTCCGCCTCGGCAGCCGCGAGCTCCTGTTCGGCCGTCGCCACAGCTTGGTGTGCCTCGACGGCAGCCTGTCCCGCGGACGCCGTGTCCTGGCCCGGCTGTTTCAGGTCACGTCCCGCCGTCGTCACGTCGCCGACGGTCGGCGCGGTCTGGTTGAGGATGTCGCCGTACCGGTCCAGGGCGGTGATGTAGTCGGCACTCTCGGTGCAGAACGTCGCGCTCGAGGCGGTGGCTGCCGCTTTGGCGTCGTCGACGGCCTTCTGCTTCGCGGCGACGTTCGCCTCGGCGGCCTGCACGGGTGTGTCGCCGCCTGTGCTGCAGCCGACGATCAGGCACAGCGCAGCAGCCAAGGTCACGCCAAGCGAGCGCGTCCCGCCGTGGGGGGACCGCAAGGACCTGTGCCGCGATCGACCGGCAGACATGAGCGCCCTCCTCCTGCATGGAGCACGGGCTGAGCGCGCCGGACTCCCGTGGTTCGCAACGTAGTTGTTGGCCTGGCCAAGGGCGTTCACCCGTTCCGGGTGAAACCTCCCGCTGCCCTCTGCGATACGTGCGCTCGCCCGAAAGGGGTGAGGCGATGGGAATTGTTCCCACCTAGCGTGCCGTCATGAGCGATGTCGAGGTCACCTCACGCGCCGGCGGCGTCCTCGCGGCCACGTGCCTCTCGACGCTGGTCGTCAACGCGAACACGTCAGCCGTCAGCATCCTGCTGCCGGCGATCAGCGAGGACACGGGTACGAGCGTCACGACCCTCCAGTGGGCGGTAACCGGTTACTCGCTCGTGGGTGCCGCGGTGATCGTCACGTCGGGCTCGTTGGGCGACGTCTTCGGACGCAAACGCGTCTTCCAGCTGGGCTTACTGCTGTTCGTGGCGTCCTGTGTGCTGATCGCGCTCTCGTCGTCAGGCGGGATGGTCATCGCCGGACGGTTCATCCAGGGGGCTGCCGGGTCCACGATCCTGGCATGTGGCCTCAGCCTGCTGTCGGTGGCCAACAGCGGGGAGGCGCAGTTGCGTGCGGTCTCGTACTGGGGCGCGGCCGCTGCGGTGGGTGCGGCTGCGGGGCCCCTGCTCGGCGGCGTTCTCGTGGGCATCACCGGGTGGCAGGGCCTCTTCTGGGTCGACGCCGTCATCGCCGCGGTGTGCATCGTGCTGACCTACTTCACGGTGTCCGAGTCCCGGGATCCCAACCGGTCCCGCTCCATCGACTACGCCGGCACCGTGCTGGTCGCCCTTACTCTGGCACCGTTCATCCTGGCCCTCAGCAAGGGAAGCGAGTGGGGCTGGGGCTCGCTTGCGACCATCGGGTGCTTCGTCGTGTCGATCGTCGCGGGCTACCTCTTCGTCATCGTCGAACGTCGCGTAGAGGTTCCGCTGCTGGACCTGGCTCTGCTGCGCAACCGGATCCTCGTCGGCGCAACCATCGCGATCCTCATCGGTGCAGGGACGATCAACGGCCTGATGTACCTGCTGAGTCTGTACTTCCAGAACCCCGCCACCCTTGGCTTCAGCCCGCTCCAGGCCGGGATCGCCACCCTTCCGGCGACAGTCGGCCTGGTCGTGATCGCGGCGTTCGTGCCCAAGCTGGCAGCACGGTTCGGTGGCAGGCAGGTCATCGGTCTCGGCTTCCTGGTGACCGCAGTGGGATTTGCGGCCGTCGGCCTGGTCCAGGCGGATTGGAGGTACGGCGCCTTCGTCCTCCCGCTCATCGCCATCGCCGTCGGTATGGGCATGTCCAACGGCCCGGCGTCCTCCGCTTCGACGGCGTGCGTCTCCGCGAACGAGGTCGGCGCCGCCTCGGGGGTCTCGAACATGGCTCGCTACGTCGGGGCAGCCGTTGCGACCGCGCTCGCTGCGTCGATCTACGGCGCCGTGATCGCGAACCGGACCGCCGAAGGCGCCTCCACGGGCGACGCTCTCTCGTCGGGCCTCGGCGCAGCGTCGTGGGTGATGGCCGGGTTCAGCGTGGCCGGGCTTCTCATGGCGGTCCTGATGGGTCGGCACAAGACAGCGCGCGGCACGGTGCAGGACGCGGCATCTGCCGCAGCGGCTCCGTTGCACACCTTGCCCACCTCGGCCACGCCGGCGCCGCAGAGAGCGTGATCTGGACGTCCCGGGCATGCGTCAGGCCCCGCCGGGGCCGGCGCACGGTGCCCACCGGCAGCACGTCGCCGGTCAACGCGAGTCCGGTGCCTCGGAGGGTCCCGGCGAGCACGTCGTGCTCGACGGTGACGACCAGCTTGGCCCTGTCGGTCACGGGCAGACCGTCGGCGGTGGCGACGCCGCGGGCGACGATCTCGAGCAGCGCGTCGGCGCGGCGGGTGGCCGGGGTCCGCGGGTCCGGCTCCACGGTGCGCCCGTGCTTGTCCTTGCTCGGGCAGGGCGTCGAGAGCGGGTCGACTGCGGACTTGAGCACCGCGGCCGCCTCCGGGTCCAGCATCCCGCGCAGGCTGACCATGCCGGTGTTCGAGGGCTGGCCGAACCAGAGCCCGCGGCAGGCTTGCCGGCCCGCG
>NZ_DATCWX010000281.1:0-25096 GCF_036566125.1 Intrasporangium sp.
CCTGCCGCTCGTCCTCGCGCCCACCGGGTTCACCCGGATGATGCACCATGAGGGCGAGCGGGCCGTCGCCCGCGCCGCTGCCCGTGCCGGAATCCCCTATGCCCTGTCGACGATGGGAACGGTGTCGGTCGAGGACGTCGCGGCCGTCGCACCCGACGCGGAGCGCTGGTTCCAGCTCTACCTGTGGCGGGACCGGGAGGCATCGCTGCAGCTGATCCGGCGCGCCCGCGAGGCCGGGTACTCGGCCCTGGTCCTGACCGTCGACACGGCGGTCGCCGGCCGGCGCATCCGGGACGTGCACAACGGCCTCACGGTGCCACCCTCGCTGACCCTGCGCACGCTGGCGGACATGTCGATCCACCCATCCTGGTGGTTCAACCTGCTGACGACCGAACCGCTCGAGTTCGCCTCGCTGACGCATTCCGGCGGCACCGTGGCCGAGCTGGTGGACCGGATGTTCGACCCGTCCGCGTCCGTGGCCGAGCTCGCCTGGCTGCGCGAGCAGTGGCCGGGCCGGATCGTCGTCAAAGGCATCCAGGACCCTGAGGACGCACAGGTCGTGGCGGGGCTCGGCATCGACGGCATCGTCGTGTCGAACCACGGTGGTCGGCAGCTCGACCGCGCGGCCACCCCGCTCGAGGTCCTACCGGAGATCGTCGACGCGGTCGCAGGCCGGACCGAGGTCCTGCTCGACACCGGGATCATGGACGGCGCCGACATCGTCGCGGCCGTGGCCAACGGGGCACGGGGCTGCCTCGTCGGCCGGGCCTACCTCTACGGGCTCATGGCGGGAGGGGAGCAAGGCGTCGACCGAGCCTTGAGCATCCTCCGGGACCAGGTCACCCGCACCATGCGACTCCTCGGCGTGACCTCGCTCGACGAGCTGACCCCGGATCATGCGATCATCCGCCGACGGGACCCGCAGGCCGACGACGCCACCCCATGACGCGCGTCGGTCGGTTCCGACCGATGCCGAGTTCGGATTCAGTTCAGTCTCAGGAGGAAACTTGCGTACCAATCTCTTTCGCATCGCCATTACCGCGACGGCGATGCTCGCCCTCACCGCTTGCGGCGGCAACGGCGACGGTGGTGACAACGGCCAGACCGGTGCGGCCGGCGGGCTGAAGGGCCAGGGATCGGGCGACTCGTGCACGATCTCGAGCACCATCCCGGTCGGCGCGGCGCTCAGCCTGACCGGTGCGGCCGGCAGCTACGGCACCTCGCAGCAGAAGGGCCTCCAGCTCGCCGCCGAGCAGCTCAACGCCAAGGGTGGCGTGAAGTACGACGTCAAGGTCGAGGACGACCAGACGGATCCGAGACAGGGCATCACGGTCTTCGAGGGCTTCGTCAACGGCGGCAAGAGCATCATCATCGGCCCCACCCTGTCCAACACCGCCTTCCAGGCCCAGCCCATCGCCCAGGAGGGCAAGACGCCCGTCCTCGCCATCTCCAACACGGCCTCGGGCATCACCGCGCAGGGTGACTTCATCTTCCGTGACTCCCTGACCGAGGCCCAAGTCATCCCGCAGACCATCAAGAAGGCCAAGGAGAAGTACAACCTGACCAAGGTCGTCGTCATGTACAGCAACGACGACGCCTTCACCGAATCGGGCTTCAAGGTCTTCGAGGAGGCGCTCAAGGCCGAAGGGATCCAGAACCTCGAGACGATCACCTTCTCGAAGGCGGACACCGACTTCCGGGCCCTGCTGACGCAGGCGAAGGGTCACAACCCGGAGGCCCTCGTCGTGTCCGGCCTCATCGAGGCGGCCATCCCGCTCGTCACCCAGGCCCGGGAGCTGGGCATCACCGTCCCGATCATCGGCGGCAACGGGTTCAACAACCCGAAGCTCATGGCAGACGCCGGCGAGGCCGCTGAGGGCGTCGTGGTCGGTGCCGCATGGAACTCGGCGTCCGCGAACGAGCTCAACACCGCCTTCCTCAAGGACTTCCAGGCGAAGTTCAACGCGGCTCCCGACCAGTTCGCCGCGCAGGCACACGCCGGGCTGACGCTCATCGACCACGCCGTCCGGTCGGGCTGCTCGGGCGAGCGCGACGCGATCCGGGACGGGCTGACCAAGATCAGCAACGTCCCGACGGTGCTCGGCGAGGTGTCCATCAACGAGAACCGGGACGCGGAGCATCCGGCGGTGGTCCAGGTCGTCCAGAACGGCAAGTTCGCCGTGCTCGAGTGATCGAGAGTCGGGCCGGGCGGCTGGGCCACACCCCCTGCCGCCCGGCTCGGCCGACCATTCGCCTCCGGACCACGAAGGACCCCCATGCAGCAAATCCTCAACGGCCTGTTCATCGGCTCGATCTATGCGCTGTTCGCCATCGGCTTCACCCTGGTCTTCGGCATCCTCGACCGACTGAACCTCGCCCACCCATCGGTGTTCGCGGTCTCGGCGTTCATCGGCATCGAGCTCGTCGCGGATGGCGGCCTGTCCATCTGGGTGGCACTGCCCATCGTGCTCCTTGTTGGCGCGGTGCTCGGGCTCATCATTGAGCGGCTCGCCTTCCGGCCGCTGAAGAACCGACCCGACGCCCACTTCGCGGGGCTGATCTCCTCCATTGCGCTCGCCGGGATGTTCATCGCCCTGTTGCAGTGGCGCTACGGTCCGGACACGCGCCGCTTCCCGGCCGGGTCGTTCCCGGAGACGCCGATGCAGTTGGCCGGCGTCTCGGTGACCATGCTCCAGCTGGCCATCCTGCTGATCTCCCTTGTCCTCATGGTCGGTCTGAGCTGGCTGGTGGCCCGGACTCGGCTCGGCCGGGCCATGCGCGCCATCGCCGAGAACCCCAGGGCCGCGCGCGTCCTCGGCGTCAACGTGGACCGGGTCACCGCTGTGACGTTTGCCATCTCGTCGGCCCTTGGCGCGGTGGCGGGCGCCCTCTTCGCGATGAACGTCAACTCCGCGCAGCTGGGAATGGGCTCGGCCATCGAGCTCAAGGGGCTGGCCGTCATCATCGTGGGTGGGATGGGGTCTCTGCCCGGCGCTCTCGTCGGCGGTCTGGTCCTCGGCCTTGCGGAGGTCTTCGCCGTCCAGTACATCGGCAGCTCGTGGCGCGACCTGATCGCGTTCGGGCTGCTCTTCGTCATCCTCCTCGTGCGTCCACAGGGCCTCTTCGGCAGCCGGAAGGTGCGGGAGGTCTGATGCTGACCGATGCGACCCTGACCTTCGTCGCCCTGGGCGCGATCTTCGCGTACTCGTTCTATGCCGTCCTCGTCGCCGGACAGCTCAGTCTCGGTCAGGCCGGCTTCGCCTCGCTCGCTGCCTTCACCGCGGCCACCCTCGCGCCCAAGCCGAGCGACGCCGGCGAGGTGCCGGCCCTGCTCATCGCCATCGTCATCGGCATGGTCGTCGGTGCCGCGGCCGCCGTCGTGCTAGGCCTCCCGACGATGCACCTGCGCGGCGTGTACCTGGCCATCGCGACGCTCGCCTTCGCCGAGGCGGTCCGGATCCTCATCCTCAACCAGGAGTGGACGGGAGGCGCCCAGGGCATGTCCGTGCCGAAGGTCCTCACGCCGGGCATGGCGTGGATCATCCTGGCGGTCGTCGCCTACTGGTTCGCCCGGATGGGCCGCTCCCGCTACGGCCGCGCCCTCGAGGCGATCCGCGAGGACGAGCTCGCCGCCCGCGCCATGGGCATCGACGTGGGCCGCCACCGGCTCTCCGCCTTCGTCACCGCTGGAGCGGTCGCCGGACTCTACGGCGTGCTCTGGGCCTACTACGTGCGCCTCATTGCTCCGGAGGACTTCGGCTTCACGGCAGCGATCGATGGTCTCGTCACGGCGGTCGTCGGCGGCTCGACGATGTTCGTCGGCCCGCTCCTCGGCAGCGGGTTCCAGACCCTCGTCCCGGAGATCCAGCGAGCGCTCGGCGTCGAGGCCGGCTGGATCAGGCCGTTTGTCGCAAGCACCCTGCTGCTCGTCATCATCCTCTTCCTCCCGGGGGGCCTGGCCAGTCTCTTCCGGCGCCGTCTCCGGATGCCCAAGAAGCGGGCGACGGACGACCAGGGCCTGCACACCCGCAGTCATCCGGCTCCCGGCGAGCTGCTCGCCAGCCTCGAGGGGCTCACCAAGGAGTACGGCGGAGTCCACGCCGTGCAGGACGTGGACCTCCAGCTGCACAGCGGAGAGGTCCTCGGCCTGATCGGCCCGAACGGCGCCGGCAAGACGACCTTGGTCAACATGATCAGCGGCCTCACCCCACCGACCTCCGGCAGGGCGACCGTCCTCGGCACGGAAGTCGGACGTGTTCCGGTCCACCGGGTCGCCCAGGCGGGCGTGAGCCGCACGTTCCAGCATTCCAAGCTGTTCAACCGGTTGTCCGCACTCGAGAACGTCCTCGTCGGCGGCCATCTCGTCAGTCGGCCCTCGTTCCTGCGTCGGCTGCTGTGGCTGCCCTCGGCCCGCCGGGACGAGTCGGCCGCCCTCGAGCACGCGGCCACGTGCCTCGAACGCGTTGGCCTTGGCGACCTCGCGGGCAGCCGGGCGTCCACTCTCTCCTACGGCGACCAGCGCCGCCTCGAGATCGCGCGGGCGCTGGCGTCGGACCCGAGCCTGCTCATCCTCGACGAACCCGCGGCCGGCATGAACCATGTCGAGGCGAGTCAGCTCTCCGACCTGATCAGCTCGCTCGCCGCCGACGGCCTGACCATCCTGCTCATCGAGCACAACGTCGGCATGGTCCTCAGCACCTGTGACCGCATCGTCGTGCTCAACTTCGGCAGGGTGATCGCGACCGGGACCCCCGCAGAGATCGCCTCGAACCCAACGGTCATCGAGGCCTATCTCGGCTCTGCCGACGACACCCGTCCGACCGATCGCACCGAGCGGAGCCACTCGTGAGCCAGATCGACCCCGCCGCGGCTGGCGACACCGAAACGGCGAACCCTGCGAGCGCCGGAGGCACCGCGGGCAACGGGCCGATCCTCGTCGTCGAGGACCTCCACGTCGCCTACGGCCGGGTCGAAGCGGTCCGCGGAGTCTCCTTCTCCGTCGACCCGGGCGCCCTTGTCACTCTCGTCGGGGCCAACGGCGCGGGCAAGACGTCGATCATCAACGCGATCGCCGGACTGGTGCGTCCGAAGTCAGGACGGATCACCTTCGGGGGCCGCGAGATCACCCGGACCCCGTCCCACCGACTCGTTGGCGAGGGCCTGGTCCAGGTGCCGGAGGGCCGCCAGATCCTCGGCACGCTCACCATCGAGGAGAACCTCCACCTCGGCGGCTGGCACATCGGGGGTGCGTCCGCGGAGGCGCTCATGCAGACGTACGACCGCTTCCCCGTTCTGGGTGACCGCCGCAGCCTGCCCGCCGGCTCCCTTTCGGGCGGCGAGCAGCAGATGCTGGCCATCGCCAGGGCTCTGGTGGCACGCCCTCAGGTGCTGCTCATGGACGAGCCCTCGATGGGCCTCGCGCCCAAGGTGGTCGACGAGGTCTTCCGGGTCATCGAGGAGATCCGTGCCACCGGAACGACCATCGTCCTGGTGGAGCAGAATGCCCGGCGCGCGCTTCGGGCGGCAGACCACGGCTACGTCCTCCAGACCGGCGAGGTCGTCCATTCCGGGCCCGCCGCCGACCTGCTCGCCGATCCCAAGATCGTCGAGGCCTATCTCGGCGTGGAGCCCCCGCGCTGATCGCGCCCACGGACCACCGTGACTTCACGGCTGGGACCGCCACTGAACGCGGGTGAAGCTCAGCGGGCGCGGCCTCGGAGCTCGGCAAGGGCGGCGCGGTAGGTCGCGAAGTCGCGTGCCTCACCTGGGCCGTTGACCTCGCGCCAGGCCACGCGGCCGTCCCGGTCGAGCAGGAAGGTGGCTCGCAGTGGCGCCCCTTGGTCCTCGTTGAAGACCCCGTAGCGTCGGGTCACCTCGCCATGCGGCCAGAAGTCACTGAGGAGTGGGAAGAAGTGCCCCTCGAGGTCCGCCCAGGCCCGCAGGCTGTACATGGGATCGCAGGAGATCGTGAACACCTGCACGTCCCCGTCCTGGAAGTCCTCGAGACCGTCGCGGATCGCCCGCAGCTCACCGGTGCAGATCCCCGAGAAGGCGAAGGGGTAGAAGACCACGGCCGCGAACTTGGCGCCCCGGACGGAGGACAGGGTGACGTCCCCCCCATGTTGGTCGGGGAGGGTGAAGTCCGGAACCAGCTCGCCGACCTGCGGGGGGCCGACGTCTGGCTTCGGGCGGGCAGGCGTGGTCATGCCCGCCAGTGTGCCAGTCGGGCGAGGCCCGGGTGTCAACGGCGTGGCAGCGGCGTCAGCGGCGGGCACCCTTGGGCGGCATGAGCCGGGCACCGGCCCACTCCGATGCCACGTTGACCTGGCCACCCGTCGTCAGCCCCGCGGTGGACGCCGCTTCCTCGACGTCGCTCGCCTCGACGTGCCCGGGACGGCCCGACTTCGGGGTGAACAGCACGATGAAGCCCGCATCGAAGAGCTTCGTCAGCGCATCGACGAGCAGGTCGACGAGGTCGTCGTCCCCGTCCCGGTACCAGATCACGACACCGTCGGCGCCGTCGTTGAACTCCTCGTCCTCGAGATCGCTGCCGACGACATCCTCGATCGCGAACCGCAGGTCGTCGTCGACGTCGTCGTCGTATCCGAACTCCTGGATGATCTGTCCGGGCGCGAATCCGAGCTTGGCGAGGGACGCCGCTCCCGCGGTCGTGCTCACAGTCACCGTTCCTTTCGTCGGGGATGGGATCTGGGGGTGGGGTCGGATGGAGAGGGGTCACGCGTGCTTTCGATGCACACCAAGTGCACCGGCTCCGACGCTACCGCGCAACCGGTGTCCAACGCCGCGCTTCCGGTCACCCGGGCGTGCCCCGGTATCGGCCGGGTGTACCAGCCGACCGGTGCCCGGGCAGCAGACCCGGGTGTGACGCCCACCACGCTTTGGGGGAGGATAGGAGCAGCAGCGCTGCGACCAACCGGTCGTGACCGCGAGGCGACGAGAAAGGATCCACGATCGTGGTAGCCGAGGCCGGCCCCATCCTCAACGGCATTCCCAGTCAGCTCCCGGACATCGACCCGGAGGAGACCCAGGAGTGGCTCGAGTCCCTCGATTCGGTTCTCGACGAGAAAGGTCGGACTCGAGCGCGCTACGTGATGCTCAAGCTCATCGAGCGGGCGCGCGCCATGCAGGTCGGAGTCCCGTCGCTGACGGCCACCGACTACATCAACACCATTCCGCCGGAGCTCGAGCCGTGGTTCCCCGGCGACGAGGAGGTCGAGCGCGAGTTCCGGCGCTACATCCGATGGAACGCCGCGGTCCTGGTCCACCGGGCCCAGCGGCCGGGCATCGGCGTCGGAGGCCACATCTCGACCTACGCGTCGGCGGCCACCCTCTACGAGGTGGGCTTCAACCACTTCTTCCGGGGCAAGGACCACCCCGGCGGCGGCGACCAGGTCTTCTTCCAGGGTCATGCCTCTCCCGGCATGTACGCGCGCTCCTTCCTCGAGGGGCAGCTGTCCGAGTCACAGCTCGACGGGTTCCGACAGGAGAAGAGCCACATCGTCGACGGCAAGATCGTGGCGCTTCCGTCCTACCCGCACCCTCGGCTGATGTCCGACTACTGGGAGTTCCCCACGGTTTCCATGGGTCTCGGTCCGATGAACGCGATCTACCAGGCGCAGTTCAACAAGTACGTGCACAACCGGGGCCTTCGGGACACGAGCCAGCAGCACGTGTGGGCCTTCCTCGGCGACGGTGAGATGGACGAGCCGGAGTCGCGTGGCGCCCTGCAGATCGCCGCGATGGAGGAACTCGACAACCTCACCTTCGTCATCAACTGCAACCTGCAGCGACTCGATGGCCCGGTCCGCGGCAACGGCAAGATCATCCAGGAGCTGGAGTCGTTCTTCCGGGGCGCGGGTTGGAACGTCATCAAGGTCGTGTGGGGCCGCGGCTGGGATCCGCTCCTCGCCGCTGACCGCGACGGCGCACTCGTCAACATCATGAACCAGACGAGCGACGGCGACTACCAGACGTTCCGTGCGAACGACGGCAAGTACGTCCGCGACCACTTCTTCGGGCGGGACCCGCGCACGCTCAAGATGGTCGAGAACTGGACGGACGACCAGGTCTGGTGGGACCTCAAGCGCGGCGGTCACGACTACCACAAGGTCTACGCGGCCTACAAGGCTGCGATCGAGCACACCGGTCAGCCGACGGTGATCCTCGCCAAGACGATCAAGGGCTACGGGCTCGGGTCCCACTTCGCTGGCCGCAACGCGACGCACCAGATGAAGAAGATGACCCTCGAGGACCTCAAGCAGTTCCGCGACTCGCTGCGCATCCCGATCAGCGACGAGCAGCTCGAGTCGGATCCGTACCGCCCGCCCTACTACCACCCGGGTGCCGACCACCACACGGTCCGCTACGCCATCGACCGGAGGCAGAAGCTCGGCGGCACGCTTCCCCGCCGCAAGGTCGACTTCGAGCCGATCAAGCTGCCCGGCGACGAGGCGTACGCCCAGGTCAAGAAGGGCTCGGGCAAGCAGGAGGTCGCCACGACGATGGCGTTCGTCCGGCTGCTCAAGGACCTGCTGCGCGACAAGGAGTTCGGCAAGAGGGTCGTGCCGATCATCCCCGACGAGGCGCGCACCTTCGGCATGGACGCGTTCTTCCCGACCATCAAGATCTACAACCCCCACGGGCAGAACTACACACCGGTTGACGCCGAGCTGATGCTCGCCTACCGCGAGCACGAGCAGGGCCAGATCCTGCACCTGGGCATCAACGAGGGTGGGTCTGCCGCGGCGTTCATCGCGGCGGGCACGTCCTACGCGACGCACGGGCTGCCGATGATCCCGGTCTACGTCTTCTACTCGATGTTCGGCTTCCAGCGCACCGGTGACGGCCTGTGGGCGGCTGCCGACCAGATGACCCGCGGCTTCCTCATCGGCGCCACCGCTGGGCGCACCACCCTGACCGGTGAGGGGCTTCAGCACGCCGATGGGCACAGCCCGCTGCTCGCATCGAGCAACCCGGCGGTCGTCCACTACGACCCGGCCTACGGGTACGAGATCGCGCACATCGTCCAGGACGGGCTCCGCCGCATGTACGGGGAGGGCCAGTCGGGCGACACGGCCAACCTCATCTACTACCTGACGGTGTACAACGAGCCGATCGTCCAGCCGGTGGAGCCGGACAACGTCGACGTCGAGGGCATCCTCAAGGGGATGTACAAGCTGTCCGCAGCACAGACCGAGGGCTGGCAGCACACGCCGGCGCGCGCGCAGCTGCTCGCCTCCGGCGTCGGCGTGCCGTGGGCGCTCGAGGCGCAACAGCTGCTCGCCGATGACTGGGGTGTCGCCGCGGACGTGTGGTCCGTGACGTCCTGGAACGAGCTGCGCCGGGACGGGCTGGCTGCTGACGAGCAGGCTTTCCTCCGTCCCGAGGAGGAGCGTCGCGTCCCCTGGGTGACCCAGTGCCTCCAGGACGCAGAGGGTCCGGTCATCGCCGTCTCCGACTACATGCGAGCCGTGCAGGACCAGATCCGCGAGTGGGTTCCCGGCACCTACGCCTCGCTCGGCGCCGACGGCTTCGGGTTCTCGGACACCCGGCCGGCCGCTCGTCGCTTCTTCCACATCGACGGCCCGTCGATGGCGGTCCGCGCCCTCCAGCTGCTCGCCGCGGAGGGCAAGGTCGAGGCCGACGTCCCGAAGCAGGCGGCGCAGCGCTACCGCCTCGACGACGTCACGGCCGGCACGTCCGGCAACGCCGGCGGCGAGTCGTAACAGCCAGCAGACCTGCTGAGCCCGCTCCCGGCTGGGAGCGGGCTCAGCGGCATACGGCCGCTTGGATAACTATGCGTGACTATGCATATACTTGCAGTCGTGTCCAAAGTCTTGACGTCGCTCCCTGTCGGTGAACGAGTCGGGATCGCCTTCTCCGGCGGCCTCGACACCTCGGTGGCGGTCGCGTGGATGCGCGAGAAGGGCGCCGTCCCGTGCACCTACACCGCGGACCTCGGGCAGTACGACGAGCCGGACATCGGTTCCGTCCCCGGCCGCGCCGGGCAGTACGGAGCGGAGATCTCCCGCCTCGTCGACTGCAAGACGGCGCTCGTCGAGGAGGGCCTGTCCGCGATCGCATGCGGTGCCTTCCACATCCGCAGCGGTGGCAGGACCTACTTCAACACCACTCCCCTGGGCCGCGTCGTCACCGGGACGCTGCTCGTGCGAGCCATGCACGAGGACGCCGTCTCCATCTGGGGTGACGGGTCCACGTTCAAGGGCAACGACATCGAGCGGTTCTACCGCTACGGCCTCATGGCCAACCCGGAACTGCGCATCTACAAGCCTTGGCTGGACGCCGACTTCGTCAGCGAGCTCGGTGGTCGCCAGGAGATGTCCGAGTGGCTGACGGACCGGGAGCTGCCTTATCGGGCCAGTGCCGAGAAGGCCTACTCGACGGACGCGAACATCTGGGGCGCCACCCACGAGGCGAAGACGCTCGAGTACCTCGACGAGTCGATGGAGATCGTCGAGCCCATCATGGGAGTGCGGTTCTGGGACCCGTCGGTCGAGATCGAGTCCGAGGACGTCACGGTCCGGTGGGAACAGGGCCGGCCCGTTGCCATCAACGGCGTGGCGTACGCAGACCCCGTCGCGCTCGTCATGGAGGCGAACACCATCGGCGGCCGCCACGGTCTGGGCATGAGCGACCAGATCGAGAACCGGATCATCGAGGCCAAGTCCCGGGGCATCTACGAAGCACCTGCGATGGCTCTGCTGCACCTCACGTATGAACGCCTGCTCAACGCGATCCACAACGAGGACACGATCGCCAACTACCACGCCGAGGGGCGGCGGCTCGGGAGGCTGCTGTACGAGGGGCGTTGGCTCGACCCCCAGAGCCTGATGATCCGGGAGTCGATCCAGCGGTGGGTCGCCTCGGCCGTCACGGGCGAGGTCACCGTGCGCCTCCGGCGCGGGGACGACTGGTCGATCGTCGACACGACCGGCCCGGCCTTCAGCTACCACCCCGAGAAGCTGTCGATGGAGCGCACCGAGGACGCCGCCTTCGGCCCCGTCGACCGCATCGGTCAGCTGACGATGCGTAACCTCGACATCGCCGACTCCCGCGCCAAGCTTGAGCTGTATGCCGCTCAGGGCCTTCTCGGCGAACGGTCGGCTCAGCTGGTCGGCGAGCTCTCCCCCGGTGGCGCCGTGGCGATCTCGGCCAATCCGGCCGCGGTCGACGTGGACGCCCAGGACGACGCGCTGGACCGTGCTGCGATGGAGTTCGGCACCGACTGACTGGCTGGTTGGGGACCCCGGTCCCGATCTGGCGCGATGCAGCGCGACAACTCGTCGGTGCCCGGCGCGCCGCGACCTGACGCCCGATATGGGGCGGTATGTTCGCGCGCGTGGACTCGATGACCGAGCAGGTGCACGTCACGCGGCAGTACAAGCGAACGGACAAGCTCGAGACCCGCGCCGGCGTCTGGGGACCGGGTCCCGATGGTGTCACACCCGTGGATGTGCTGATAACTGCCGTTCTCTCGACCCGCCCGCGAGAGATCCTCGAGATCGGTTGCGGGACAGGCCAGTTCGCTAGATCCGTCCTCGACGCCATGCCGGACTGCGATTACCTCGCGACCGATCAGTCAGAGGCCATGGTCGCCGCGACCAAACGCCTTGGCGTTGCGGCACGACAGGCTGACGCGACGCAGCTGCCCTTCATGGCCGAGACCTTCGATGGCGTGGTCGCCGCATGGGTGCTCTACCACGTGCCGGACCTCGACCGCGCCGTTCGAGAGGCGCGTCGCGTCCTCCGGCCCGGCGGGCAGCTCGCCGTCGCGACCAACGGCGACCGCCACCTGGCCGAGCTCCTGCGCGAGGCCGGCGGCGAGCCCCTCGTCACGCAGTTCTCCTCCGAGAACGCAGCGGAGGCGCTGGGACGTCACTTCCGGCACGTGACCCAGCGCGACATCGAGACTCGCGCGACCTTCCCGGACCACGCCTCTGCGGTTGCCTATCTCGCGACGTTCTCCGAGGAGCTGGCCGCAGGACTCTCTTGGTTCGAGGGACCTCGGCAGTATGTGGGCTGCACCTCGATCCTCACGGCACGCTGACGGTTTGTTCGCCGCATGCGAAGCACCGCATCGCCCTCGATCGAGTGAACACCTTCTGGCCCGAAAGCTGTTCACTCGATCGGGTAGGGCGGGGGTGGGCGGGCCCCGCCGTAGGCTGAGGTCGTGACTGCAGCCGACCGGCGCCGACCGAGCAGCGAGACGTCGCGCGCCGTCGATCGCAGCGCAGGCGAGCTCGCTACGCTCGCCGCTCGCCGCATGGAGGAGAAGCTCGCCTGGTACCGCGAGCTCCCGGCAGCCGAGCGCTCGCAGGTGGGGCTCGTCGCCCAGGCCGGCATCTCGGAGTTCATCGCCTGGTTCAGGGGGAACGAGGACAGCGCGCCCTCGGCCATCTCGATCTTCGCCAACGCGCCGCAGGAGCTGACGCGCACGGTCAGCCTGCGCCACACCCTGGACCTCGTCCGGACCGTCGTCGAGGTCGTGGAGTCCCGCGTCGAGAGCCTGGCCGGCCCCGGCGACGAGCAGCTGCTGCGCGAGTCGGTGCTGCGGTTCAGTCGCGAGATCGCCTTCGCCGCGGCGGAGGTCTATGCGGGCGCGGCCGAGGCGCGGGGGGCCTGGGACGCGCGGCTCGAGGCCCTCGTCGTGGACGCCGTACTCCGAGGCGAGGCCGACGACTCGATGCAGTCCCGCGCTGCCGCGCTCGGCTGGGACGAGGTCGGGCACGTCACCGTCGTCGTCGGAACCACTCCCCTGACCGATGGCGGGGCTGCCGCGTCCGTCGATGCCCTGCGACGGGCCGTGCGACACGAGGGCGGCGAGGCGCTGGCCATTGTGCAGCGCACCCGGCTCATCGCGATCCTCGGCGGCACCGAGGACCCCCTGGCCGTCGTCGCGTCGGTGTCGGACCGCTTCGGGGAGGGCCCGATCGTCGTGGGACCGACCGTCCCCCATCTCTTCGCGGCAGGCCGGTCGGCGCGAGCGGCGTTGAGCGGACTCTCCGCCGCCCCTGCCTGGCCCGGAGCGCCGCGGATCGTGGAGTCGCACGCCCTGCTCCCGGAGCGCGCCCTGGCCGGCGACGTCCCGGCGCAGCGCCGGCTCGTGGACCAGATCCACCGACCCCTCGCCCGGTCCGCCCAGCGCACGCTCCTCACTACGGCCGAGGCCTATCTCGAGAGCGGTCGCTCCCTCGAGGCGACGTCCCGGGCCCTGTTCATCCACCCGAACACGGTCCGCTACCGGCTCGGGCGGATCGGCGACCTGACCCAGTTCGACCTGACGCAACCCCGCGACGCCTGGGCGGTCCGGATCGCCCTGGCCCTCGGCAGGCTCGCCGACGCGGAGCGCGCCACCCGCACGAGCTCGCGACCACAGTTGGAGGAAACCTCCAAACCGGTCCCATCGAGTTCGTGACATTCGGAGTCTCCATTCGGGCCCTCGATCAGGGAGGCTGGACTGGTGCTAGCGATCGTGTGCCCCGGACAGGGCTCCCAGTCCCCCGGCTTCCTCACCCCTTGGCTGGAGGTCGACGGCGTGCGCGACCAGCTCGTCCGCCTGTCCGAGGCGACCGGCATCGACCTCGTCGCCCACGGCACGACCTCGGATGCCGAGACCATCAAGGACACCGCGATCGCCCAGCCCCTCATCGTGGGCGCCGGGCTGATCTCGCTTCCACCCCTGCTCGGCGACGCCACCACCATGAACGGCGTCGGCCTCGTGGCGGGCCACTCGGTCGGCGAGATCACCGCCTCAGCCGCAGCGGGCGTCCTCGACGCGGGCGACGCGGTCGTCTTCGTCCGTGAGCGCGGTCGGGCCATGGCCACCGCCAGTGCCGCAACCCCGACCGGCATGGCCGCGGTGCTCGGCGGAGACCCCGACGACGTGCTCGCCACCCTCGAGCGCCACGGCCTCACCCCGGCCAACGTCAACGGAGCCGGGCAAACCGTCGCGGCTGGGACCCTCGAGCAGCTCGAGGCCCTCAAGGCCGATCCCCCGGCCAAGGCGCGCGTCATCCCGCTCCAGGTCGCCGGCGCCTTCCACACCCACCACATGGCGCCAGCAGTCAGCGTCCTCGAGGAGCTGGCCGGGACCATGCAGACCGAGGCCCCGTCGGTCACACTCCTCTCCAACGCGGACGGACGGGCCGTCAGCGACGGCCGCGAGGCCCTCGACCGCCTCGTGCGCCAGGTGAGCAACCCGGTTCGCTGGGACCTGTGCATGGAGACCATGCTGGAGCTCGGCGTCAGCGGCCTCATCGAGCTGCCCCCCGCGGGGACTCTCGTCGGCCTGGCCAAGCGGGCCATGAAGGGCGTCGAGACGCTCGCCCTCAAGACCCCGGACGACCTCGAGGCCGCCCAACGCATGATCTCGGCGCACGCCGGCACCGCCGCGGCGCACGCCGCCACCCCTTCCACACGAGTCGACGACGAGTGAGGCTTTTCCTGTGACTTCATCCACCACCATCCCCCAGCCCAAGGGCACCGGCGCGATCATCGATCCGGGCAACGCGCGCCACTCCCGCATCGTCGGGGTCGGCGCCTACCGGCCGGCTCGGGTCGTCACCAACGCCGAGATCGTGGACAAGATCAACTCGAGCGACGAATGGATCCGGGAGCGCTCCGGGATCGTGAGCCGCCACTGGGCGGCCGAGGACGAGAGCGTCATCGACATGGCCGAGCACGCGGCCCGGCAGGCCCTCGACCACGCCGGCATCACGCCCGACCAACTCGGCTTCGTCCTCATGGCGACGGTGACCCATCCGTACCAGACGCCCGCCGCCGCACCGGAGCTCGCCGCCCGACTCGGCTCGACCGCCCCGGCGATGGACATCTCGGCCGCGTGCGCCGGCTACTGCTACGGCGTGGCGACCGCCAGCGACATGGTCAAGGGCGGATCGGCCGACTACGTCCTCGTCATCGGCGTCGAGAAGCTGACCGACTTCACCGACCCCTATGACCGTGGCACTGCCTTCATCTTCGGCGACGGTGCCGGCGCAGCCATCATCGGCCCATCGGACACCCCCGGGATCGGCCCGACGGTCTGGGGCTCCGACGGTGGCCAGCGCGACGTCATCTCGAACCGGCACTCCTGGCTGGAGGTCCGCGACCGCTTGGGCGACGGCAGCGCCGAGGCAGCCCTGGCCGACGCGACCGAGGCCGCCACGGTGGAGGACGCGTCCAGGAAGGGCTGGCCGATGCTGACCATGGCCGGCCAGAGCGTCTTCCGCTGGGCGGTCTGGGGCATGGCTCCCATCGCGCAGCAGGCGATCGACCGGGCCGGCATCAAGGCCGACGACCTCGACGCCTTCATCCCGCACCAGGCCAACATCCGGATCGTCGACGCCATGGTCAAGCAGCTCAAGCTGCCACCGGACATCCCCGTCGCGCGCGACATCGTCACGACGGCCAACACCTCGGCAGCCTCGATTCCGATCGCCACGACCCGGATGCTCGCGGAGGGCGAGATCCCCAGTGGCGGCCTCGCCCTGCAGATCGGCTTCGGGGCCGGCCTGGTCTACGCCGCCCAGGTCATCGTCCTCCCCTGAGGACTCGTCGTTTCCCGCTTGTCCCGACGGGTACTCGGGGCCACATCACCAAGTGACACCATCACGTGACCACCTAAGGAGCAGACAGATGGCTCAGTCCGAGCAGGAGATCCTCGAGGGTCTTGCCGAGATCGTCAACGAGGAGACCGGCCTCGACACCGGGTCGGTGGAGCTGGACAAGTCCTTCACCGAGGACCTCGACATCGACTCCCTCTCGATGATGACGATCGTCGTCAACGCGGAGGAGAAGTTCGGCGTCCGCATCCCCGACAACGAGGTCAAGAACCTCAAGACGGTCCGCGACGCCGTCAGCTACATCGGCAGCGCCCAGGGCTGAGCGACCCTCCTCAAAACCCGCATGGCTGGGTCCCGCCGAGAGGCACGGACCCAGCCCAGCGGCATACGGAATCACCACAACGCACGAACCACCCGACTTCACCTGACGAGGAGCACCTCACCATGACGTCCAACCGACGCGTCGTCGTCACCGGCCTGGGCGCCACGACGCCCGTGGGCGGCACCGCCCCTGAGACGTGGGAAGCCATTCTCGCCGGACGCTCCGGAGCCCGCACGATGGACTTCGACTGGGTGGCCAAGTACGAGCTGCCCGTGACCTTCGCCGCCACGATCGCGACCCACCCCTCGGAGGTGCTGGCCAAGGTCGAGACGAGGCGCCTCGACCCCTCCAGCCAGTACGCCCTTATCGCGGCCCGGGAAGCCTGGGCCGACGCCGGCAAACCCGAGGTCGAGCCCGAGCGGCTCGGCACCGCGATCGGGTCCGGCATCGGTGGCGTGTGGACGCTGCTCGACCAGTGGGACACCCTCAAGGAGAAGGGACCGCGCCGGGTCTACCCGCTCGCCGTCCCGATGCTCATGCCCAACGGCCCATCGGCCGCGGTCTCGCTCGAGCTCGGCGCCCGCGCCGGCGTCCACACCCTCGTCAGCGCGTGCTCGTCCGGTGCGGAGAGCATGGGCTACGCGATCGACATGATTCGCACCGGTCGGGCTGACGTGGTCGTCGCCGGCGGCACGGAGGCTGCGGTGCATGCGATGCCGATCGCCGGTTTCGCCGCGATGCAGGCCCTCTCGACCCGCAACGACGAGCCGGAGAAGGCGTCCCGGCCCTACGACACCGAGCGTGACGGCTTCGTCCTCGGTGAGGGTGCCGCCGTCATCGTCCTCGAGTCCGAGGAGCACGCCCGGGCTCGCGGCGCTCGCATCTATGCCGAGCTCGCCTCCGTCGGCCTGTCCGCCGACGCGCATCACATCACGGCCCCCGAGCCGCAAGGGTCCGGCGCGTCGCGCGCCATGGTGCTCGCCGTGGAGGGGGCCGGCCTGTCCCTCGGCGACATCAGCCACATCAACGCGCACGCCACGTCGACCCCCGTCGGCGACGTTGCGGAGTACAACGCGATCAAGCGTGCCTTCGGCGACCTGACCGACGACATCGCCGTCACGGCGACGAAGTCCATGACGGGTCACCTCCTTGGTGCTGCCGGCGCGCTCGAGGCCGTCCTCACGATCCTCGCCGTCCACCACCGCACCGTGCCGGCGACGATCAACCTCGACAACCAGGACCCCGAGATCCCGCTCAACGTCGTCACGGGCGAGCACCTCACGCTCCCCAAGGGCGACGTGGCCGCGCTGAACAACTCGTTCGGCTTCGGCGGTCACAACGTGGCCCTCACCATCACGAGCGTCTGACGACGCAACCACACTCGGACGTATGCCGCTGGGCTGGGTCCGCGCGAGAGGCGCGGTCCCAGCCCAGCTGCTTGGGTCAACCAACCGGAGGTTCCGGAAGGGCCACGCTCGGAGCATGGCTTCCGAGGTCGTACTTCCGGTTGGTTGACCCATCCCCCAAGCGAAACCGGCCAGCGGCACACGTCAGGCGGTGCGTGGCTGGTCCCGAGGTGACGGGCGGACGTTGCCCGGCAGGTCGGTCGTGACTCGCCCCTTGGAGAGCAGCTCCCCACCCCAGACGCCCCACTCGCCACGCTCCTCCGCGGTCGCGAGACAGGACCGGACCAGCGGACAACCGCGGCAGACTGCCTTGGCCAGTGCGGCTTCCGACTCGGTCGCGGGCCAGAACAGCTCCGGGTCCTCCGCGGTGCACGGCGGCGTCACGTCGCCGAGCTCGAACGGGTGGTGCGTCGCCGCGGTGAAGGCCTTGGAGTCGAACAGGTCCCGGCCGAGCGGCCGCGGGTGCGCCCGTTCCGCAGTACGCGGTGCGGTCCTGAGGTGCAGGCGGTTCCTGGTCATGCGACGAGCTCCTTTCCGGGTCGCGTTGGGGTGGTGGGTGCGGCCATGCTGGGCATCCGCGCATCGGCTCGGGCGAAGCGGAGCTGCACGCGGGTCGGGACGTAGGGCTGCCACCGCAGGGGCATGCGGGCCTCGTCCGGGGTCTGGTTGCCCTTGCGGGCGTTGCAGTCATCGCACGCTGCCACCGCGTTGAGCCAGGAGGTGGCGCCCCCGCGGGACCGAGGCTGGACGTGGTCCATCGTGGTGGCGTTGAACCTGCCGCAGTAGGCGCACTGGCCCTTGTCCCGGAGCAGGACGCCCTCGCGCGAGTAGGTCGCCCGGGTCCGGGAGTAGAGCCACTTCATCTCGACGTAGCGCACGAGTCGCACGACGAGGGGTACCTGGTACGGACCGAAGGTCTCGGACTCGTGCACCTCCACCGGGGTGGCGATCCCCCGCCAGATCATCTTCACCGCGTGCCGCACGGACACCCGGTGCAGGAGCGTCTCGTCGGCGTTCCACACCTCGACCAGCGTCATCGTCGCCACCTCCCTCCAGTCTCGTGTCTCCTCATCATTCGTGCTACGCCTCTGGGCCCGCGTGCGCTGGCGACACGAGAAGAGCCGCCGACCGGGGGTCCCGGCGGCGGCTCCTGTCTGAGCGCTGGCGGCTCATGCTGGACAGGCGTCGCGGTCGGGACGACGACGGGTGCCGCACAGGTGCTTCCGGCGGCAGGACTGGACGAGGCTCGGGTAGACCCGTGCGACATCGCGGGGTTCGCGATTCGCGTGCGGGGTGAAAGCCGTTCTCATGGCCTGCCTTCCAAGAAACATTCGGTTGGGCGGCGCCGCCCGAGCGCGGCTCCGCACCGGTCAAGCGTCGCACGTGGAGGTCGTTGTCTCACATTGGTTTTCCACAAACAGATCGGGGCCCGGACGCACGAACCGTCCGGGCCCCGGGGAAGCCCACTCGCGGCGCTGGAGACAGGCGCCGGAGTGGGAGCGTCAGCCGACCTTGTGCAGCCACCTCACGGGAGCGCCCTCGCCGGCGTAGCGGAACGGCTCGAGCTCCTCGTCCCACGGGACTCCGAGCAGCCGGTCGATCTCCTCCTGCAGTGCGTCCGCGTCGCCGCGGCTGCGAATCATCGCGTCACGGAGGCGGTCCTCCTGGATGACCGCGTCGCCGCTGACGCTCGTCATCGTGTGATGGATCCCCAGGCTCGGCGTGAAGGACCATCTCGACCCGTCAGAGACGGCGGTCGGGTCCTCGGTCACCTCGTAACGCAGGCCTTCCCAGCCGCGGAGGGCACTCGCCAACTCGGCGCCAGTGCCCACCGCGCCCGTCCAGGAGAGTTCCGTGCGCACCGTGCGGGGCAGGATCGGCTGCGCGATCCAGTCGAGTGAGATGCGCTGGTCGAGGACGGCCTCGATCGCCCACACGATGTGGGGGCACAGTGCCGTCGGGGCACCATGGATGAACACCACCCCGCGTGTGGTGTAGCGCGGGGAACGCGGCATCGCGACAGACATCCTGACCTCCTCACGTGCAAGGGACGTCTTCCCCAACGACCTCGCGCGTGTCGGTCAGCTCGTGCTGTCGGACATAGATGAAGTTGTATGCCGCTGGGCTCACTTCCGTGAGCCCGTGACCATTGTGCACCACGAGACCCATGCGTACCAGCAATTCTCGGCAGTCTGGCGTGGATCAGGCCGTCATGCGTCGTTGGGGACGCCTGGGAACAGGTAGATCTCTCCGTCGCGGATCTCGAGCTTGTGGCTGGCCACGGGCTTGGTCGCCGGCAGGCACATCACCTCACCGGTGCGTAGGCAGAAGCGGCTCGCGTGGAGTGGGCACTCCACCTCGCCGGCCTCGATCCAACCCTCGGCGAGAGAGGCGTCTTCGTGCGAGCAGGTGTCATCGAGGGCGTAGTAGCTGCCGTCGTCATCACGGAAGAGCGAGATGGGCTCCTCTGTTCGCGTCAGGTCCTCGGGCAGGACGAGCGCTTCGCCCGGCTCGACGTCGTCGACCGCCGCGACGCGGATCCCCTCACCCATGCTGCTCCTCACCTTGCGTTCCCGGTCGAGCCTAGGACGTCGAGGAGGAGCGACCGGCGCCGGGGTGGGTAGACTCGCTGCGCCCACGATGCAGTCGTGGCGTCCGGGGCAGTAGCTCAGCCGGTTAGAGCAGCGGACTCATAATCCGTCGGTCCAGGGTTCAAGCCCCTGCTGCCCCACCCACTTCGCGCCGTCGACAGCTGTCGGCAACGGCGTGCCTGACGCGACGCGTGGCCCGGGCCCCTCTCGACCGAGCGGATCAGGCGGGGAAGGGATGCGGGCCGAAGCGGCCCCACGCGACGAAGATGGCCAGCGCGAGATACACGAGGTCGGGCACCACCGTGGCCCGCTCCCCGCGGCGGAGGCGCATCGTTGCCGCTCCAACGAACAACAGCGCCACACAGCTGGCGGTGACCGGCACGAGCCCGGGCGCGATGCCCAGCACAGCAGGCAGGATCAGTCCGGCCGCGGCGAGCAGCTCGAGGGCCGCGATGGCGCGGAGCGCGCCCGGACTGAAGTCCTGCACCCACTCGGCGGCATGGCTCACCGAGGCGATTCGCTCCTTGGGCACGAAGGCCTTGGACGTGCTGACGAGAAGGACGGCGGCAAGCAGTCCGGCAACGATCCACAGGGCGAGGTTCATGGTTCTCCTTGGTCGGGAATGGTTTCTTGGCCAGAGCTCTGACCACCATGAAGACGACGCCGGCCGCCGTGGTGTGACAGCGGGTCCGGGTGACTGTCACAGCGAGGCCGGCTCCCCGTCTCTTGGCGGATCAGGTGGGGCCCTGGTCGACCACGCGATCCTGGAGGCAAGTCGGTCAAGCCGATGAGCGAGGTATCCCGGTTTGCCGGGCAAGGGACCGGAGCCTGGCGGCCGCGCGCTGGAACGACCGCACGGGCTGGTGGGGCGTTGCCTTTGGGGTTGACGGGCCTTGCGCCTCCGCCAACGTCCCGAATGAGCAGAAACGGGTGATCCCGCCTCGTGTGGCGGTCACAATGGCGACGTGGCTGCTATGGCGAATGACGCCCTCTTGTCGTCGCACCAACCGCCGCCCGAGTCGAGGTGGGTGGATCTCGGCGGGCCGGTCCACTATGTCGACTACGGCGGTCCGGAGGACGGACCGCTGCTCCTGCTCGTGCATGGACTCGGCGGTTCGGTGCTCAACTGGGCTGCGACGGCGCCGAGGCTTGCCGAGACGTGTCGCGTCGTGGCGATCGACCTCGTCGGCTTCGGACGCACGCAGACGCTCGGGCGGTCACCGCGCATCGGCGACAACCTCGCCCTCCTGGCCCGTTTCATCGACGAGGCCATCGGGCACCCGGTCATCGTGATCGGAAACTCAATGGGCGGCCTGCTGGCACTGCTCCTCGCGGACCTACGTCCGGATCTCGTGTCCGGTTTGGTCCTCGTGGACCCAGCAGTCCCGGTCGGCCCGATGGCGCGCCCGGACCCCCTCGTCACGCTGATGTTCGGCGCTTACGCCGCCCCGGCCGTGGCCCGAGTGTTCATGTCTCGTCGGCGCAGCCTGGTACCCGCCGAGGCGCAGGCGATGGCAGTCCTTCGGCTCTGCTGTGTCGACACGCGGCGAGTGCCAAAGGACGTTGTCCAGCAGCACCTGCTGCTGGCTCGCGAGCGGCAGGACCTCCCCGACGTCGACGCCGAGCTCATCGTCGCGGGACGCTCTCTGGTCCTCGTTCTGGCCCGGCGCCGGTGGCTCTACGCACTGATGGGCCGGATCAGCGCGCCCGTACTCCTGCTCCACGGGTCGCGAGACCGACTCGTGCCCATCGCCGCGGCGAGGACCGTGGCACGGCGGAACCCGACGTGGCGGTTCGAGGTCGCCGAGGACGTTGGCCACGTGCCCCAGCTCGAGGTGCCCCGGTGGACCATAGACCGCATCAGCGAATGGCTCCGCTCCGAGGGTGCGATCGCGGTCCTCGGTGCGCGCCCTGAGCTCACGCCCTAACTTCTTGCCGCCTCAGTAGCCCGTGAACCATGTCGTGCGTAGATCGCATCGATGTCGCCGGCGTACCGCTCCATGACCACCTGGCGCTTCACCTTGAGGGTCGGAGTGAGCAGGCCTCCGTCCACGGTGAAGTCCTCCGCGAGGACGGCGAACTGCTTGATTGCCTCGGCGTTGGACACCGCCTTGTTGGCGTCGTCGACCGCCGTCTGCAGCTCGGCGAGCAGGGCCGGGTCCTCGCGCAGCTGCTCGATCGATGCCTGCTCGGTCCGCCCCTGCTCGGCTTGCCACTGAGGTAGCACCTCGGCGTCGATCGTCACTAGCGCCGCGACGTACGGGCGGCGGTCGCCGACGACCATGCACTGGCTGAGCAGCCAGTGTGCTCGGAGCCGGTCCTCAAGGATGGCGGGGGCAACGTTCTTGCCGCCCGCGGTCACAATGAGGTCCTTCTTGCGTCCGGTGATCGTCAGGTAGCCCTCGTCGTCCAGTGAACCCAGGTCACCGCTGCGGAACCAGCCATCCTCGTCGAAGGCCTCCCGCGTCGCCTCCTCGTTGCGCCAGTACTCCTGGAACACGGTCCCGCCCTTGAGGAGCACTTCTCCGTCATGGTCGATCCGGACGGCGCAGCCTGGCACGGGTCGGCCGACTGTCCCGATCCGCTGCTGGCCCGGCACGTTCAGGGTGACGCCGGCACACGTCTCGGTCAGGCCGTACCCCTCGAGCGGGTTGACGCCGACACCGCGGAAGAAGTGGCCCAGCCGAGCTCCGAGAGGCGCTCCACCGCTGACGATGTAGGCGACCTCCCCGCCGAGGGCGGCTCTCAGAGTGCCGTATACGAGGCGGTCGAACACAGCGTGGCGAAGCCGCAGGAGCAGACTGGGCCCGCCGCGATCCAGGGACTCGCTGTACTCACGGGCCGTGGTGTCGGCGAGGCCGAAGATCCAGCCCTTGCCCTCCGACCCGGCCTTGTGCTTGGCGGTGTTGTAGATCTTCTCGAAGACGTACGGCACGGCAAGGACGGCGGACGGCTTGAAGTCCTTGATGAGGGTGACGGCCTTCTTGGCATCACTGCTGTGCGCCAGGTGCACTCGGTTGTGGACAGCAGCCAGCTGGATGACGCGAGCGAGGATGTGAGCGACCGGGATGAAGAGCAGCGTCTTGCTCTGGTCGTTGAAGACCAGCTTGGTGACGTTCCTGGCGGCGACGACGTTGCGGACCTCGTACAGGAGGTTGGCGTGGGTGATGACGCAGCCCTTAGGCCGTCCGGTCGTCCCGGAGGTGTAGATGATGGTGGCCAGCGAGTCGCTCGGTCGCGACGTGCGTCGGCTTTCGACCTCCTCTGGAGCAATGTCACGGCCGGCGGCGGCAAGCGCCTCGAGGTCACCGGCGTCGAAGGTCCACACGGTTCGCACGTCGGCCGCGCTGTCGCGAACGGACTGGACGGTCGCGGCCAGGTCGGCGTTGGCAACGAAGATCCCGACGGCACCAGAGTCACGCAGGATCCAGTCGACCTGTTCTGCTGAGGACGTCTCGTAGATGGGCACGGTCACGCCTCCTGCCGTCCAGATGGCGAAGTCGCAGAGCATCCACTCGAAGCTCGTTCCTGCCATGATCGCGACACGGTCGCCCGGCGCCAGGCCCCAGGCCATGAGACCGGCCGCGACATCGGTCACCTGGGTGGCGAGCTGCGCATGTGTGACCGGCACCCAGGCACCATCAACAAGGCGCGAGTAGCCGACCTCGGACCCGTGTTGTCGTGCATTGAAGAAGACGTCGTCGGTGAGGGTGTCGTCTGGTTCAGGTGTGTAGCGGGCGGGCTCAGAGAATTCATGCATGACGCACCTCGGAGAATGTAGGAGGAGTGCTTGCGGGAGGAGTTGAGAGCGCGATCAGCTCGGTGATCGCCTGATGGATGCCGTCCGACAGCACATGTAGGTCGCCGACGGAGTCGTGGTCCCCGGTGATCCCCCATGCCAGCCCACCGGCATACGATGCGACGCCGATCGTGATCCGCAGGTCGACGCCGAGGGGGATGTAGGGGTACAACTCGGTCATTCGCCGGCCCAACAGGTAGAGCGGCTGCTGCGGCCCGGGGACGTTCGTGGTCACGGTGCTGAAGATTCGTTGCGGGCTGTGCGCCCACGCCTTGACGCCCAGGGCGAAGAGGCTGCCCGGCAGCAGATCAGCGGCCCCCAACAGAGCATCCACGCCAAGAGCCGTCCCGCCGTTCTTCAGGGCCACGAGCTGCGCCGTGACGGCATGGAGCCGATCGAGCGGATCAACGAGTCCGACTGGCAGGTCTGCGAACACCGCCGACACCCGGTTTCCCAACCGGCCGCGCTCATCGAGGTGACGTGTCGAGACAGGGATCATCGTGCGCAGCGTCCGCCCCTCGACCTGCTGGCCTCGGGACTGCAGCCAGGTGCGGAATCCGCCGGTGATGGCGGACAGCACAACATCGTTGACCGTCCCGCCGTGGCGGTTCTTTACCTCCTTGACGGCGTCGAGGTCGACGCGGACCCATTCCCAGTCCCGGCGGGGCCCCAGCGGACCGTTGAGACCCAGCTCCAGATGCGTCACCTGCTCGCCGAAGCGCGCCATGCCCATGACCTCCGCCATGCTTTTGGGCATGGCCTTCGGGCGCAGGGCGCGCGCCACTCTCTGGACGGTACGGACGGGAGAGGTAGCCATCTCGACAAGCGCGTCCAGCGTCAGCTGGACTGCCGTCGGCTCCCCTTCCGGGGTCCACGGAGACGGCGACGGCGTCTCCGGCACGGTGGCGTCGGGACTCGTCGTGAGCAGCTTGGTGATGATGTCCGCCCCGGAGAGGCCATCGATCATCGCGTGGTGGTTCGTGTTGACGAGCGCGAAACGTCCGTCCTGCAACCCCGTCACGAGCCACGTGTGCCAGAGGGGCCGGTCAAGGTCGAGGGGGCGTGAGATCAGCTGTGCGGCCAGGGCGCGCAGGGCAGCGTCGGTGCCGGGCGGACGCAGCGTGCGGTGACCGACGTGGTCGCGCAGGCGGAACCGGGGGTCATCGACCCACACCGGGAGGGCGAGGTCGAGCGGGACCCGGCGCACATGCTGCCGGTAGCGCGGCAGAGCAGACAACGGAGCCTCGATCGCCCGGCAGACATCGTCGTACGGTGGGGCCGGCCCCTCGAAGATGAGAGCGGACCCCACATTGAGTGCCTGCACGTCACGCTCGAGATTTAGGAAAGACGCGTCGAGCGGGCTCAGCCGTCGCATC
>NZ_DATCWX010000288.1:0-6435 GCF_036566125.1 Intrasporangium sp.
GGCTTCCACACAACCTTCCTCATCCAGCACTGGCTCGGCATCGAGGGCATGGCCCGCCGCTACGCCGACTACCTGCCCGAGGAGGGGTTCCAGGCCGGGAACATCGTCTCCAGCATGGGTGCCTTCCTGCTCGGAGCGTCGATGATCCCGTTCCTCTACAACGTGTGGCGCACGTGGAAGAAGGCTCCGCTGGTCAACACGGATGACCCATGGGGTTACGGCGCGTCCCTCGAGTGGGCGACGTCCTCCCCGCCGCCGCGGCACAACTTCACCTCGCTTCCCCGGATCCGTTCCGAGCGTCCTGCCTTCGACCTGCATCACCCCGAGGTCGCACCTGGGGCCACGCCGGTGCCGGATCGGGGAACGCTGGCCCAGGTGATGGGACCGGCGGATCTCGACGAGACGCCCGGTGAGCGTTCGACCACCAACCGAGACCCGTTCGGAGACTGACGATGCGCGTCGAGACCAAGCTGTTCTTCTACCTCTTCGCCTTCTTCGCCCCGATCACGCTCGTCTATGGGTTCTGGTCGGACTGGAAGGAGCCGATCGGCGTCGTGGCGCTCGCGCTCACCGCGGGTCTGTTCCTGCTCAGCGGCTTCTACTTCTTCATGACCGGCAGGAAGCTGCCGCTGCGACCGGAGGACAACGCCAGCGGCGAGATCGCCGAGGCTGAGGGCAACTACGGGTACTTCGTGGCGAGCTCCTGGACGCCGCTGTGGCTGGCCGGTGCCGGTGCGATCATGTTCGCGGGTCTTGCCATCGGCTGGTGGCTGTTCATCGTCGGTCTGTTCGTCGGAGTCGTCGCCGTGGTTCTCTGGGTGTTCGAGTCGTTCTCTGGCGAGTACTCGATCTGACCGAGACAGCGCGAAGGGGAAGGATGGTGGTCCTTCCCCTTCGACACTTGATGGGTCCTGTCACGGCCCCTCAGGCTTGCGGTGCGATCGTGTGGGAGAGAACATCTCAAGGCACCTCCGTCCGATCGATTGGCTTGTCCTCCGACGGTAATCTCATCCAACGCCAAGGTAAAGATCTCGGCGACACTCACGAAAACTACCCGCGGGTATGCGCCGAGTCGCTGTGGACCGACGCGTAGCCCTTGCGGGCATCTTGACGTGAGGCACGTCGGGCTGTCGGCTGCCGCAGCGCGCGATCAGCCCCAACCCAGCTCGTGGAGCTGCCTGTCGTCGATGCCAAAATGGTGTGCAATCTCGTGGACGACGGTGATGGCGATCTCCTCGCGCAGTTCCTCGACGGACGCGCACATCCGCTCGAGAGGGCCCTGGAAGATCGTGATGCGGTCCGGCAAGGCGCCAGCCGCCCACCAGCCGTCACGTTCCGTCAGGGGAGTCCCGTCGTAGACACCGAGCAGCTCGGGATCGCCGTCGGGCGGCTCCTGCTCGATGAGCACCACGACGTTGTCCATGGCGCGGGCCAGCTGCGGCGGGATGCCGTCCAGCGCATCCCCGACCGCGGCTTCGAACTCGGCGTCACTCAGGTGCTGCACGATGCGAGTCTCGCACGTCGGTCAGGCACCCCCACCCCCACCCACGTAGGCACCCACAGGGGGCATGAAACGGCCCCACCGCTGTCTGCGGTGGGGCCGTCCTGGCCAGCCGTGTGACCGGATTCCAGGGTCAGCGGCGGGCTGCCGGCTCGATCTCCTCTGGGGCGACGGATACCGGTTGGGCCGCCTGGACCTCGTGCTCGTGGTGAGCGGCCTCGAGCTCGGAGGGGGTTGCCGGTGCCACTCGGTCACGGAAGTAGAACCGCGACAGCCTGGCGCGCAGACGCTCCTTGCGGGCGATGGGGCTGGCGACACCGTTGCCGTCGACCTCCTGAATGAGCTCAAGCGGCTCGGCCACCTCGTGCTGAACGAGCGGCCAACGCTCGGCCGGCGTGAGCGGTGCGTGGATCTCCTCGAAGCGACCATCCGCGTGGCGCCAGATGGTTCCGGTCTCGCGGCCGTGCAGGACCTTCTGGCGGTCTGCGCGTTGCAGGCTGAGGCAGATCCGCTTGGTGATCCAGAACGCGATCGGCGGGCCGATGAAGAACAGCAGCCGCAGGGCATTGGTGATGTCGTTGATGGACAGGTGCAGCTTGATCGCCATGAGGTCGTTGCCTGCGGCGAACATGAGCACGCAGTACATCACGATGCCGGCGACGCCGATGCCGGTGCGGGTCGGCGCGTTGCGGGGACGGTCGAGCAGGTGGTGCTCGCGGTTGTCACCGGTCACCCACTTCTCGACGAAGGGATAGACGCCGATGATCGTCCACATGAGGGGGAGCAGGATGAGCGAGAACGGGAAGATGTTCATGCTCCAGGTGAAGTCACCCCAGGACACGAACTCCAGCCAGCCGGGCACGAGGCGCAGCGCCCCGTCCGCGAAGCCCATGTACCAGTCCGGCTGGGAGCCGGCGGTGATGGGTGACGGGTCGTACGGTCCGTAGGCCCAGATCGGGTTGATCGTGACGACGGCCGCGACCAGGGCGATGACGCCGAAGACGATGAAGAAGAACCCGCCGGCCTTCGCGATGTACACCGGCATGAAGGGGTAACCGACGACGTTGTTGTTCGTCCGGCCCGGCCCGGGGTACTGCGTGTGCTTGTGCACGAAGACGAGCACGATGTGCAGGATGAACAGGCCGACGAGGATCGCCGGGATCAGCAGGATGTGCGCGGAGTACAGGATCGGGACGATCTGCTCGCCGGGGAAGGCCCCACCGAAGATGAAGTACGACAGGTACGAGCCGATGATGGGCGCGGACTGGACGAAGCCGTTCATCGCGCGGATGCCTGTGCCGGAGAGAAGGTCGTCCGGCAGGGAGTAGCCGGCGAAGCCCTCGATGCAGGCCAGCAGCGACAGGATGGTGCCGAAGACCCAGTTGATCTCGCGCGGCTTGCGGAAGGCGCCGGTGAAGAAGATCCGGGCCATGTGCACGAAGACCGCGACGACGAAGATCAGGGCGGCCCAGTGGTGGATCTGGCGGATGAGCAATCCCCCGCGGATGTCGAAGGAGATGTCCAGCGTCGACCGGTAGGCGTCCGAGACGATGACGCCCTGCAGCGGCACATAGGAGCCGTCGTAAACCACCTGGGTCATGCTCGGGACGAACCAGAAGGTGAGGAAGACGCCAGTGAGCAGGCAGACGATCAGCGAGTACATCGCGATCTCACCGAGCATGAACGACCAGTGCTCCGGGAAGACCTTCCTCAGCAGGGTGCTCGACCCCTTGGCCGTGCCGGTCCGGTCGTCGATCCAGCCGGCGAGACCGCCGAGCGGCTTCTGCTCGGCGCGTCGCTCCGCGGCCGCTTCGTCGCCGTCGCGCAGCGCCCCGGCTTGACGGGGCTGGTAGGTGGCGCTCATCGCTTACGCTCCCAGAAGCTCGGCCCGACGGGCTCTGCGAAGCCCTCGGGTGCGACGAGGTAGCCCTCGTCGTCCACGGTGATCTTGAGTTGCGGCAGCGCACGCTTGGCCGGGCCGAAGATGACCTTGCAGTCCTCGGTCAGGTCGAAGGTGGACTGGTGGCACGGGCACAGCAGGTGGTGGGTCTGCTGCTCGTAGAGGCCGACCGCGCACCCCACGTGCGTGCAGATCTTGGAGTAGGCGACGACGCCGTCGACGCCCCAGTCGCGGGCCTTCTGGACCTTGATCAGGTTGGGGTCGATGCGGATCAGGATGACGGCGGCCTTGGCCTTGCCCTCGAGGACGTGGCGACCCTCGTCGATGGAGTGCTGCAGCGTCTCGGGCATGACGTGGAAGACGGAGCCGTTCGTGACATCCGAGAGCTTGATCGGGGTCATCTCCGGGTCACGCATGAGCCGGATCGGCTGCCCTCCATTGTTCTCGGGGTCCCAGAGCGTTTCCTTGAGCTCCCCGATGGTGGTCGGGCCGAGCGACCCCACCACCTGCAGGCCCAGGGGCAGGGCAAACAGGCCGAGAGCCCCACCGAGGGAGTACTTGAGGATCGGGCGCCGGGTCAGCCCGGTCGACTCGACGCCCTCGCTGACGACGGCGACCGCTTCGGCCCGCTCCTCCTGGCTCGAGGCCTGGACATGCCGCTCCTCGGTGATCTCCACGTCGGACATCAGGGTCTTCGCCCAGTGCACCGCCCCAAGGCCGATGAAGAGAATGGAAACGCCTAGCGACAGGCCGAGGACAACGTTCTGGGTGCTGGCCTTGCCGACGCCCGGGAAGAAGAAGGTCGCCTCATCACGGATCGCGAAGTAGCTGACCACGAAGACGAGCGCCCCGAGCATCGAGATGCCGAACATCGTGGCGATCTGGCGCTCGGCCCGCTTGGCCGCCTTCGGGTCCAGATCGCCAGCGCGCGGGATGTGCGGCGGCAGACCCGGGTTCTTGAAGGTGTCGGGCCCGGCTGCCAGCGACGCCGGCAGGACCTGGCCGTCACCGGAAGCGGGCGCAACGACGCTGCCCTCGACCGGTGCCACGCTGGTCTCGTTGTCGTTCATCGGTTGGATGTCCTGTCGCTCATGATCCGGACGGTCGGGTTGGGGCGGAGGGCCGGGCGAGCAGCTGTCTGGCTCATGCCGCCTTCTTGCCGAGCCACACTGCCGCTGCGATGAGGAGGCCGAGCATGAAGACCCAGGCGAAGAAGCCTTCGGACACCGGGCCGAGGTCGCCCAGGCTCAGACCTCCGACGCTGGTGGCCTGCTCCTGGGCCTTGAGGTACGAGATGACCTTCTGCTTCGCCTCGGGCGTGAGGTTGGTGTCGCTGAACACCGGCATCGACTGAGGGCCGGTCACCATGGCGGAGTACATGTGCCGCGGCTCGACGTCCTGCAGGCCGGGGGCGTACTTCCCACGAGTCAGGGCGCCGCCGGCGCCCGCGAAGTTGTGGCACATGGCGCAGTTCACGCGGAAGATCACGCCACCCTCGGCGATGGCGCGGTTGTTCTCCGGCGTGCCGGGCTCGATGACGGTCGTGAACTGCTTGTCGGGGATCGCCGGGCCGGGGCCGAGTGTGGCGACGTAGGCGGCGAGCGAGGCGATCTCGTCATCGTCGAACTTGACGTCGTTGCGCGGGGCCTGGACATCCGGCCTGGCCATCGGCATCCGGCCGGTGCCGACCTGGAAGTCGACCGCTGCCGCGCCCACGCCGACGAGGGAGGGGCCGGACTGGGTGCCCTGGGCGTTGGTGCCGTGGCAGGAGGCGCAGTTGCCGAGGAAGAGCTTCTGGCCCTCCTCGACGGAAGCCGTTGCGACGGCCGTGGACGCGTTGGCGTCCTTGGGGGCGATGAAGGAGTAGGCGCCACCCATGATGAGCAGGCCGACGAGGATGAGCAGCGCTATCGCGGCGGGGTGTCGTCGGCGTGCGGCCAAGGCGTTCACTGTGAGGTCCTGTCGTCCGTCGGGGCGGTGCAAGTGGTGCTGGTCGGGCCTGGCGCGCGAGGCGCAGTGGGGGTCATTGGAGGATGTAGATGGTGGCGAACAGCGCGATCCAGACGACGTCGACGAAGTGCCAGTAGTACGACGTGACAACCGCTCCTGTCGCGTTCGCGTGCGTGTAGCGACGAGTCGTGAAGGTGCGCGCAATGATGAGCAGGAAGGCGAGCAGGCCACCGGTCACGTGGAGACCGTGGAAGCCGGTCGCCATGTAGAAGACGGAGCCGTAGGCGTCGGAGCTCAGAGTGACGTTCTGGTGGACGAGCTCGGCGTACTCCATCACCTGGCCCGCGATGAAGAAGGAGCCGAAGAGGTAGGTGACGACGTACCACTCCCGCATGCCCCAGTTCTTCAGGTCGAAGAGGGAGCCCGTGCGGGCCTTCTGGCCGCGCTCCGCCTTCCACACGCCGAGCTGGCACCACACGGAGGAGACGACCAGCACGAGGCAGTTGACGGAGGCGAAGGGGAGGTTGAGCTTCTGCACCTGCTCCGCCCACAGATCCCCCCGGACGGACCGGAGCTGGAAGTACACCGCGAACAGACCCGCGAAGAACATGAGCTCGCTCGAGAGCCACACGATGGTGCCAACGGCAACCATGTTGGGGCGGGTCGCCGGTCCGTGCCCGGCCGTCGCCACTGCGCTTGAAGGAAATGCTGATGCTGTCGCCACGTCGGTCATTATTCCCACATTCGTTCCTGAGTGTGAGAGCGACCCCCAGTTTTCGGTGGGGTACTGATGAATTCGTGACGTTTGCACACGTCGAGCACCTCGAGGGCTCCAGGGCGGGGCGGGCCCGACGGCTCCCTGTCGACCGGTAGCATCGCTGGCATGACCGCCTCGAACGAGATCGCCACTGAGCGCCGGGGCACGGCGCCCCTGCACCAGGTGAATGTGCTGCTCTACAGCGATGACATCACGACCCGTGACGCAGTTCGTGCCGCGGTGGGCCGTCGTCCCGCCAAGGACGTCGAGGTGGTGCACTGGCTCGAGTGCGCCACGGCAGCGGCGGTCGTCAGTGCCGTCGAGAAC
>NZ_DATCWX010000290.1:0-2933 GCF_036566125.1 Intrasporangium sp.
GGCGGCCTGCTCGTCGTCGCCAACATCGGCGCCGAGCCGGTGCCGCTGCCCGATGGTGCCGAGGTGATCGCAGCATCGGGGCCGCTCGGCGCCGGGCTGGTGCCGACGGACACCACCGTGTGGGCGAGGTGGCCGTGAGCAACCGCGCGCCGAGCGACGGCTAGCCTCGACCCCATGAGCACGAAGCCGTACCTGGCTCGGACGCCCGTCGCCCTCGCTCACCGCGGCGGCGCGCTCTACGAGCCGAACCTCGGCATCGAGAACACCATGACCGCCTTCCGCAACGCGGTCGCCCTCGGCTACACCCACATCGAGACCGACGTCCATGCCACGCGCGACGGTCGCCTCGTCGCCTTCCACGACGACCGGCTCGACCGCGTCTCGGACCTGCATGGCCGGATCCGGAGCCTGGACTGGGACGAGATCCGCTGGGCCCGGGTCGGTCACGGCGAGCACGTGCCGCTGCTCAGCGAGGTCATCGAGACCTTCCCCGAGACCAAGCTCAACATCGACCTCAAGGCACCGCGGACCGGCGAGCTGCTCTGGGAGCTCATCGAGCATCGTGGCCTGCACGACTCGGTGTGCGTCGGGTCGTTCTACCAGCGGGAGATCACCACCTTCCGGAAGGTGTCCGCCGGTCGGGTAGCGACGGCCGCTGCCCATGCCGGCACGATCCTCATGCGCTTCGGTCCCCGTGCCCTGTCGCGTCTGCTCCGGTCCCCGGCCGACGTCTTCCAGGTCCCGCCGACCTACCTCCTCGGGCGCCGTGAGGTGACCGTCGTGACGCGCAAGCTCGTCGACGCCGCCCACCACTTCGGCAAGCAGGTCCACGCGTGGACGGTCGACGACCCGGACGAGATGCACCGCCTGCTCGACCTCGGCGTCGACGGCCTCGTCAGCGACCGCATCGATGTCCTCAAGGACGTGCTCACCGACCGCAACGTGTGGACGGGAGCCGGCTGAGCGGCATACGCGTGCCGTGTGGGGCGGGACCGAGGGCTCAGCGCACGAGGACGTGACCCCGCGACGTGGTGAGCCGGGTCCACCGTCCGCACGTCGCGACGACGGTCGGCTCGCCGTCCTCGAGGAACCCCAGGACGTGCGCGCCGAAGGCGAGCCCGGACGCGATCGGCGGGACGGTCCGCGTCATCGCCCCCCAGACCCGGCGTCGCAGGGCCGTCACCGCGGCGCCGCCCGCTCCAGCCGGGGTCCCCTCCGCCACCTCGGCGATGCCGTGTTCGGCGGCGCTCCGGACGTCCGCCGCGTCGAGCGCGCCGACGCGCTCCCAGCCCTCGCGCGGCGGCGTCAACCCGGCCCAGGGTGGCGACACCGTGGTCGGGGGCACGCTCAACGTCGTCTCGGTGCCACGGTGTCGCGCCAGGCGGTCGGTGATCGACGCGAAGGTCACCGTCGCGTCGATCCCGGGGGTGGCGTCCCGAATGCGGACCGCCCGGAGGCCGAGCACGGTCCCGTCCCCCAGGAGGCCGGACCCCTCGAGCACGGCGACGGTGACGACGAGCAGCCCACGTCCGGGCACCTGGAGCCGGATGGCGCCGTCCGGCACGGCGACGCGCGCCCGGCCGATGAAGGTCGAGAGGTCAGTCAGGCCGCGAGCGTCCCCGAAGTCGATCTGCTCGGCGACGGCGCTCACCGCCGCCGCCTCCGGAACGGTGCCGGGTCGCCGAAGAGCTGGCCCAGGACCTGTCGCTCCTCCGGCCGCATCCGCCTCGGTGACGCGGAGGCGAAGTCGTAGAGCGCGAGCTCGGTCTCGGCAACGGCGTAGACGGTGCGCTGACCGCCAGCTCCGTCACCCACGCCGTCAGGATCGGTGACGACGTAGGCCACGTCGAAACCTGCCCCGCCGATGCGCGAGACCCACATCTGGATCTCGACCGGCTCGTGGCGGAAGCCGAGCGGATGGCGGTACTCGATCTCGTGCCGCGACACGAGCACGCCCTCGTCGAGGAGGGACCGCTCCTGGCCGAACCAGTCCCGGAAGCCGATGACGCGCGCGTCCTCGAGCAGTCGGAGGAACTGGACGTTGTTGATGTGCGCGTAGGCGTCCATGTCGGACCACCGCAGGGACACGTGGGCGGCGTACGGCTCCATGGACCCCATCCTTGCAGTGCCGTCCACACCCTCCCTTCGCGGTACACCCCGTCCACAGCCGATGCCGTATGCCGCTGAGCTCGGTCACCATCGGCCCGTACGGTGGGTGCCATGCCGAGTTCACCGACCGCCCCACCCGCGACCGACCTGCGCGAGCGCGCCACCGTCGCGCTCCGGCGCCTGGTCGGGCGCGACGAGGTCGACTTCCGCGATGGGCAGCTCGAGGCGATCGAGGCGCTCGTCGCGTCCCGGCGGCGCGTGCTTGTCGTCCAGCGGACCGGGTGGGGCAAGTCGGCCGTCTACTTCGTGGCGACGGCGCTGCGGCGCGCCGAGGGTGCCGGGCCGACCGTCATCGTGAGCCCGCTCCTGGCGCTGATGCGGGACCAGATCGCGGCGGCGGAGCGGGCCGGGATCCGCGCGGTCACGCTCAACTCGACGAACGCCGACGAGTGGGGTGCGGTCTCGGGAGCGCTGGCGCGCGATGAGGTGGACGTGCTGCTCGTCAGCCCGGAGCGCCTGAACAACCCGCGCTTTCGCGATGAGCAGCTCCCGGCCCTCGCGGCGTCGTGCGGCCTGCTCGTCGTCGACGAGGCGCACTGCATCAGCGACTGGGGGCACGACTTCCGGCCCGACTACCGGCGGATCCGGGACCTGCTCACCACCTTGCCTGGCGAGACACCGGTCCTCGCGACGACGGCGACGGCGAATGCGCGCGTCGTGACCGACGTCGTCGAGCAGTTGTCGGCGGGCGGGCGGGGTGACGACGGCCCGGGCGGCCGGGAGGTCCTCACGCTGCGAGGCCCGCTCGCCCGAGCGTCGCTGCG
>NZ_DATCWX010000294.1:0-14526 GCF_036566125.1 Intrasporangium sp.
GCCGTCCTCATCGTGCTGTCCGCGGATTCTCCGGCCTGGGGCGACACGGGCACCGCGGCGCTCGTGGGAACGTTTGCCGCCGCCATCATCATCGGCGAGTGGTTCCAACTGGCCGGACCTCGCTTCCGAGGCTCCGCCCCCATCGCCACCGCTGCTGCGCTCGGCTTCGTGTTCGCTACCGAGCTGCCCGGCGACAGGGGTGTGTCCTACGGCTCGGTGTTCGTCCTCGCCGTGACTGCGATGGCGATGACGGTCGCGGGGCTCGCCAGGCACCTGATCGGGCGCCCGGTCAACCCGGTGGAGGCGGCCGGACGGTTCATCAGCATCGCCGTCGCCGCCCTGCTCTACCGCGGGATCCATCTCAGCCAGGCCCGAGGAGAGCCGATCAGGGACGACGGGCTGGAGCCGTGGCAGAGCGCGGTGCTCATGCTCGCGATCGCTTTCGTCGGGCTCCTCGCTGACGCGTTCGTCACCACAACCGCACGTGCTGTGCTCCGCGCCGCGTGGTGGCAGACCTTCAAGGACGAGCTGCGGTCGAGCTTCGCCCTCTCCACGGCCCTCGCCGTGACCGGTGTGCTCATCGCCCTGGCGGTCCCGCCTCTGGGGGCTCCGGCAGTGCCGCTCTTCCTGTCACCGCTGGTGCTCACGCTCTTCGCATTCCGCCGATACGTCAGTATCCGGGCCACCTATCTGCAGAGCATCCGTACCCTTGCGCGGCTCACCGACGTCGCGGGCTACACCCCGTCGGGACACTCGGAGCGGGTCGCCGCGACCTCCGTCGCGGTGGGGCGGGAACTCGGCCTGTCGGAGCGGGAGCTGCTCGATCTCGAGTACGCCGCACTCCTGCACGACATCGGCCAGGTCGCCCTCGTCGACCCCATCCCCGGCGGCGCGACCGTCCTCGCAGCGCCTGCAGACCAGCGGCGCATCGGTGCCGACACGCTGGCCATCGTGCGCGAGACCGGCGTCCTCGACGACGTGGCGCAGATCCTGGAGCACCAGGCGACGCCCTATCGCCAGCTTCGTGAACTCGGTGAGGAGATCCCCCTCACGAGCCGGATCATCAAGGTGGTCAACGCCTACGAGGACCTGACCGAGGGGTCCCGAAGCCGGACGGCGCGGGACGCGGCGGTCGAGCGGATCTACCTCGGCCTCGGCTACGAGTACGACCCGCACGTGGTCGACGCACTCCTTCGCCACCTCGACGCAGCCCAGCCATCGCAAACGAGTGGCGCCGATCTCAGGCGACGCTTGTAGGTGACTCGTTCCACAACGATTTGCCGGCGTCACGTGTCGTCAGCACCATCCGTTGTGGCAGACTGTCGCCGTTCGGGTAATCCCCGTCTCGCATACTGCACCAGTGGCCAGACCCGCGGCCCTTGCCATTTCCGTCAGGGCGCGGTGCCCTGTCGATGCTCATCCCATGCGAACGAGGAGTTCCTCTCATGAGTGCGTTGCCCGTCAGCCAGCCCTTCGACGTGAACGACCCGGTGTTCCGGGCGCACGAGGGCGGCAAACTCGGGGTACACGCGACCTCGCCGCTGCGTGACGCTGAGGACCTGGCCCTGTTGTACACCCCGGGAGTGGCGGAGGTCTCCCGGGCGATCGCAGCCGACTCCGCCCTGGCCGCTCGCTACACGAGCAGGCGCAACACCGTCGCGGTCGTCACCGACGGCACCGCCGTCCTCGGCCTCGGAAATATTGGACCGCTCGCAGCGATGCCCGTGATGGAGGGCAAGGCGGTGCTCTTCAAGCACTTCGCGGACGTCGACGCCGTCCCGGTGTGCCTCGAGACCGGCACGGTGGACGAGCTCGTCGACGCGGTCGCGCGGATGGCGCCGACGTACGGCGGCATCAACCTCGAGGACATCTCGGCGCCGCGGTGCTTCGAGATCGAGCGTCGCCTCAAGGAGCGCCTGGACATCCCCGTCTTCCACGACGACCAGCACGGCACGGCGATCGTTGCCCTGGCCGCGCTGTACAACGCTGCGCGGGTCGTCGACAAGCGTCTCGAGGACCTCACCGTCGTCGTGTCCGGTGCAGGCGCCGCGGGTGTCGCCGTGTCATCCATCCTCGTCCGGGCTGGTGTCGGCGACGTCATCGTCGTGGACTCGTCGGGGATCATCGGCCCGGATCGAGTGGGCCTGCCCGACCACAAGGAGGCGCTCCGCGACACCACCAACCGGTCCGGCCGCACCGGCCTCCTCGGTGATGCGCTCGAGGGTTCGGACGTCTACATCGGCGTGTCGGGCGGGACGGTGCCTGAGAGTGACCTGATGCGGATGGCGCCGCGGGCGATCATCTTCGCGTTGGCCAACCCGGACCCCGAGGTCCACCCGTCCGTCGCGCACAAATTCGCCGAAGTCGTTGCGACAGGTCGGTCCGACTTCCCCAACCAGATCAACAACGTGCTCGCGTTCCCCGGCATCTTCCGGGGGGCTCTCGACTCGGGCGTGGGCGCGATCACCGAGGAGATGAAGCTGGCGGCCGCCCGTGCGATCGCCGACCTCGTCGACGAGCCGGCCGCAGACCTCGTCGTGCCGAGCGTGTTCGACGACCGCGTCGCCAAGCGTGTGGCGGAGGCGGTCTCGGGCCTCGCCGTCCGCTGTGGCTGAAGCACCCCATCAGGTCGTATGCCGCTGGGCCCGGTTCACCGGGCCCAGCGCGGTCCCAGTCCTCCCGCCCCCGCTCGGGCCCGCTGGTGGCCCGGTCGTTAGGGTGCAGTCATGCTCGCTGTCTACGCCGCCAGCCAGTCGACCACCGACCCGCTCTCCGGGCTCGTCGTCGGGGAGCGACCGGACCCGCAGCCGGGCGAGGGCTGGGCCAGGGTGCGGCTGCGCACCGCAGGACTGAACCATCACGACGTCTGGTCGCTCCGGGGCGTCGGGCTGCCCGCGGAGCGACTGCCCATGGTGCTCGGCTGTGACGGGGCCGGGGTCGACGAGGAGGGCAATGAGGTCATCGTCCACGCGGTCGTCGCGTCGGACGGATGGCAGGGCGACGAGACCCTCGACCCGAAGCGCACCCTCCTTTCCGAGCTGCACGACGGCACCCTCGCCGAGTACGTCCTCGTGCCGCGCGGCAACCTCGTTCCCAAGCCGGCCGACCTCACGTGGGAGGCGGCGGCCTGCCTCTCGACGGCGTGGCTCACGGCCTACCGGATGCTCTTCACCAACTCCGGTGTCAAGCCCGGCGGCACGGTGCTCGTCCAAGGGGCTGGCGGCGGCGTCGCGACGGCGCTCATCCAGCTTGGCGCGTCCGCCGGCTACCGGATGTGGGCGACCTCGCGGGATGCGGCCAAGGCAGAGAAGGCCCAGTCCATCGGCGCGGACCGAGTGTTCGAGTCGGGGGAGCGGTTACCGGAGCGGGTCGATGCCGTGATGGAGACCGTCGGGGCAGCCACCTGGTCCCATTCGGTGAACTCGCTGCGCCCGGGCGGCACGATCGTCATCTCCGGGGCCACCTCGGGCGATGCGCCGGGAAAGGCGGAGCTGACGAAGATCTTCTTCAAGCAGCTGCGCGTGGTCGGCTCGACGATGGGCACTCGTGACGAGCTCGCACATCTGTCGCGCTTCATCGTGCAGCAGCGCATCGAGCCGGTCATCGATACCGTGCTGCCGCTCAGCGACGCCCGGGAGGGCTTCGCCCGCATGGTCGACGGCGACGTGTTCGGCAAGGTCGTCTTCACGGTCACCTGAGCAAGGCCTGGGCCAAGGGACGAGACGCGGATCATGCCCCACGGTCGTTCGCGTGATTGCCGGACCGTGCGGTCAGCGGGGTGCTTGACTGTGTCGGTCGGCAAATCCGGAGACCTCGACGACGACTGACAGGCCATCGGCGCTCGGCTGTCTCGGGGTCCCGCGCAACCACTCGCACCACAGTGCGGCCTCCAGTCTGGCCGTCAGCCGCCCGAGCTCGAAGGGCGTGTCAGCGCTCAGGGTGACCGACAGCTGTCCGAGGTCGGCGCTGCCCGAGTCGATCCCGTGAAGTGCGGCGCGTACCGCCCGCCCGACCGCGTCGAGGCGCGTGGAATCACGGTGCGACGCCGGCGGGATGCCGACGGCGTCCGCATCGGTCGTGCCGGGCTCGACACCCAGCGCCGCACGGACGGCCTCCACCCGTCCATAGCCGAACCAGTCGTCCGGTCCCGACCGGACGAGGTCGCGCCCGCGCACGGCAGCCGGGTCGTCGGTCTCCGGGACGAACGACCCGAGGCCGCGGACCACCGCTGCAGGAACGGCATGGACCTTGCCCTTGGCCAGGTCGGCAGCCGCGGCGATCTCGTCCGCGAGCGCACGCGTCGTGACCTCCAGGCGCCTGCCGTCAGCGTCCAGGCCGCCTCTGAGATCGTCAGTGGCGAGGACGCCGTGCACCCCGAGTGCGAAGTCGACCTGCCCGATGCGCCAGGGGCGGCCAGAGGTGTCGCTGAGGATGACGCCGACGCGGACTCCGTGGCGTCGGGCGAGCTCGTCCCTCAATCGCGCACACACTGCGTCGGGGTCGTGGGGGAGGAGCAGCCAGCCGCCGCGCTCGCCCGTGTTGGAGCCGTCGACGCCCGCCGCGGCCATGATCGGCCCCGCCTTGGCGCGGACGACGCGTGCGACCCGATCGGGGAGGGCCCGCTCGGCCACGACGTACTCGGTCTCGGCCGCAACGACCCGGTCCTTGTCGGGGTGATGCGTGACGAGCCCGAGCGACTTGCTCGCGATCTTGCTCGACACGACCACGATGTCGCCGTCGACGAGTCGCAGACCTGAGCGGATCAGCCCCGCGTCGACCACGTTGGCGAGGTCGTCGCCTTCGCGCACCTCTGGAATGCCGATGACCGGAGTCACCGTGACCGGTGCGCTCGGGGCGAGGGCCGGTTTCGACGTGCTCATTTCTGCAGCTCCGTCTGGTCCGGAGCCCCCGCGACACGCAGCGCGAGCGCCAATGCCGCGCCGGCGATGTCCGCTGCAGCGGCGACCGAGCTCATCAGGAGGGGCCGCGCGACCACGGCCAACCGAGACGAACCCGTGAGGTGCGCCATCGCATCCTCTGAGTCGACGAGCCAGCCGTCGAGGAAGTCCTGGTACAGACCCGCGATCGCCTCGCTCGTGGTGTCCACCCCGATGGTCCGCAGGCACACGTCCGCGTGGCCGCGGACGGGTCGCCCCCCGACGAGCGGAGAAACGCCCACGACGGGCGCGCGGGTGCCTCGCAGGGCATCACGGACGCCGGGGACTCCGAGGATGATCCCGATGGACACGACGGGGTTGCTCGGCGGCAGGAGGACGACGTCGGCTGAGCGGATGGCCTCGAGGACGCCGGGTGCCGCGGTTGCCGAGTCCAGTCCTGCGACCACGAACCGGTCGGCCTCGAGCGCCGCCTGATGACGTACCCACCACTCCTGGAAGTGGATGGCCACCTGGTCCCCGCCCTGGGTGACGACCACGTGGGTCTCCACCGGGGTGTCGGTCATGGGAAGGAGCGTCACGCCGTGGTCGCCCAGCCCCCAACGGGCCGCGAGTTGGGCAGTGACCGAGCTCAGCGGCATACCGCGTGCCAAGAGCTGCGAGCGGTAGATGTGTGTCGCGAAATCCTTGTCCCCCAAGGAGAACCACTGGGGCGTAGCCCCGAGCTCGGCCAGCTCTGCGGCCACGTGATGGGACTCGTCCGCCCGTCCCCATCCCTGTCCCTCGTGCACGCCGCCGCCCAGCGTGTAGAGGATGGTGTCGAGGTCAGGGCACACGCGTAGTCCGAAGAGCGTGATGTCGTCGCCGGTATTGCCGATGACGGTGACCTGAGGCTGCTCGTCCGGATAGTCGGCCCGAAGGTGGTGCACGAGTCCTCGAAGGAACCGGGCGCCGCCCACTCCGCCGGCCAGGGCTGTGATCCGCATGCCGCCGATCCTCTCAGGAGCGGTCGCCCAGTGCGTCAGCGGTTACGGAGCTGAGGCGCAGGCATTACCAGACCTCGCACCCGGCGGGCAAATATCACCATACGGCTTGACGTGGGGTGCATGACACGCTTGTAATTTCATTGTTGTACTTGCCAGTTGGCCCTACAGGCCAAGGCCTGTGGGGGGCAGCCGGCGAGACACGCAGGGATAAGGCAGTGCTGACAGAAGAAGTCAGGGTCGAGGAGGGGTCATGCACGAGCTGGTACTGGTGATATCTGATGTGGGCGGGCAGGAGGGCGAGCTCTCTTGGCAGGAGCGGTCGCTCTGCGCCCAGACCGATCCGGAGGCGTTCTTCCCTGAGAAGGGCGGCTCCACCCGTGAGGCCAAGAAAGTCTGCGTGGGCTGCGAAGTCCGCGCCGAGTGCCTCGAGTACGCCCTCGCCAACGATGAGCGTTTCGGCATCTGGGGCGGGCTCTCGGAGCGCGAACGCCGCAAGCTGAAGAAGCGCGCGGTCTGAGCATGCGGGCCGAGCCCGGGACCCGCAACGGTACCCGGGTGGAGGAGCACGCTGTGCCCGACGAGCTGAGCCGGGGCGCGACTCCCACGGCTGGCGCAGGGGCTGCCGCCTCGTCCGTCCCCCCCTCCATGGGACGAGCGGCCGACCCCCGCGCCTCCGTGAGCGCCCTGCTCATCGTGCGCAACGGTCGTCGCTGGTTGGCCGAATGCCTCGATGGCATTGCCACCCAGACCGTCCCGCCCGACCGACTGCTCATCGTCGACGTGGCGAGCACCGACACGTCCGTTGCCATGGCGCGCGCACACTCCGGCGTGCGGCAGGCGATCCCCGAGGTCACGGTCCTCCGGATCGACGAGCGGGTCCCCATCGGGCGGGCCATCGACCTCGGTGTCGCGCACCTCGGAGCGCCGTCGGGGCCAGCCGACGAGCACGCCACCCGGAATGGCTCGACGCCCGCACCGGCCCGGGCACCCGAGTGGCTCTGGGTGCTGCACGGCAACTCGAGGCCGTCGCCGACGACGCTGGCGCGCCTGCTCGAGGCGGTCCAGAAGTCGCCCTCGGCCGGTGTCGCGGGTCCCAAGATCGTCGACTGGGACGATCCACGCTTGCTCGTCTCGCTCGGCCTCCAGGCGACGCGGACCGGTCGCTGGATTCCCTCGCCGGAGCCCGGAGAGGCAGACCAGGGCCAGCACGACCAGCGGACGGACGTCCTCGCCGTGAGCACGAACGGCATGCTCCTGCGTCGCGATGTCCATACCGACCTGCGCGGTTTCGATCGGTCGTTCGAGAACGCCGGGGCCGATCTCGATCTGGGATGGCGCGCACAGCTCGCGGGATACCGCGTCATCGTCGTGCCGCGGGCGACCCTTCGAGAGTCGTACACGGGCGAGGAGGGGCTGGGCGGGGGATCCGACGAGCGGCACGGTGGGGCTCGTTTCACCACGTCCCACTGGCAGGCCCGACGCGCGGCTCGGCACGTAGCTCTGGCCAGGTGCTCGCTCGCGGCCCTTCCCCTGCTGTCGTTGTGGATCGTGCTCTCAGCAGTCGGTGCCGCGATCTTCCTCCTCCTCGCGAAACGGCCGCGAGCAGCCAGGCGCGAGCTCGGTGACGCGACCGCCGTCCTGCACCCTGTGTCGATCCTCGGAGCGCGGTGGCGGGGCCGCCGTACGAGACGCCTCGGTGGCGGGGACCTCCGGACCGTCTTCGTCTCACCCACTGAGGCAGCTCGCTCCACCTTGGACCGCATCCAGGACGTGGTGACACCCGAGCGGGCGCCGCGCGAGGTGGCGCCCACCACGGAGACGGGACCCATGGCCGACGAGGGGGAGTCAGTCAATGCTCTCCCGCCGGCGCTGCCCCAACGCATCGCGAGACACCCCGGCTTCCTGGCGGTGGTCACGATGCTCGTGATGACAGGCCTCGCATGGCGTGAAGCGATCGGGGCGGGCGCGTTGTCCCCGACCCGCACCGGCGTCGCCGGGGGGGAGCTGAGTCCTGTCGCCACGGACTCGTCGGGGCTCTGGCACGCGTATCGGGACTCGTGGCACGGTGCCGGGCTGGGCTCGAGCGGGGACACCAGCCCGCATCTGGCGATCCTGTCTGCGGTCACGTGGGTGGCCGAACTCGTGCCCGGAGTGGCGCAGAGCCGATCGAGTGCCGGTGTGACCATCGCGTGGCTGCTCTTCCTCGCACCAGTCCTCTCGGTGTGGTCGGCCTATCTCGCGGGGCGCGTCGTCACCCACTCGCGCGTGGCGCGGGCGGTCGTCGGGCTGGCCTGGGGGGCTTCGTCCGTGATGACGATGGCCGTCTCCGACGGTAGGGTGACTGCCGCGCTGGGACACGTCCTCGTCCCCCTCGTCCTCGCCGGCTTCGCCCTCGCGGCCCAGCGGCACGGCACCTACACGGCAACGTTCGCCACTGCCTTGGCCACCGCTCTGCTCGGCGCTCTCGTCCCACCCTTCCTCATCGTCTCCACGGCTGCGGCGCTCGGCCTGCTGCTCGTCGGACCGGGCACGCGCCGGTTGCGCGCGCTCGTGCTCCTCACCGTCCCGCCAGCCCTGCTGGGGCCGTGGGTCGGCAGCGCCGTCGAGGACTGGCGGCTGCTCCTCTCGGGCCCCGGCCTGCTGTCGACCGCGGCGCCGCCGGAGCCCTGGAGGATCCTCCTTGGCGAGGCAGGGCCAGCCGCGACCCCCGTTGCAGCGCCCCTGCTCGCCTCGCTTGTCGCGCTCGGAGCGCTGGGCTATGCGGTGCAGGGCAGGAGCCGTGCGGAGAGGGTCGGCCTGGGCGTCGCCAGTGTTCTGGCCGTTCTGGGACTCGCCGCGGCGCTCGGGTCCGCTCGCGTCATCGTCGGTTCGGCCGAGACCGGGGTGGGCCAGTCCGCGGCGGCCCACCCGTGGACGGGGATCGGGCTCGAACTCTGGATCGCAGGTCTCCTCATCGGCGTTCTCGTGGGCAGCCGCGTCGTCCGTCGAGGGCGGGAGGCAGGCTCTCCGCAGGGCGCCACAGCACGGCGCTGGCACGTCGTCGGCACGACGTGTCTGGCTGGGCTTGTCGTGGTTCCCGTCCTGGCCATGCTGGCTCACTGGGGGATATCCGGCACGGGGCGCACCCTGACGGTCGGTGAGGCGACGCTCCCGGCCGTGGCCGTCGAGCAGTCGGACGACCCGCTGAGCAATCGGCTGCTGCTCCTGCGCCCGTCGACCGAGGTGGTGGACTTCGTGCTGACCGGTCGGGAGCCAGGCGGCCTGCTGCGAGACCTCGATCGCCCCGCCACGGCGGACGACCGGCCCCTTGTCGATGCGGTGGCCCGTCTCGTCGGCGGCCGCTCGACCGACGTGCTCGACGCATCCGAGCTGGCGGACTGGGGCATCGGCTTCGTCCAGGCCAAGGCCGACAGCGGCGCCCCGCTGGCCCGCCGGCTCGACGCGACCCGAGGACTCACCCGGCTCGGCGCCAGCCAGCACGGGATGCTGTGGAAGGTCCAACCGCATTCCAGCGCCCAGGGTGTGACGCCGGTCGCCGCCCCGTCCAGAGCTCGGATCGTCGACGCCGATGGGCGGCTGATCGCCATCGTGCGTACCCACGGTCCGCACGCCGCTGCCGAGGAGAGGATCCCTACCGCCGCCGGTCCCCGACGTCTGGTCGTCGCCGAGCCGTCCGAGTGGGCCCGACACGGGGTGGTGGAGCTGGACGGCCGTCCCCTGCAGCCGGTGGCTGGGCAGAGCCAGCCCAGCTACGACCTGCCCCCGGCCGGTGGTCAGCTGCGCATCGACCTGACCGCGTACCAGCCGTGGTGGCGGCTTGCGCAGGGCATCGTGCTGACCTTCGTCGTGTTCATGGCCCTGCCCTTCGGCAACCGCCGGTCGAGGAGGTCGACGTCGTGAACGAGCCCAGTCGACAGGGCCCGTCGGCGGGCCTGCTCGCCACACCAGCTGTTCGGGGCGCCTGGGTCCGGAAGTGGACCCGCCTGATCCGCCCGGCTCTGATCGCCCTGGCAGCCGCTGGGCTCGCGGTCGGAGCGACCAGGACGGAGGGCACGGTTCAGCTCGCAGCCCCGACCGAACGCGCCGGCCTGCCGCAGACCTCACAGGTGCTCGTCGAGTCGGCGGCCCTCGTCTGCCCCGGTCAGCAACGCGTCGGCACGCAGGGCATGCGGGACGTGGTGGGGACCGTGCAGGTGACTGCTGCGGCCGCCCCCGAGGCTGCGCTCGCCGGCCTCCCGCGGGCAGCCCCTGACTCGGGAAAGGTCGCCCTGCTCGACCCATCGGGCCGCACCACGGCGTCGACCGACCAACGGTTCGAGTCCGTCGCCGGACCGGGCGAGGGGGATGCCCCCGTCGTCGTGAGCGGTGAGGGGGGCCTCGCGCCCGGTGTCGCCGCCACACAGAGCTGGTTGCACTCCGGTGACGACGATCGGGGCTTCGTCCTCACTCCCTGCCTCGAGCCGAGCGCGGACGTCTGGCTCATCGCGGGCGGTGGCGGTGCGTCCCGGACCGAGCGGGTCGTCATCACCAACCCCGGAGCCAATGCCGTCAGCGTGGTCGTGGAGGTCTTCGGCGCGGAGGGCCCTGTCGATGCCACTGACCGAACGGCCGTCTCGATTTCCCCTACGTCACGGTTGTCGATGTCGCTCGACGCCCTGGCACCTGACGAGCTGCGACCGGCCGTCCACGTCATCGCCACGGGCGGCGTCGTGTCCGCCGTGCTCAGCGACGCCTGGATCGATGGTGCAACCGCACGTGGTGCCGACGATGCCACCGCGGCAGCAGCGCCGTCGCGGGACCTCGTGGTCGCTGGTGTCGAGGCCGCTCCGTCGGGGGAGGGAGAGCTGGTCCTGCGCCTGGTCAACCCCGGGGACGCCGAGGGGCTTGCTCAGGTGACGGTTCTCACTGCGCGCGGCCCGGTGCAGCCGGCCGAGCTGCGGGCCGTCCGCGTCGGTGCCGGGTCGACGCTCGACGTGCCACTCACGTTGGCCGTGGGATCGAGCGGCCTGCGCATCACGTCGGACCGCCCCCTCACGGCAGCGGTCCTCTCCGACCGCCGGCAGGCGACGGGAGCTGACCGAGAGGGCGACTTCGGTTGGACCCCCGCCCTACCGCCCATCGCCATCAGCGGAGGTGTGGTCATCCCCGGTCCGATGCGGCCGGGCGAGACCAGGACCCTTCATCTGGTCGCCGGGCCCGCGGGGGGAGACGTCATCACGACGCTCGGCAGCGGCGATTCAGAGCGAAGGGTCAACACTCGGGTCTCGAAATGGACCGCGGCGAGCGTCCCGCTCGGCGCTGCGGACCGGATCTGGATCTCGACGACGGCCGGGGACGTCCGGGCAGCGGTCACCGTCGCGTTCAGCGACAAGGGTGTTCCGTACTACAGCGTCGTCCCGGTCCCGAGCGCACCGACGACAGAGACGGCCGTGCCGGTGCGTCAGGTCACCCGGTAGGCGGCTGCCCTTCGGGCCCGCCTGAGGACCATGTCGTATGCCGCTGGGCTCGGTCCCGTCCCCGGCGCCCGGTTCCAGCCCTACCGTCCCTTCAGTCCAGTGTGCAGTCGGCGCCGTTCCGAGGCCACGCCACGTGCACGCTCGACGGGAGGTGGGCGGCAGGCCGTCAATCGCCGAAGCCGGGGTCCAGCTCCTCAGGAGGAACGCCCAGCAGCCCGGCCACCTGCTCCGTGACGATGTCGGCCACGAGGGCTGCCACGTCGCGCGGGTCAGACACTCGCGTCTCGACCGGACGCCGATAGACCACGATGCGGGCCGGGCGACTGCCACTGGCCGGGAAGAGCCGCCCGAGCGGGACCTCGCGGTGCTCCCATGGTGCGGGCCCCCGCGGAACGTCCTCGACGGCGAACTCGACGGCGGGAAACGCCCTGCCACAGGTCGCCTCAAGACGAGCGGCGGCGTCGAGAACGTAGTCGTCGAAGCGATCCCGCCGACTCGACATCGCGGGAACGGGCGGCCAGGCCAAGGGCCCGCGCGGGCCACGGCCGTGGCGGTCCCGCCGGCGTGACCGGGCAGTCTGAGCCGGAACCTGCCGATGACTCGTGCTCACATCGACACTCTAGATCGGCTGCCTCGGCGTGGTGTGTCGTCGGGGCCGGTCGACCCGACTAGAGTCCACGATCGTGGGTCTCACACGTGGTTGCTCGAAGACCGGTTGCGCTCGCCCCGCCGTCGCCACCCTGACCTACGCCTACGCAGACCGGGCCATCGTCCTGGGCCCGCTCGCCACCTACGCCGAACCCCACACGTATGACCTGTGTCGAGACCATGCCGAGCGGCTCACCGCACCCCGCGGCTGGAGCGTGGTGCGCGTCGGCGGGGAGTTCTCCGAGCCGGTCCTTGCTGCGGACGACCTGTTGGCGCTCGCCGATGCCGTGCGAGAGGCGGGACGGCCGGGGTCACATCGCCGTACGGCCAGGGCCGAGCGGACGGGGACCGGAGGTGACGAGGCGCCGCAGGGGCCGACCCCACGAGGTCAGGCCAGCGCGGAAGCAGGGTCCGGCATCGTCGAGGCCCGCCGGCGGGGGCACCTGCGCATGCTCAAGGACTCGTGACGACTAAGGTCGTCGCCGTGCCCGTACTCACCGACTTCGTCAAGGCCTACGACGTGCGTGGGCTCGTCCCCGAGCAGCTGTCGCCGGACGTGGCGCGCGCGCTCGGCACCGCGTTCGCCGAGGTCATCGCGATCCCGGACGGAAAGGATCGCGTCGTCATCGGGTACGACATGCGCCCGAGCTCACCGGACCTGTCGGGCGCCTTCGCGGACGGCATCAACGCGCGGGGCATCGACGTGACGCTCATCGGGCTCTGCTCGACGGATGGGCTCTACTACGCGAGCGGGGCGCTCGACCTGCCCGGTGCGATGTTCACCGCCAGCCACAACCCGGCCAAGTACAACGGGATCAAGCTGTGCCGCGCTGCCGCACAACCGGTCGGGCAGGACACGGGTCTGGGCGAGGTCCGCGACCTTGCGCAGTGGCTGCTCGACGGGCGCTCCGGGCTCCCCGCTCCCCGGAGCGCACGTGGCACCATCGAGATCCGCGACATGCTGGCGGACTACAGCGCCTTCCTTCGCAGCCTCGTCGATCTCAGCGGCTCCCGACCCCTCAAGATCGTGGTCGACGCCGCCAACGGCATGAGCGGTCTGACGGTGCCGGCCGTCCTCGGCACGGCTGCCGGTCTGCCGCCGCTCCCGCTGGAGATCGTGCCGCTGTACTTCGAGCTTGACGGCACCTTCCCTAACCATGAGGCCAACCCGCTCGATCCGGCGAACCTCGTGGACCTCCAGGAGGCCGTTCGGGTCCATGGCGCAGATCTGGGCCTGGCCTTCGACGGCGACGCCGACCGGTGCTTCGTCGTCGACGCCGACGGGAAGCCGGTGTCCCCGAGCGCGATCACCGGCCTGGTCGCTGCGCGTGAGATCAGCCGGGCGCGTGAGGCGGGCGAGCGTGACGTGGCCATCGTCCACAACGTCATCTCCAGCGCAGCAGTCGCCGAGGTCTGCCGCGAGCACCAGGCGACACCCGTCCGGACCCGGGTCGGTCACTCGTTCATCAAGGCGGAGATGGCCCGAGTCGGCGCGGTCTTCGGCGGGGAGCACTCGGCCCACTACTACTTCCGCGACTTCTGGTTCGCGGACACCGGCATGCTCGCGGCCCTCCACGTCCTCGCCGCCCTAGGCGAACAGGATCGCCCTCTCGATGAGATCGCCCGCAACTACGAGCGGTACGCCTCCTCAGGAGAGATCAATTCGACGGTCGAGGACCAGTCCAGCATCGTCGACAGGGTGCGCGCGTGGGCGGACGTGCGAAAAGCCGGCATCGACGAGCTGGACGGGCTCACCGTCACCGCCCCCGAGTCCACCAGCGAGATGTGGTGGTTCAACGTTCGCGCGTCCAACACGGAACCGCTGCTGCGGCTCAACGTCGAGGCGGGCGACCGTGAGACGATGATCCGGATCCGTGACGAGGTCCTCGGGCTCATCCGGGGCGGAGCCGCCCCAGCCCGTGACGAGGAGGAGCGGCCCGAATGAACAGCGACATCGGCGAGCAGAGAGAGACCATCGAGCCCTGGCTGCGGGAGATCCTGCGCTGCCCCCGCTGCAAAGGTGAACTGACCGATAGCCAGGGCCCTCAGGGACCCGAGCTCCATTGTCCCGTATGCCAACTGGCGTACCCCATCGATGACGGGGTGCCCGTCCTGCTCGTGGACCTCGCCCGCCCGACCGACACCTGAGCCACATGTTCGAAGAGTCCGGCCTCGATGACCTCGACGCCCTCGAACGCCTCGACGCCAGTGGCACGCTCCGCGCCTTGGCCGGCGCCGGCGCGAGTGTCCGCCGGGCCCTCGAGGCCTCCGCGAGCGCTGGGCTGGAACGGCTCAGCGATGTCGCGCCGAGAGGTGTCGTGGTCGCCGCGACGGGCGGGTCTGCATGTGTGGCAGAGCTGTTCGAGGCGGTGGCCCGCGAGGGTGGTGCGATCCCGGTGCAGAGCTGCACGAGCGCGCCGCTGCCCGGTTGGGTGGGGGCCCTCGACCTCGTCGTCGCAGTCTCGCAGTCGGGCCGGGCGGCCGGCCCCTTGGCGCTCGCGGCCGAGGCTGCTCGTCGCGGTGCGACGGTGCTGACCGTGG
>NZ_DATCWX010000283.1:0-11499 GCF_036566125.1 Intrasporangium sp.
CCGAACGCCGTCACGGCCTCGCGCACCGCGGAATCGTAGAGGTCGGGGATCTCCTCGATGGTGCGGGCCACCTTGAGCCCTCGGCCACCGCCACCGTAGGCCGCCTTGATCGCGACCGGCAGCCCGTTCTCCTTCGCGAAGGCCACCACCTCGTCCGGTCCCGAGACCGGGTCCTTGGTGCCCGGGACGAGCGGGGCGTTGGCCTTCGTGGCGATGTGCCGCGCCTTGACCTTGTCGCCCAGGGCGTCGATGGCGCCGGGCCCGGGGCCGATCCAGATGAGGCCGGCGTCGATGACGGCCTGGGCGAAGCTGGCGTTCTCGGCGAGGAAGCCGTAACCGGGGTGGACCGCGTCCGCGCCCGACTGCTTCGCGATGTCGATCAGCTTCTCCTGCACGAGGTAGCTCTCGGCCGGGGTCGCGCCACCGAGCGCATACGCCTCATCGGCGACCTTGACGTGCAGGGCGTCCCGATCCGGCTCCGCGTAGACCGCCACCGACCCGATACCTGCGTCCTTGCAGGCTCGCGCGATGCGCACTGCGATCTCACCACGGTTAGCGATCAGGACCTTGCTGATGGAAGCCATGCGTGGGACTTTAGCGCCTCAGCGTCGCTCCAAAATGTGCCGTCCGTGGCATTCCGCGCCACGGTGAAGTGAGGTCCGGCACACACCCGGGCGTACGTTGGCGTCATGGGTCTCTTCTCGCGCAGGAGCAGGGAGAAGCGCGCTGGTGCGGACGGTGAATCCCGAAGGGAGCCCGCTCCCGTCCAGGCACCACCGGTCGAGCTGCCGGAGGACGGCCGACCGGTCTCGGCGCCCCTGTCGGAGGTGGATCGATCGCGGATCGCGCGTGGCCTCGACACACTTGCCGAACGAGGCGTCGATGTCGACGACCTCGCGGCCGTCGGCGCGGCCTATGACCTCGCGTTCGCCGAGGCCCGGCGCGGTGACGGCCAGAGCGCCGCGGAGCTCGTGGAGCTGTTCGGCGTCGCCATCGGGGAGCACCTTGCCCGCCACAGCGCGCGAGGCTGGGCTGTCGTCACCGACGTCTTCGGCACCGACCTCGGCCTCGTGGACGCGCGCGGCGACACCGTCGTCGTTCCCCACAACCTCGTCGGTGCTCGCTGGATGAGGGGAGAGGTCGGATGGATCCCGGGCGTCGTCGGGCACCTCGTGACCCTCGTTCCCCGCACCGCGCGTCCTCCGAATGACACCTAGGATCCGACCATGAGCACCAACGCCGCTGACTCACGGAGCAAACGGGACCTCGAGGGCGGGATCAAGCGCGACTTCCGCCGCAAGCTGTCCTACGGGGACTACCTGCACCTGGACCTGCTGCTCTCCGCACAGCAACCGCTCAGCGATCCTCCGCAGCACGACGAGCTGCTCTTCATCATCCAGCACCAGACGTCGGAGCTGTGGCTCAAGCTGCTCGTCCACGAGCTGCGCTCCGCGAGAACGCTGCTCGGCCAGGACGATCTCGCCCCTGCGCTCAAGCGGCTCGCCCGCGTCAAGCACGTCCAGCACGTGCTGACCGACCAGTGGTCCGTGCTCGCGACCCTGACGCCCAGTGAGTACGCCGAGATCCGGCCCTTCCTCGCATCGAGCTCCGGCTTCCAGTCGGCGCAGTACCGCGAGGTGGAGTTCCTCCTCGGCAACAAGAACGCCGACATGGTCGAGGTCTTCGGCCACGATCCCAAGGCGCAGTCCGAGCTGCGGACCCTGCTGCACGAACCGAGCCTCTACGACGCCTTCCTCGCCTACCTCGCGCGGCGCGGCTACGCCGTACCGGAGGCGCTGCTCACCCGCGACTGGTCGCAGCCCTACGTCCACCACGAGGGACTCGTCGACGTCTTCGCAGAGGTCTATGCCGCGCCGCACGACCACTGGGGCGTCTACGAGACGTGCGAGGAGCTCGTCGACATCGAGGACAACTTCCAGCAGTGGCGATTCCGGCACCTGCAGGTGGTCCAGCGGACCATCGGCCAGAAGACCGGGACGGGCGGCTCGACCGGCGTGGACTTCCTGCGGCGCGCCCTCGACCTGACCTTCTTCCCGGAGCTCTACGAGGTCCGCACCCGCATCGGCAGCTGAGCACCACTGATTTTGGGTGGTATGCCGCTGAGCTCGCTTTCGCACGAAGGCGCGCTCAGCGGCATACCACCTCTTTCGTCCTGGTCAGCTGGTCTTGGCGCGGACCTGCCGTTTGATGCGCGCGAGCATCGCGGCCATTCCGCGAAGCCGCAGCGGGGAGACCGCCTCGGCCAGACCGAACCGCATGGGCACGTCATCGGGGACGGCCAGGACCTCCGCTGCGGTGAGGCCGTCGAGTCCCTCGTGGAGGATCCCGGCGAAGCCTCGGGTCGTCGGCGACTCCGCCGGCGCGTCGAAGAAGAGGTGGACGCCGCGATCGGTGAGCGACTCACCGTCGTCGACCTCGACGATGAGGAACAGCGGCGTCTGGCACTCGTCGACCCGCTCGAGCTTGTCGAGCTGGCCGGCGTACCGCTGGGGCAGATCCGGCAGCTCGTCGCTGAACTCCAGCAGCAGCTGCAGCTTGAGGTCGTTGGTCGCCGACCGGAAGTCGTCCGCGATCTCGGCCAACGAGGTGGGCAGCTCGGTGCTCGTCACCGCTCGATGGGCACGCGCACGGCGTTGCCCCACTCCGTCCAGGAACCGTCGTAGTTGCGCACCGACTCGAAGCCGAGCAGGTGGGTGAGGACGAACCAGGTGTGCGACGAGCGCTCCCCGATGCGGCAGTAGGCGACGACGTCGTCATCAGGGGCGAGGCCCTGCTCGCGAAGGTAGATGTCCTCGAGCTCCTCGCGGGACTTGAAGGTGCCGTCGTCGTTGGCGGCACGAGCCCAGGGCACCGACTTCGCGCCGGGGATGTGACCGCCGCGCATCGCGCCCTCCTGGGGATAGTCCGGCATGTGGAGCAGCTCGCCGGAGAACTCGCCGGGGGAGCGGACATCGACCATCGGCTTGCCGATGTGGTCCAGGACCTCCTCCTTGAACGCGCGGATCGGGGCGTCGTCGCGCTCGGCGACCGGGTAGGTGGCCGGCTTGGGCGTCGGCACGTCGCGGGTCAGCTCGCGACCTTCGGCGATCCACTTGGCCCGGCCTCCGTCGAGCAGCCGCACGTCCTCGTGCCCGAACAGGCTGAGCACCCACAGCGCGTAGGCCGCCCACCAGTTCGACTTGTCGCCGTAGATGATGACCGTCGTGTCCCGGGAGATGCCGCGCGAGCCCATGACCTCGGCGAAACGGGCCCCGTCGACGTAGTCCCGCGCCACCGGGTCGTTGAGGTCGAGGTGCCAGTCGATCTTGAGGGCTCCCGGGATGTGGCCGGTGTCGTAGAGCAGAACGTCCTCGTCGGACTCGAGCAGGACGATGCCGTCGGGGCCGCCGAGCCGGCCCGCCGCGATCTGCTCGGCGAGCCATTCCGTGGTGACCAGCCGCTCGGGGTGCGCGTAGGACGCGATCTTGGTCTCCACCGGCGTCGTGTCTTCGACAGTCATGGTGTCCATGGTGTCACGGTCAGCCGAACGCGAGACAGGGGGTGGTCATAACGCTTGGTTTTGCTTCATGCCCTGGAGGAGGTCGGTTCTGACTCGTCGAGGCCGTCGAGGCCGTCGAGACCGTTGACGCCGTCGAGACGGTCCAGGTCCGCCTGGCACCGGCGGGCGAACTCGCCGAGCTCGGCGATCGCGTCCTGGACGTCCTTGAGCCGCTGCTCGAGGTCGGCGCGACGCACGTCGATCTGGCCGAGCACGTACTCGAGCTGGGCGCGGCGCCCCCGCGGGGCATCGAACAGGTCGATGATGGTGCGGATCTCCTCGAGCGGGAACCCCAGCCGCTTGCCGCGCAGGATGAGGTTCAGACGGGTCCGGTCCCGCCGGTGGTAGACGCGCTGAGTGCCGCGGCGCTCGGGGGTGATGAGCCCCAGATCCTCATAGTGGCGCACGGCCCGATGCGTCACGCCGAACTCGTCGGCGATCTGCGCGATCGTCCAGGTCGGACCACTTGTCATGGGTCCGATCGTGCTTTACGTTTACGTAAGCGTCAAGTAGTGATCGAGGAGCGACATGTTCGAGCTGAGCCAGGAGCACGAGGACTTCCGCAAGGTCGTCCGCGACTTCGCCGAGAAGGAGGTCGCACCCAACATCGCGAAGTGGGACGCGGAGAGCCACTTCCCGACCGACCTGGTCCCCAAGATGGGCGAGCTCGGCCTCTTCGGTCTCGTCGTGCCGGAGGAGTTCGGCGGCAGCGCCCGCGAGGGACAGGGCGACTTCACCAGCCTCTGCGTGGCCATCGAGGAGCTCGGCCGGGTCGACCAGTCCATCGGGATCACCCTGTCCGCGGGCGTCGGGCTCGGCATCAACCCGATCCTCACCTACGGCGACGACGAGCAGAAGCTGCGCTTCCTGCCCGACCTCGTGGCCGGACGGGCCCTTGCCGGCTTCGGCCTCACGGAGCCTGAGGCCGGCTCGGACGCGGCCGCAACCAAGACGCGGGCCGCCCGGGACGGCCACGAGTGGGTCATCAACGGTGCCAAGGCGTTCATCACCAATTCGGGCACCGACATCACGTCCGTCGTGACGGTGACCGCGCGGACGGGCACCAACGAGGACGGCACCGCCCAGATCTCCGCGATCATGGTCCCGTCGGGTACGCCGGGGTTCACCGTGGAGCCCGCGTACCACAAGCTCGGCTGGCACGTCTCCGATACCCACGGTCTCAGCTTCGACGACTGCCGCGTCCCGCTCGAGAACCTGCTCGGCGAGGAGGGTGGGGGCTTCAAGCAGTTCCTCAAGACCCTCGACGACGGCCGGATCGCCATCTCGGCCCTCGCGGTCGGCTGCGCGCAGGCCTGCCTCGAGCTGGCCACCGACTACGCCAAGACCCGGATGGCCTTCGGCCGGCCCATCGGCGTCAACCAGGGCGTCTCCTTCCAGCTCGCCGACCTGGCCGTCATGGTCGAGGCTGCCCGCACCCTGACGTACAAGGCGGCGTGGCTCAAGGACGAGCTGCACGAGGGCCGCCGCTCCGTCAAGGAGGTCAAGCACGCCGCTGCGATCGCCAAGCTCTACTCGACGGAGGCGGCCGTGTCGGCCACCCGCATCGCCACCCAGGTCTTCGGAGGCAACGGGTTCATGGAGGAGTTCCCCGTGGCGCGCTTCTACCGGGATGCCAAGATCCTCGAGATCGGCGAGGGCACGTCTGAGGTCCAGCGCATGCTCATCGCGCGCGGCCTCGGCCTCCCGCAGTCCTGAGCTCGTGCGAATCAACAGGCAGGATGAGCCGTATGCCGCTGAGTGACCTCCCAGCCCAAGGCCCCTTCGCGACGGACTCCCTCCGTGACGACGTCCATGACGACGAGCGGGTCGCTGACGTCCGGGCCCGCCTCAACGCGGCCTGGACCGCATCGGAGCTGGCCCCGGACAAGGCACAGGCGAAGCTCGACGCGCAGGGCAAGATCTATGTCCGCGACCGGATCGCGTTGCTCTTCGACAAGGGGTCCTTCGTCGAGGACGGCCGGTACGCCAACGCCCTGCAGCGGGGGCTGCCAGCCGACGGCGTGGTGACCGGTCGGGGAACGGTGGATGGCCGGCCCGCGATCGTCATCGCGAACGACCCGACGGTCAAGGCGGGCTCGTGGGGCAGCCGCACGGTCGAGAAGATCGTCCGCGCCACGGAGATGGCCCTGCGCGAGGAGCTGCCCGTCTTCTGGTTCGTCGACTCCGCCGGGGCCCGCATCACCGACCAGGTCGAGATGTTCCCCGGCCGCCGCGGCGCCGGCCGCATCTTCCACAACCAGGTGGCACTCTCGGGCAAGGTGCCACAGATCTGCTGCCTCTTCGGTCCGTCGGCTGCGGGAGGCGCGTACATCCCGAGCTTCTGCGACGTCATCATCATGGTCGAGGGCAATGCCTCGATGTATCTCGGCAGCCCCCGGATGGCCGAGATGGTCGTGGGGGAGAAGGTCACTCTCGAGGAGATGGGCGGCGCCCGGATGCACTGCACGGTCTCGGGCGTCGGGGACCTGCTCGCGGAGGACGACGTCGAGGCGATCGAGCTGGCCAAGCTGTACTTCTCCTATGTGCCCGGAACGTGGCGTGACCGGCCGCCGAGCTACCACGCCGAGGAGCCGTCGGCGCCACTGACGAAGCACACCGTCCCGGAGCGCGAGTCCGTGCCCTTCGACATCCACACCGTCATCGACGGACTCGTCGACGAGGACTCGTTCTTCGAGATCAAGCCGCTCTGGGCCGGCGAGCTCGTCATCGGCTTCGGTCGCATGGACGGTGAGACGGTCGGCATCGTCGCGAACAACTCGATGGTCAAGGGCGGCGTCCTCTTCACCGACAGCGCCGACAAGGCCGCCCGTTTCATCTGGCTCTGCGACGCCTTCACCATCCCGCTCATCTACCTCGCGGACGTCCCGGGCTTCATGATCGGGTCGGAGGTCGAGCGCGGCGGGATCATCCGGCACGGCGCCAAGATGGTCAGCGCGGTGTCCTCTGCAACCGTGCCCCAGTTCTGCGTGGTGGTCCGCAAGGCGTACGGAGCGGGCCTCTACGCCATGGCTGGCCCGGGCTTCGGTCCGGACGCGACGATCGCCCTGCCGACGGCCCGGATCGCCGTGATGGGGCCGGAGGCCGCGGTCAACGCGGTGTATGCGAACAAGATCGCGGAGGTCGAGGCGGCCGAAGGCCCCGAGGCACGCGACGCCTTCGTCGCCGCGCGCCGCGCCGAGTATGAAGAGGACGTCGACATCGAGCGGCTCGCGGCCGATCTCGTCCTGGACTCGATCATCGAGGCTGACGAGTTGCGTGCGGACCTCGTTCGCCGGCTGGCTTATGCTGCCCGGCGTGACCGTCACTTCAGCGAACGCCGCCGCTCAGTCCCGCCGGTCTGAGCCCCGGCTGGCCGAGCGGCTCGAGCGCTGCGACCACGAGGCCGAGGCGAGGCAGCTCTGGTGGCGCCGCTTCGGGTTCTGGTTCCCCGTCGCGGTGTACGCGATCTCGCGGGTCTACGTTCTCATCGCCGGCATCCTGCTCGCCAAGGGCCAGATCGCGTTGCCGATCGGGCTGGAGCGCATCCGCATCTCGTACCCCCTGCCGGCCGACCCGGGCTACCTAGCCGCCATGACGAACTGGGACGGGCAGTGGTACCGCGTCATCGCCGAGGAAGGCTATCCACGGGTCCTGCCACGAGTCGGCCACGGCGGGATCGACATGAACCCGTGGGCGTTCTTCCCGGTCTTCCCGCTCACCGTCCGGGCGATCATGACGGCCACGGGACTGCCGTTCGACGTCGTCGGTCCGGTGCTCTCGACGCTCATCGGCTTCGCCGCCATGTTCCTGCTCTTCAAGCTCATCGACGAAGCGGTCGGCCGCTGGGAGGCCATTGTCGCAGTCGTGGCGACCTGCTTCTACATCGCCTCCCCGGTGTTCTCGGCCGCCTACACCGAGTCGGCCGCCCTGCTCCTCGTCGTGGCGATCCTGCTGCTCCTGCGGGCCAGGCGGTACTGGTGGGTCGCCGTACTACTCGTCGTCCTCTCCCTGACGCGGAACGTCGTCATCGCCATGGTGCCGGTCATCCTCGCCCATGCCGTGGTCCGCTGGCGCCAGCACGACGAAGGCCCGCACCCGGTCCGCTTCCGCTGGGGGATGGTGGCGCTGGCGGCCTGGGCCGGAATACTCACCCTGCTGTGGCCGACGATCGTGTCCGTCGTGACGCAGACCCCGGACGCGTACAACCAGACCATGCTCGCCTGGAACATCCAGACGAAGGTCAAGCTCTACATGTGGTGGAACCTGCTCTACACCTACTGGGGCGTCATCGGACAGGGCCTGGGCATCCTCGCGGTGGCGGGCTTCACCTGGTTCATGCTGTCGAAGCACTCATGGCGTTGGGGACCCGAGATCTGGGGCTGGGCCGGGGCCTATCCCGGCTACATCCTCCTCGTGACGAGCACGACGCCGAGCCGGGTTCGCTACGCCCTGCTGGCCTTCCCGATGACACTCATCATCGCGTGGTTCCTCAAGCTGAGGTGGTGGAGCCGATGGCGCTACTGGATCCTCGCGGGGATCGTCGTCGTCGGTGCCGTCCAGATGTGGTGGTGGCTCGAGCACTACCTCATCATCAAGAACCTCGCCGACGACCTCTATCCCTAGGCGACCCGGTGCGTTACGCGTCCCTCAGCGGGTGACGATGTCGAACCAGCCGATGCCGGCATCGGTCAGCAGGTCTCGCAGCAGCGGCAGCGACAACCCGACCACGTTGTGGTGATCCCCCTCGATCCCGGCGACGAACGGTCCACCGAGGCCGTCGATGGTGAACGCGCCGGCCACCTGCAGCGGCTCACCCGTTGCGACGTAGGCCTCGATCTCCTCGTCGGAGACCCGGGCGAAGTGCACCGTCGTCGAGGCCACCGCCCCGATCGTCGCACCGCCCGAGTCGCGGTCGTCGACGAGCCAGTGCCCGGTGTGCAGGAACCCCGTCCGCCCGCGCATCCGTCGCCACCGGGCCACCGCCTCGGCGGGGTCGGCCGGCTTCCCGTGCACCTCGCCGTCGAGCTGGAGCACGGAGTCGCAGCCGAGCACCAGCGCGGGCGACTCGTTGCGGCTCGCCACATCCTCGGCCTTCGCGCGGGCAAGGACCAGCGCGATGTCGACCGCCCCGAGCGGTCCATAACGGTCGAGGGCCTCGGCCACCACGAGGTCCTCGTCCACCTCGCTCACCACGACCGTGGGGTCCACTCCCGCGGCCCGCAGGGTCTTCAGCCGCGCCGGCGATGCGGAACCCAGCACGAGCGGGACGGGGCGGTCGGGCGGCAGCGGGCTCAGCGGCATACGACGGAATGTACGGCACGGGCAGCGAAACGGCGCCGCCCCCGCGAAGGGAGCGGCGCCGCCGGCGCGTCCAGCGGTCAGAACTCCCCGAGCACCGCCGCGCGCAACGTGTCCAGACCCACGCCGCCGATGTCGAGCGCCCGGCGATGGAATGCCTTGAGGTCGAAGGCATCCCCCTCACGCCGTTTGACCTCGTCGCGCAGCTGGAGCCAGAGACGCTCGCCAACCTTGTACGCGGGAGCCTGGCCCGGCCAGCCGAGGTAGCGGTTCAGCTCGAACCGCAGCGTCTTCTCGTCCATGAAGCCGTAGCGGGTCAGGTACGTCCACGCCTTGTCGTAGTCCCATGCCCCTCCGCCGACCTCCTCGGGAGCTTCGAAGCCACAATGCACCCCGATGTCGATGACGACCCGCGCAGCCCGAAGCGACTGCCCCCCAAGCCAACCCATGCGGTTGCCCGGGTCGTCCATGTAGCCGAGCTCGGCCATGAGGCGCTCCGCGTAGAGCGCCCAGCCTTCGGCGTGGCCCGAGGTGAACGACTCGAGGCGGCGCCACCTGTTCAGCAGCGCGGACCGGTAGACCGTCTGCGCGATCTGCAGGTGGTGGCCGGGGACGCCCTCGTGGTAGACGGTCGTCAGCTCGTTCCAGGTGAGGAACTCGGTCTTGCCCTTGGGGACGCTCCACCACATCCGCCCGGGTCGGCTGAAGTCGTCGCTCGGGCCGGTGTAGTAGATGCCGCCGGTCTGCGTGGGAGCGATCATGCACTCGATCCGCTGGACCGGCTCGGGGATGTCGAAGTGGACGTCCTTGAGATTGCGAATCACCTCGTCCGCGCGCTCCTGCATCCACGCCCTGAGCGCGTCCGTGCCGTGCAGCTGGTACGTCGGGTCGGCGTCGAGGATCTCGACTGCTCGCGCGACGCTCGCACCCGGCTCGAGGCCCTCCGCGATCTCCATCATCTGGGCGTGCAGGTTTGCGACCTCCTGCTGCCCCCAGGCGTAGGTCTCCTCGAGGTCGACCGTCGCGCCGAGGAAGGAGCGCGACTCGAGCGTGTAACGCTCCCGCCCGCAGGCGTCGGCCTCCGGGGCGTGCGGCAGCAGTTCCCTCTCCAGCCAGTCAGCCATGGTGCCGTATGCCGCTGACGCCGCGTTCGCCGCGGCCGCGAGCTCGGACTTGACGTTGCCTTCGAGGGGGCCGTCGGCTGTCTGCGCGCGGGTGAGCAGCGTGGCGAAGTAGCCGTCATTCGCCGTCAGGTCGCGCGCCTGCTCCGCGCAGGCGACAACCTGGCGTCGCGGCGACACCAGGCCGCGCTCGCGGGCCGCCCGGAGCGACTCCTGATAGCCCTCGAGGGCCGCCGGAATGCGGGACATGCGGACCGCGAAGGTCTGCCAGTGGGCCTCGGAGTCCTGGGGCATGAGGTCGAAGATGTCGCGTATGAGCTGCAGCGGGGAGGCCAGCACATTGAGGGCCATCTCCTCGAGCCCTGCAGCGTATCGCTGCTCGGCCAGCTCCAGCCGGTCGGTCAAGGCGACAATGGTCACCCGGTCGACGTCGTCCGTCGGCGCCGCCGTCGCCAGCTCCGCGAGCGTCGCCCGTCGCAGATCGCTGTGGGCGGCGTGCCCGGCAGGGGAGAAGTCGTCGAGCTCGTCCTCGCGACCCGGCAGACCCAGGTACGTGGCCTGGATCGGGCTGAGCTCGACCATCGCTGCGAGGTACTTCTCGGCGAGGCGGTCGACCTCGGTCTGGGGGCGCGTCGTGGGCGCCTCGGTGGTGGTGGTGTCAGTCACCGACCGAACGTATCCCAGCGCATGGCCACCAGGACAATGGAATCCGACCGAATCCAACAGGGAGGGCCGTCTAGTCGTCCTTGTTGTTGCCGTCCTTCTTCTTGCCCTTCTTGTCGTTGGCAGCGCCGTCTGCCGGATCACCGGCGTTCCCGGAGTTGCTTGAGTCGCCGGCGGAGACGACGAGGACGACGACGCCGTCGCTGGCGGGCTCGCCGGACGCCGGCCAGCTGCCGACGACGGTGCCCGGCGCGGCAGTGGAGGGAATGGGCGCGGTGCTGTAGCGCAGGTTCTCGCGCTCGAGAATCGCCTTCGCGTCGTCGGCTGTCGCGCCCGCCAGACCCTCGGGAACCACGACCGGCTCGACCCCTCCGGGCAGCTGGCCGCGACTGACGACGAGGACCGCGGTCTGGCCGCGCTCCATGACCTCGCCCTGCCGCGGGAAGGTGCCGATGACCTGTCCTTCGGGGGCGCCGGACCGGACGAGGGCCCAGCGGACGTTGAGCCCCCGCGAGATGAGATCGTCGACGACATCGGCTCGTTCGCGACCGACGGCATCGCGAGGCATGGCGGGACCGTCGGGGGTGTCCGGTTCCGTGGTCGTGGGCTGCTCTTCGATCGTGGTCGAGGGCGGCGTGACAGGCTGGTTGACCGGCTCGTCCCCCCGGTTCAGCGCCAGCGTGGCGGCTGCCGCGATGGCGACCGCGACCAGCGTGGCGACGACCCAACGCACGCGGGAACGGCCCTGGTGCGACCTGGCGGGAGCCTCGTCGCGCGCACGGTGTGCCGCGCGTGTGGCGTCGGCGCGCCCATGGTGTGCAGTCCGAGAGGCGTCGGCGCCGTCGTGGGGGTCAGCGG
>NZ_DATCWX010000308.1:0-7017 GCF_036566125.1 Intrasporangium sp.
GGCAGCCTGGAGCGCCGCCCGGGCCCGTGGCCTCACGGAGCCACCCGCGGCACTGCCGCCGTGGCTCCCTCCGCCGTCCCGTAGTGCCCCACGTCACCGGCCAGCTCCGCCTCGAGGGCGAGCACGACGATGGCGGGTCCGGCTGCGTCGTTCGCATGATCGACGGTCGAGATGACGCCGGCGGTGGCATCCGCGCCGCGGACGGCTGCGACGGCGTCCGAGGAGATCCGCTGCCCCGAGGAAACCACCGGTTCGGGTCCTGCGACGACCGCGCCTGCGGAGTTCTCCGCCACGAGGCGGGCGAGGGTCCGGATCGTCTCTGACCGACGCTGGACCTCGGCCTCGTCACCGGTGAAGGAGCCAGAGACGACCACCGCGAGGTCGGCGGGCTCGGGCGCGTCCGTCGAGGAGTCGACCAGCCCGGCCCGGGTGAGGGTCTCCAGCGCAGCGGTGCGAGACTCGGAGGCCGACACCACGTCGTTGCTCACTGCGAGGCGAGCGAGCACCTCGGCGAGCAGCGCGTCTCCCGTCAGGGCCGAGAAGATGCCAAGGGTCGAGGCCGCCGCCTTCGCCGCGTCCGCTCGCTCCGGCGCGCGGGCCGGCTCGAACCATTCGCCGCTGATCGTGAGCCTTGGGCCCGGCGTCGCCCCACTGCTCGTCACCGCTTCCTCGACGAGATCCGCCAAGCTGCCGTCGGCCGAGGGGAGCACGATGAGGGCAACCTTGTGTCCTGTCAGGGTCCCGTCGATGACCCGGCCCGATACTGCAGAGGCATACTCATCGCCGGCCGCGACCCGTGCCTCGCTCGCTGCCAGTTGGTCGTTGAGACTTTGTTTCTCGGCCCGCAGCGCGGACACCTGGTCCGTGAGCTGGGACCCGAGGTTGCCCTGGAGCGGACCGGCGCCGAGGACGATGCCGACCGCCAGGGCCAGGAAGATGGAGATGATGGAGACCAGGTGGTACCGGAAGTCGATCACGTGAAGATCCCCACGATCCAGGTCCAGACGTCGTCCCAGCGGGCGGCAATGACCTGCAGCCACGCCTGACCGGCGGGAGTGGCGGAGATCGCGGCGAAGAGCGCGAGCATGCCGACGAGGAGCATCACGATGAGCATGCGCGCCGGGATGCGCGCCTGGTAGAGGCGGCTGACGCCCTTGGCGTCGACGAGCTTGCCGCCCACCCGCAGCCGGGTCAGGAAGGTCGAGGCCTGGCCGTCCCTGCCCTTGTCGAGGAACTCGACCAAGGTCACGTGCGTCCCGACGGCCACGATGAGCTCCGCTCCCGCGTCGTCGGCAAGCAGCAGGGCGACGTCCTCGCTGGTTCCGGCTGCGGGGAAGACGACGGGCGCGATGCCGAGCGCCTCGACACGGGCCAGCCCGGGCGCCCGGCCGTCGCGATAGGCGTGCACGACGATCTCCGCGCCCGAGCGCAGGGCACGATCCGAGACGGAGTCCATGTCGCCGACGATGAGGTCGGGTTGGTAGCCGGCCTCGAGGATGGCGTCCGCGCCGCCGTCGACGCCGATGAGGACGGGCCGGTACTCCCGGATGTAGGGGCGCAGGGTCAGCAGGTCCTCCCGGTAGTGGTAGCCCCGGACCACGACGAGCGTGTGCCGGCCCTCGATCCTGGTGCGGATGGGCGGGATCCCGATCCCGTCGAGCAGCAGTTCGCGCTCCTTGCGGATGAATTCCATGGTGTTCGTGGCGAAGGCCTCGATCTGGACCGCGAGGCCCGCACGGGCGTCGTGCATCTGGGCCTGGATCGCCTCGGCGTCGAGCAGCTGACCCGACGAGATCCTCATATCACCGCGCCAGAGCCCCTCGCCGTCCAGCCGCAGCGGGTCACCGTCGTGGAGTTCCATGACGGCAGGCCCAACGGCGTCGAGCAGCGGCACGCCTGCCTCGTTGAGGATCTGTGGGCCGACGTTGGGATAGCGGCCGGAGATCGACGCGGAGGCGTTGACCACGGCGGCCGGCCTCGCCGCGACGAGTGCGTCCGCGCTGACCTTGTCCAGATCCTCGTGGTCGATGACGGCGATGTCTCCGGGCCGCAGCCGCTTCGTGAGGTTCTTCGTCCGGCCATCCACACGGGCAGGACCGACCACCCCGGGACCCGAGGTAGGGGCGTGGGCGCGGCGACGGAGAGACATGGCCATGGTTGTCCCCATCGTGCCACGTCAGTCTGGGGCCACCGACCCGCCAAAGCTCGCCCGAGGCAACGAAACGGAGTCGTTCAGGCCGCCCCGACGCGGGAGTCCCGCATCGCGTCAGCCTGCTCGAGCAGCTCTCGCGCGTGGGCCAGACCGGCCTCCGAGTCCGCGTCCCCGCCCATCATCCGGGACAGCTCCCGGAGCCGGTCGGCACCCTCGACCACGGTCACGCTGCTGGAGGTGATCGCGCCGTCGTCGGACTTGTGGACGACGAGGTGGCGGTCCGCGAATGCCGCGACCTGGGCCAGGTGGGTCACGACGATGACCTGCGCCTGCTCTGCCAGGGCGGCCAGCCGGGCGCCGACGTCGATGGCGGCCCGTCCCCCGACCCCGGCGTCGACCTCGTCGAAGACGAAGGTCGGTGGTGTGCCGGGGCGTCGCGCCGCCGTCGCGCCGTCCGGGGTGCCGCTGCTCGAGCCAACCACCTCGAGGGCGAGCATGACTCGCGACAGCTCACCTCCCGAGGCGGCCTTGGCCACGCTCCTGGGGGCGGCCCCGGGGTTGGCGGCCAGCAGGATCTCGACCTCGTCGGCGCCGTGCCTCCCGATCCGGACCCGTTCCCCGGACGGGAGCGGCAGCCCGTCCTCTGCAGTGCGCTGCTCGACCCGGACCTCGACGACCGCCCTGCCCATGGCGAGATGCGAGAGCTCCTCCGAGACCCGCGCTGCGAAGTCGGTCGCCGCGGCCACGCGCGCGGCGGTGAGCTCCGATGCCGCCGCGACGAGGTCGGTGGTGAGCTCGCCGAGTCGGGTGTGGAGCACATCGACCCGATCATCCGCCGAGAGGAGTGCGTCGAGGCGCGCCGCTGCCTCCTGCGACCAGGCGAGCACCTCGTCGACCGACTCGCCGTACTTGCGGGTGAGCACCGCCAGGGCCGCCCGGCGCTCCTGGACGTACTCGAGGCGCTGCGGGTCCAGCTCCACGTCCTCCAGGTAGCCGGTCAGCTCGGCCGCCAGATCGGTCACGAGGGTGGCGACCTCATCGATCCGGGAGTCGAGAGCACCGAGCCGCTCGTCGTGAATGGCCCCGTGTGACAGCGCGGACCTGGCCGACCCGATGAGGTCACGGACGTTGGGAGCCGGCTCAGCGGCATACTCATCCCCGCTGAGGTCGGCCAGCGCCCGGCCGGCCGCCAGTCTCAGGCTGTCAGCGTGCGCGAGGCGCGCATCCTCGGCGCGGAGCGCGGCGTCCTCACCGGGCTGCGGGTCGACCGCCTCGATCTCCTCGAGTGACGCGGTCAACGAGTCAATGGTCCGAGCCCGCTCACGTGACTCCGCGACAAGACGTTCGTGCTCGGTCCGTGCGGCGCGCCATTCGTCATGGAGGCGCGCGACTCGATCACGCAACGCGCGCAGCTCAGGTCCCCCGAAGTCGTCCAGGACCTCACGGTGGGCATCACCCTGCTTGAGCCGCCACTGGTCCGCCTGGCCGTGGACCGCGACGAGATGGCGCCCGAGCTCGGCCAGCACCCCGACCGGGGCCGTGCGACCGCCGACATGAGCCCGCGATCGTCCAGACGCGGTCATGGTCCGCGCGATGACGAGCTCGCCGTCATCGTGCTCGGCGCCGGCCTCGTCCGCGCGCGCGAGCGCCGGATGCCCCATCGGCAGGTGGACGACGCCCTCGACGACGGCCTGCTCCGCACCGGTCCGGACCAGTCCTGAGTCAGCCCGCTCGCCGAGGAGCAGGCCCAGGCCGGAGACGACCATCGTCTTGCCCGCACCCGTCTCACCGGTCAGCACGTTGAGACCAGGGCTCAGGTCGAGGACGGCATCGTGGATGACACCGACCCCTCGAATCCTCATCTGGCTGAACACGGAACCACCTTAGGGCCGAGTTCCGTCAGTGCCGTGCATGCCCTGCGTGCGGTCCACGTCATCCGCGCGTGGCTGCTCCAGTGCGTCGGATGCAGCTGGGCGCCGGCGGGCCGGGCTCGACGCAGGACTCGTCCCGCTCGGTTGGCTGCGGATCCAGCGGTCCGACCGGGGCGACGCGCCGGCCGGGGGCCTGGCCCGGCTCCCGTCGCCGCGCCAACCCCGCACCGGGAGACGGAACTTCGCCACGAGCCGGTCGGTGAACGGCGCGGTCGTCAGGCGCGCCAGCCGCACCGGACGAATCCCGCGACGCACCTCGATCCGCGCACCGGGGGGCAGGTCGATGTGACGACGTCCGTCACACCACATGATGCCGATGACGTCGGTCCCCGTGCCCAGCTCGATCGCCACGTGTGAGTCCGGTCCGAGGACGAGCGGGCGAGCGAAGAGCGCATGGGCGGAGTTGGGGACCAGGAGCATCGCCTCCACCTGCGGCCAGACGACCGGTCCGCCGGCCGAGAAGGCATAGGCGGTCGACCCGGTGGGCGTCGAGACGATGAGGCCGTCACCGCCCCAGCTCGACAGCGGCCGACCGTCCACCTCGATGGTCAGCTCGAGCATGCGCTCACGGGAGGCCTTCTCGACGCTCACCTCGTTGAGGGCCCAGCTGCTCGCCACGATCTCGCCGTCGAACTTCGCGTCGACATGGAGCGTCATCCGCTCGTCCACGGTGTACCGGCGGTTGGCGATGTGCTCGACCGTCGCGTCGAGGTCGTCACGCTCCGCCTCGGCGAGGAAGCCGACATGTCCGAGGTTGACCCCAAGGAGTGGGATGTCCACGCTCCGCGCGAACTCCGCGCCACGCAGGATCGTCCCGTCTCCTCCGAGGACGACGACGAGGTCACATCCCTCCGCGACGGTCTCCTCCGCGACCATCGCCTCCGTCGCGATGTGGACCCGGTTGCTGTGCTTGAGGTCGAGCACCTTTGCCTCGTCCGCCTGCAGCGACACCTCGATCCCGAGATGGGTGAGGCGATCGATGACGCCCTTGGCCACGGTGAGCGCCTCGGGCCGGCGGGGGTGCGCCACGAGCAGGATGCGGCGGTTCACAGGTCCTCCTCCTGGCGGTCGATCGAGTCCAGCATGTCATCAGCGGACAGGCTCGCAGTGGTGATGCCGCGCGGGGCGAGCCACAGGAGGAACTCGACGTTGCCCTCCCCGCCCCGGATCGGGCTGGGCGCCGCAGCACGGATGACGAGGCCCAGCAGCGTCGCGGTCTCATGGATGGTACGCAGGACGCGACGCCGCTCGTGGCGTGACGTGACGACGCCGCTGCGACCCAACCGCTCGCGGCCGACCTCGAACTGGGGTTTGACCAGCACGACGAGGTCGCCACCGTCGGGGACCAGGGGCCGAATCGCCGGGAGCGCGACGGTGAGCGAGATGAAGCTGAGGTCGCACACGACGAGGTCGAACGGCCCGCCGAGCGAGCTGGCGTCGACGTCCCGGATGTTGGTGCGCGGCAGGTCGATGACCCGGGGGTCGTGAGCCAGCCGCGCCGCCAGCTGACCGTGGCCGACATCAAGGGCGGTCACCTGGCTGGCTCCGTGCTCGAGCAGGACCTGCGTGAAGCCTCCGGTGCTCGCGCCCACGTCGAGGCAGCGTCGGCCCGCGACGCCGATCGGCCACAGCTGCAGGGCATGCAACAGCTTGAGCGCCGCTCGACCGACCCAGCGGTCGACCTCGCGAGTCAGCGTGATGGCGGCGGCATCCGATATCTGGTGGCTGGGCTTGCCCACGACCCGTTCGTCGACGAGAACGACCCCGTCGCGGATGAGCTCACCGGCCTGGGCCCGCGATCGGGCGAGGCCTCGAGCCACGAGTGCAGCGTCGAGGCGGCTACGGGTCACGCGCCACCGAGGTCGTTGAGGCGAGACTGGAGGGCGGCGAGGGCGCGCTCACCCTCGTCGATCCGCTGGGCAAGGGGAGCGTCCTGGGCTGTTGCCAGATCGGCCAGGACCGCGTCGATAGCGGCGTCACCGGTCTCCGGCGCCTCCGGCGCCGAGGGGCCTGTCGTGACCCGATGCTCGAACTCGGTGCTCATCCTGCCTCCCTGGTGTGCGGTCGCCCGGTCTGTGAGCTGGCGGCGATCCGGACCGCCGCCATGTCCACCAGCAACCGTAGCGGTTACGACAACCGAGACCGGTCCAGCAGCTCGTCGACCTCGGCGGCCAACCGCTCGAGCTCACGGGAGCCCACGTTCCCGCGCTCGACGGCATCGAGCAGCGCCGCCAGCCCGGCTCGCACGAGCTCGACCGGACGCGCATCTCCTGCGACCACGTCCAGACCACTCGCCGACAGCGCAACGCGGCCACCGGCACACGTCCACCCGCCAGCGGCCGGGCACACAGCGGCATACGGCTGCTCGAGCTCGCTCAAGGTGCCGAGGACCCAGGTCGGCACACCGTCCCCGTGATGACGCAGGAGCTCGCTCGGACGGTGCACGCCGGTGAGGAGCCACGCCGAGTCGAGGCCGGCGGCCACGGCGCCGGCGATGTCGGTGTCGAGCCGATCGCCCACGGCCAGGGTCGCCTCGGCAGGCGTGCCGAGCCGCTCCACCGCTGCACGGTAGAGCGGCGCGTGCGGCTTGCCGACCACCGTTGGCTCGCGGCCGACGGTGGCCGCCAGCAAGGCGACGTACGCCCCGTTGCCGGGCGCCAGCCCCCACTCGAGCGGCAGCGTCGAGTCCGCGTTGCTCGCCACCCAGACCACGCCGCTGGCCAGGTGTCTGGCGGCGGTCTCGAAGTCCCGGACCGTGAGCTGGCGGCCGAGACCCTGCAGGACCGCATCGACCCGCTCCTCGCAACCCCGGGCGCCGGGCAGCACGGCGTCGAGACCGGCCTCGGCGAGGGCGGCAGCGACTCCGGGCCCGCCGAGGGCGAGGACGCGCGACCCCCGTGGGAGCAGCGTCGCGAGCTCGGCGGCACCGGCTTT
>NZ_DATCWX010000040.1:0-3557 GCF_036566125.1 Intrasporangium sp.
GTAGGACCGTGTGGTCCACGGCTCCCGAGACGTACTTCTCGAGCCCCAACACCGCACGGAAGCCGGCGGGAGCCACCTCACTGACATCAATTCGTCGTGTCATACCAGCACGACGGACGGCGCCCGCCCCGGCGTGACACCCAGCCACGTGACCTGGCTCACATGCCTCAGCAAGCCAGCTCAGCGGCATACGGGCGAAAGGGCTCAGCCGACCGCCTTGGCGAAGGCCGCCTCGAAGACGTCAAGCCCCTCGGACAGCAGCTCGTCGGAGGAAGCAAGCGGCGGCAGGAAGCGGAACACGTTGCCGTAGGTCCCGCACGTCAGGGTGACGAGCCCCTGTGCGTGACACTCGCGGTTGACCGCCGCCGTCAGCTCGGCATTGGGGGTGAGATCCCCAGCGCCGCGCACCAGCTCGATGGCGAGCATCGCCCCACGCCCGCGGATGTCGCCGATCTGCGGGAACCGCTCCGCGAGCGCCCGCAGGCGCGGCAGGAACAGTGCCTCGACCTCGCGGGCCCGACCGCACAGGTTCTCCGACCGCATCGTCTCGATGGCTCCGAGCGCCGCGGCACAGGCGACCGGGTTGCCGCCGTAGGTGCCGCCGAGGCCACCGCCGTGGATCGCGTCCATGATGTCGGCGCGCCCGGTCACGCCTGCGAGTGGCAGGCCCCCGGCCATGCCCTTGGCGGTCGTGATGAGGTCAGGGACCACGCCCTCGTGCTCGCTCGCGAACCAGTCACCAGTCCGGCAGAAGCCCGTCTGCACCTCATCCGCGATGAAGAGGATCCCGTGCTCGCGGCACCAGTCCGCCACCTGCCGCACGAAGCCCGGCGCCGGCACGATGAACCCGCCCTCGCCCTGGATCGGCTCGAGGATGACGGCGGCGAGGTTCTCCTCACCCACCTGCGTGTGCACCTGCTGGACGAAGACGTCGAACGACTCCTTGGCACAGTCCGCCGGTCCGCCCGGCCACCGGAACGGATAGCTCATCGGCGCCCGGTAGACCTCGCCGGCGAAGGGGCCGAACTTGTGCTTGTAGGGCATGTTCTTGGCGGTCAGCGCCATGGTCAGGTTGGTCCGCCCGTGGTAGCCGTGGTCGAAGGCGACGACCGCCTGACGGCCGGTCACGTGACGGGCGACCTTGACGGCGTTCTCGACGGCCTCGGCGCCGGAGTTGAACAGGGCGGAGCGCTTCTCGTGGTCGCCGGGAGTGAGCTCATTGAGGGCGTCGCACACGTCGAGGTACTCCTCGTACGGCGTCACCATGAAGCAGGTGTGGGTGAAGTCTGCGACCTGCTGCTGGACGCGCTCGACAACGCGCGGGGCGGCATTGCCGACGGTGGTCACGGCGATGCCGGACCCGAAGTCGATGAGCTGGTTCCCGTCGACGTCGACGAGGATGCCGCCGCCCGCGCGCTCGACATAGACCGGCAGTCCGGTGCCCACACCGGCGGAGACAGCCGCGACCTTGCGCTGTTGGAGTTCGAGGGACCTGGGGCCGGGGATCTCGGTGTGGAGGACACGCTGCTGGGTGACGTTGGTCATGGGGGCACTCTAGATCCGGCCGTATGCCGCTGTGCTCGGTCCCGCTCCAAAGCGCCCTTCGCGACGCTCCCCCGTAGTCGAATGTGCAGTTCGCGACGCGTGGAGGAGGTCGCGAACTGCACAGTCGATCCCTCTTTGTGCCGGCTAGCGCCGGACGCGATAGCGCAGGTGGACCGCCTGGGGCGATTCCTTCAACTCCAGCTGCTCGAGCTGGACGTGCCCGAGGTCGAGGCCCTGGAAGACCGGGAGGCCGGAACCGAAGAGAACCGGGACCACATGGATCGACAGCTCGTCGACGAGGCCGGCCTCGAGGTACTGCCGTGCGACGTCTGCGCCGCCCATCACGGTGACGACCCCGTCACCCGCGACTTCCCGGGCCTGCTCCAGCGCGGACTCGATGCCATCCGATACGAAATGGTAGACACCTCCCTCCGGCACCTCCTCCGGTGCCACGTGGGTGAGGACGAACACGGGCCTGCGTGCGGGCCCTGAGGGCCCGTCCGCGCCCCACCAGCGGATCGAGTCGTCGTAGTTCCTGCGTCCCGTGACGACCGCTCCCAGCTGCTCGATCCGGGACGTCAGGTAGTCCGTGTCCTGCGTCCACTCGTGCAGCTGCTCACCTCCATCACCCAAGGGCTGGTCGATGGTGCGATGGGATGCCGCCATGTAGCCGTCGAGGGACATGCTGGTGTCGAAGACGACGGTGGCGTTCATGGTTGCTCCAATTGTCGTCAGGGCTCGACGTCGTCGCCGAACCTGTTCCGGTGCTCGTGCGGGATGAGCGGGGTCTCGCCGCGGACCTTGAGCTGCTGGACGGCCCACGAGTTGCCATCGGGGTCGGTGAACCCGAAGAACGTGCCACCGTCCCGTGGGTCGATCACCTGGATCTCGGAGCACTCCACGCCACGGCCGACGAGCTCCGACCGGGCCACCTCGGCGTCGGCCACGCAGAGCTGCACGCCATGGAGCGACCCCGGCGCCATCTGGTTCTGCGAGGGCAGGTTGCCGATGACGATCGAGCAGCCCGAACCCCGCGGGGTGAGCTGGGCGACGTGCATGAACTCGTTCTCCGTCTCATGGTCGAGGTGGAACCCGACCTCGTCGCGGTAGAACGCGATGGACCGAGCCAGGTCCGAGACCGGCACGAGGACGACCTCGAGGGTCCAGTCCATCGGCGTTGGTGTCGTCATCGCCCGGGCCTCAGGCGTTCGCCGAGGCGGCAACGAGTTCGTCGAGGCGCTCGTAGCCCTCGCGCATCCCTGTCTCCATCCCACTGGCGACCATGGCGTCCCTGCCCTCGACGGTGCGCCCGATGGAGCGGCCCTCGAGACGGCAGCGGCCGTTGCCCAGGTCGACGAACCTCATGAACTCGATGGCGACCTCGTCGGGCGCACCCTCGAACTCGAAGGTCTGGATCGCGAGGTCGTTGTCCCGGACCGTGTGGAACGTGCCGTGGAAGCCGAACTCACCATGGTCGGTCTTGTGGACGTAGCGGTAGCCGCCACCGGAACGGAAGTCCCAGCGGTCGACCTCCATCACGTAGCCGCGCGGGCCGAGCCACTGCTTGACGAGCTCCGGGTCGCGATGCGCGTTGAAGACGGCCTCGACCGGCGCGTCGAACTCGCGGGTGAAGTCGATCCAAGGGACACCGGCGGGGATGTCGAGCTTCAGTTCGTTGCTCATGTCTGTTTCTCCTGTGATTGCGGTGGGTTCTGCTGGGCGAGCAGCGCGTCCAGCGCACGGAACTGCTGCTCGTGGATGAGCCGGTAGCGGTCGATCCAGGCCGTGAGGGCCTCGAGCCGCCCCGGGTTGAGGTGGACCGGTCGACGCTGGGCATCGCGGGTCCGGGTGACGAGGTCGGCCTGCTCGAGCACCTGGATGTGCTTGCTGACCGCCTGCTTGCTGATCTCGAAGGGCTCGGCGAGCTCGTTGACCGTTGCCGGTCCGCGGGACAGCCGGGCGATGATCGCGCGACGGATCGGGTCGGCGAGCGCCGCGAACGCGCGGTCCAG
>NZ_DATCWX010000007.1:0-13811 GCF_036566125.1 Intrasporangium sp.
CCGCCGTCGGCACCCGCAGCGGCTGCGGCTGATCAGCCGGGTGCTCGGGCTGGACGACCTTCGCTCGGACGCCGCGATCCGCGAGTTCGTTCGGGACAGGCCATTCGTGGCGCTGCGCCCGGAGTGTGTGCCCGAGCCCGACCCGGACGGCGGACCCTCTATCGCCGAGCCGATGACCTAGGTTTGAGGAATGCGAGTGACTCACCTGGGACACGCCTGCCTGCTCGTCGAGATGGCCGACCGGCGCATCCTCGTCGACCCCGGCAACTTCTCCTCTGGCTTCGAGGACCTGACCGACCTCGACGCGATCCTCGTCACCCACAACCATCCGGACCACTTCGACCCCGAGCCCGCCGCACGGCTGATCCGTGCGAATACCAGGGCGTCCGTCCATACCGACCCGTTGACGGCGGAAAAGCTTGGCGCAGAAGGCCTTCAGGCCGTGCCGACGCGACGCGAGGAGCAGTTCGCCATCGGCGACATCACGATCACGCCCGTTGGCGAGCTGCACGCCTTCAACAACGATCACGTGCCGCAGATCCCCAACGTCGGGCTGGTCCTGCGTGCCGACGGTGAGCCGACGCTCTTCCACCCGGGCGACGCCTATGACGCCGAGCCGGGCGAGGTCGACGTGCTGGCCCATCCGCTCAACGCGCCGTGGTGCGCCAGCCGGGACTCGATCGGCTTCGTGGCCCGCATCGCGCCCAAGGCCTTCGTGCCGATCCATGACGCACTCCTCTCCGAGCGTGGCAAACGGATGTACTGCACCCACATCGAGTCGTTCTCGGGGGTCGACGGCCTGACCCTGCGCTACCTGGCCGACGGCGAGTCCGGCGAGTTCCAGTGAGTCCGGCACCGACCACCAAGCACGTTCCACGACTCGGGGAGAGATGACAGAACACCTGGACCTGCCTGCGCCGCACGGCGCGCCGGTCACCGGACCGGCCATCGCGATGCGTGGACTCGGCAAACGCTTCGGCGACGTCATCGCCGTCAAGGGGATCGACCTCGACGTCCCGCGTGGCTCGTTCTTCGGCCTCGTCGGCCCGAACGGCGCGGGCAAGACGACCACGCTCTCGATGGCGACCGGACTGCTCCGTCCCGACGCCGGACAAGTCTTCGTCCTCGGGCACGACGTATGGGCGGACCCGGTCACCGCCAAGCAGCTGCTCGGCATCCTGCCCGACGGGTTGCGCGTCTTCGACCGGCTCACGGGGCTGCAGCTCATCGTCTACGCCGGCCTGCTCCACGGGCTGTCCCGCGAGGTGGCGACGGCCCGCGCCGACGAGCTGCTCCAGGCCCTCGGCCTGACCGAGGCCCAGGGCAAGCTCGTCGTCGACTACTCGGCCGGCATGACGAAGAAGATCACCCTCGCGACGGCCCTCGTCCACGCGCCCCGCGTCCTCGTCCTCGACGAGCCGTTCGAGGCGGTGGACCCGGTCTCCGCGGCGACGATCCGCGGCATCCTGTCCGACTTCGTCGGCGCGGGCGGCACGGTCATCCTCTCGAGCCACGTCATGGACCTCGTCGAGCGCACCTGTACCCACGTCGCCGTGATCTCCGACGGGCTCGTCCTCGCACAGGGCACGGTGGACGACGTGCGGGCCGGCGGCAGCCTGGAGCAGCGCTTCGTCGACCTCGTCGGCGGGAGCATCGAGGTGGAGGGACTGGCGTGGTTGCGCACCTCGTCCGACTGAAGCTCGACCTGCTGCGCAACAGCCTCCGACGCAGCCGGGCGCAGGCCATCGGGATGATCCTCGGTGTCCTGTACGGCGCGTTCGTCGTCGTCGCGCTGGCCGTTGGGGTCGCCGTCCTGCGTGGTGAGCCCGACGTGGCGCGGCTCGTCGTGACGATCGGCGGCGCCGCCGGGATCGTGCTCTGGATCCTCCTGCCGATCTTCGCCTTCGGCTCGGACCCGACCCTCGACCCGGGCCGCTTCGCGACCTTCTCGATCCCACCGCGGCAGCTGGCGGTCGGCCTCCTCCTCAGCGCGTTCGTCGGCCTGCCCGCCATCGCGTCGATGGTGCTCGGCGTCGGAGTCGTCATCGCGTCGTCGCAGACTGCGCTGTCGACGGTCACTGCCCTCGTGGCCGTGCCGATCGGTCTGCTCACCGCCGTCGCCGTCAGCCGCTGGGTCTCCTCGCTCGCGACGGGCGCCGTCTCCAGCCGGCGGGGCAGGGACGTCACCGCCACCCTCGCCGTGTTCCTCCTGGCCGTCGTCGTCCCTGCCGCATCGCTCGCGGGAAGTGCGGCAGGTGACTGGGGCGGCTTCGCCGAGACCGCAGCGGATGTGCTCGGCTGGACGCCCCTCGGTTGGGCCTGGGCAGCCCCTGGGGACGTCGCCACGGGCGACTTGGCCATCGGTGTGCTGCGTCTCGCACTGGCAGCGGGCGGCTTGGCCGTCGCGATCTGGTTGTGGGACAGGGCGGTCCGTCGACAGGTCGTGGCGCCGCGTGGTGTTGTCCGCCCAGGCTCACAGGGAGCCGCGACAGGTGACCTGGGCGTCCTCGGGCGCGTCCCGGACGACGCGACGTGGGCGGTGGCCGCACGCACACTGACGTACTACGCCCGGGACCCCCGCTACCAGGTGTCGATGTTCCTCACCCCCTTCGCACCGCTCGCCCTGCTCATCCCGTTCTTCATGAGCGACATCACGTGGGTGCCGCTGCTCATGGGTCCGCTCGCCGCCTTTCTGCTCGGCTGGAGCGAGCACAACTCCGTCTCGTACGAGTCGACGGCGTTCTGGATGCATGTCGCCTCAGGGGTCCGGGGCCGGTCGGACCGGCTCGGCCGTCTGCTGCCCAGCCTGCTCATCGCCGTCCCTTTCGTCAGCGCCTACTCCGTGGTCGGCGCGTGGCTCGGCGGTCGGTGGGACCTGCTCCCGGCGATCGTGGGCCTCTCAGCCGCCCTGCTGGGAGCGGGCTACGCCATCTCCTCGATCATGAGCATCGCCCTGCCCTATCCCGTCCCCAAGCCGGGCGAGAGCCCGTTCCAGAGCCCGCCCGGTGCCGCCGGGATGACGATGCTGTCGCAGTCCGTCGCCGGCCTGGGCACCCTGCTGCTCGGGGCACCGGTGTTCGCCCTCAGCCTCCTCGCCTGGACGGGCACCAGCTGGGCGCCGTGGCCGGCTCTGCTGGCCGGCCTCGCGGTCGGTGTGGGCGCCTTCTGGCTGGGACTGCGCCTCGGCGCGGCGCTCTACGAGCGGCGCGCCCCCGACCTGCTTCTCAGCCTGACGGTCGACTGAGGGCTCGCCCGCGAGCGAGCCCAGCGGCATACGGAATATGCCGTATGCCGCTGAGCTGGGACCGCGCGTCAGCTCGCGAGGTCGACGGCCCGGTGAGCGGCCCCGATGATGCCGGCCTTGTTGCGCAGCTCGGCCGGCACGATGGGCGCGCGCAGCCGGAGCTTGGGCAGGAACTTGTCCGAGTCCCTCGAGACGCCGCCCCCCACGACGATGAGGTCGGGGGAGAAGAGCATCTCGATCGTCTCGTAGTAGCGCTGGAGCCGCTCGATCCACTCGTCCCACGAGAGGCCCTCGTTGTCCTTGACCGAGGAGGCCGCCCGGTCCTCGGCGTCGTAGCCGTCGATCTCGAGGTGGCCCAGCTCGGAGTTCGGGATGAGTCGGCCGTCGTGGATGAGCGCCGAGCCGATCCCGGTCCCGAGGGTCGTGAGGATGACCAGGCCATGCTCGCCCTTGGCGGCGCCGTAGTGCAGCTCCGCCAGCCCGGCGGCGTCCGCGTCGTTGAGGACGGTGACCGAGCGGCCGGTGTGCTCCTTGATGAGGGCCTCGGCGTCGGTGTTGATCCAGGACGGGTCGATGTTGGCCGCGGACAGGACGGTGCCGCGGATGACGACGGCGGGCACCGCCACCCCGATCGGTGAGCCTCCCGTCTCCTTGTCGAACTCGTCGACGATCTGGTCGACGACCTGGGCAACGGCCTCTGGCGTCGCCGGCTGTGGCGTGGCGATCTTGAGCCTGCTCTTGGCGAACTCGCCCTCCTTGAGGTCGACCGGCGCACCCTTGATGCCGCTGCCGCCGATGTCGATGCCGAGCGGGTAGCCCTTCTTCGCCATGCTGTCGCTTCCTCCGCAGGGTTGGGGGGTGAGGGTGCCGGCCCGGTCGGGCTCAGGGCAGGGTGAGGATCTCGTTGCCATCGTCAGTGATCACGATGGTGTGCTCGAACTGTGCCGAGCGTCGGCCGTCTCGGGTGACCACCGTCCACTTGTCGTCCCACATCTCCCACTCGTGGGTGCCGAGGTTGAGCATCGGCTCGATGGTGAACGTCATGCCGGGCTCCATGACGGTGTTGTACTGCGGCGCGGCGTCGTAGTGGGGGACGATGAGACCGGAGTGGAACTCGAGGCCGATGCCGTGCCCGGTGAAGTCCCGGACGACGCCATAGCCGAATCGCTTGGCGTAGCTCTCGATGACGCGCCCGATGACGTTGAGCTCCCGCCCCGGGCGAGCTGCCTTGATGCCTCGCATCATTGCCTCGTGCGTGCGCTCGACGAGCAGACGCGACTCCTCGTCGACGTCGCCGACGAGGTAGGTCGCGTCCGTGTCGCCGTGCACTCCATGGATGTAGGCCGTCACATCGATGTTGACGATGTCCCCGTCCTCGAGCGGGCGCGTGTCCGGGATGCCGTGGCAGATCACCTCGTTGACGCTCGTGCACACCGACTTGGGGAACGCCTTGTAGCCCAGCGGTGAGGGGTAGGCCCCGTGGTCGAGCATGAACTCGTGTGCGACCGCGTCGAGCTCGTCCGTCGTGACGCCGGGGGCGATCCGCTCCGCGGCCGCCGCCATGGCCTGGGCCGCGATGCGCCCTGCGATCCGCATCTTCTCGATCGTCTCGGCGTCCTTGATGCGGACGTCGCCGTCCTCGCGGGGGTGGGGCACGTCGACGTAGTGCGGACGGGCGATCGCGGCGGGGACGGGTCGTCGCGGGGTCAGCGGGTGTGCTGCGACATGGGAGCGGGCCAACGGCATACGGTGGAGTCTAGGTCGTTCGCGCGGGTGTCCCGCGTAGGACGCCCGCCCACCGAACACGTCGAAGGGAGAGCGGGATGAGCTTCTGGTACAACGTCCGGACCGGTCAGGTGGAGACCGACGCGAATCGCAGCATCGGCGAGCGCGTCATGGGTCCCTACGCCACCGAGGAGGAGGCTCGCCACGCGCTCGAGAGTGCCCGCGCCCGCAACGAGAAGTGGGACGAGGAGGACGAGGAGTGGGAGCACCGTAACGAGGCGCCCGGCTGGGACGACTGATCGAGTGAACGGCTTTTGGGGTTCAGGCGTCGAAGGAATGCTCCGCGGCGGGGAAGGCGCCTGACTCGACGTCCGCGGCGTAGGCCTTGGCAGCATCGAGCAGCGTGCCGCGGAGGTCGGCGTACTTCTTGACGAATCGGGGCGCCTTCCCGGCCCGCAGTCCGGCGAAGTCGCTCCAGACGAGGACCTGTGCGTCGGTGTGGGGCCCCGCGCCGATGCCGACGGTGGGGATGGTGAGGGCCTCTGTCACGCGGGCGGCCACCGGTGCGGGCACCATCTCGAGCACCACGGCGAAGGCGCCGGCCGCCTCGAGGGTGCGCGCCTCGCGGGCGAGCCGGTCAGCTGCCTCGCCGCGACCCTGGACGCGGTAGCCACCCAACTGGTGCTCGCTCTGCGGCGTGAAGCCGACGTGGGCCATGACGGGGATGCCCGCCGTCGTGAGCAGCTCGACGAGCGGGGCCATGGCCGTGCCGCCCTCGAGCTTGACGGCGTGGGCCAGGCCCTCCTTCATGAAGCGGACCGCCGTGGTGAAGCCCTGCTCGAGCGAACCGCCGTACGAGCCGAACGGGAGGTCGGCAATGACGAGGGCTCGGTTGGTGTTGCGGCTGACCGCCCGGACGAGGGGGATCAGCTCGTCCACCGTGACCGGCACCGTCGTGTCGTAGCCGTAGACGTTGTTGCCGGCGGAGTCCCCGACGAGTAGTGCCGGAATCCCGGCCTCGTCGAAGATCTGGGCCGAGTACATGTCGTAGGCGGTGAGCATGGCCCACCGGCGACCTTCTGACTTCATCGCCTGCAGGTGCGGGATCCGCACGCGCCGAGGCGAGTCGGCCGCAGACGTCGCTCCGGCGCCGTACGGGTTCGGCTGTTCGGCGGAGGAGGCGTCGATCATGGCGCGAGCATACGGCGCGTCCTACCAGCGCGGTCCGTTACCTCGGTGAAACAGGCATGCGGCAGGATCGACACATGAACCGTCAGGAAGAGTTCGTGCTGCGCACCATCGAGGAGCGTGACATCCGCTTCGTCAGGCTCTGGTTCACCGACGTGCTCGGCACCCTCAAGTCCGTGGCGGTCGCGCCGGCGGAGCTCGAGGGCGCCTTCGCCGAGGGGATCGGCTTCGACGGTTCCGCGATCGAGGGCTTCGCCCGCGTCTACGAGGCGGACATGCTGGCCAAGCCCGACCCCTCGACCTTCCAGATCCTGCCGTGGCGCGGAGACCCGCCCGGGACGGCCCGGATGTTCTGCGAGGTCCAGATGCCCGACGGGTCGCCGAGCTTCGCCGACCCGCGGCACGTGCTCCAGCGGGCCCTCGACAAGGCGGCAAACCTCGGCTTCACCTTCTACACCCACCCCGAGATCGAGTTCTTCCTGCTCAAGCCGGAGCCCGGCGCCGACGGGCGGCCCGTCCCGGTCGACGACGCCGGCTACTTCGACCACGTGCCCCACGGCACCGGCCACGACTTCCGACGCGCGGCGATCACGATGCTCGAGAACATGGGCATCTCGGTCGAGTTCAGCCACCACGAGGGCGCGCCCGGTCAGAACGAGATCGACCTGCGCTACGCCGACGCCCTGAGCACGGCGGACAACATCATGACCTTCCGGACGGTCGTCAAGGAGGTGGCGCTGTCGCAGGGCGTCTACGCGACCTTCATGCCCAAGCCGTTCGCCGAGCACCCCGGCTCCGGCATGCACACCCACCTGTCGCTCTTCGAGGGCGACTCCAACGCGTTCTACGAAGCCGGGGCGCCCTACCAGCTGAGCAAGATCGCCAGGCAGTTCATCGCGGGCCTGATCACCCACGGGGCCGAGATCACCGCCGTCACGAACCAGTGGGTCAACTCCTACAAGCGCCTGTGGGGCGGGGGAGAGGCCCCGGCCCACCTGACCTGGGGCCACAACAACCGCTCGTCCCTCGTGCGCGTGCCGATGTACAAGCCGAGCAAGGGCCAGTCGACCCGGATCGAGGTGCGCTCGCTCGACTCGGCGTGCAACCCGTACCTCGCCTACGCCGTCATCCTCGGGGCCGGGCTCAAGGGCATCGAGGAGGGCTACGACCTCCCCCCCGAGTCCGAGGACGACGTGTGGCAGCTCACCGACGCGGAGCGTCGCGCCATGGGCATCAAGCCGCTGCCGGAGTCGCTCGGCTCGGCCATCGAGGAGATGCAGCGGAGCGAGCTCGTCGCCGACGTCCTCGGCGAGCACGTCTTCGACTTCTTCCTGCGGAACAAGCGGCAGGAATGGCAGGACTATCGGCACGACGTGTCGCGCTTCGAGCTCGACCGCTACCTGCCGCGCCTCTGACCCGACGGGCGGCTGGCACCGGATGTCACGCACCACCTCGACCACCGGCACCCTCGCCCGGCTCGGCTTCGCCCATCCCGACCGGGCCGTCAGCCACCTCGCCGACCCAGTCCTGGCCGCCCTTCGCGGTGACGGCGCCGACGGGGGCGACGCGTTCGCAGACAGTCTGCTCCAGGCCATCGGGGACACCGCCGATCCCGACCAGGCGCTGCTCGGACTCGTCCGTGTCCTCGAGTCCCTGCAGAGACAGGGCGACCCGACAGACCTTCGTTCCCTCGTCGACGAGCTGCTGGCCGAGGGTCCCGGCCGGGACCGGGTGCTCGGCGTCCTCGGGGCCTCGACCGCGCTCGTCGACGAACTCGTGCGGCACCCGGGCCACTGGGTGGACGCGGCCCGAGCCCAGCGGCATACGGCGGAAGAAGTCCGCGCCGAGCTGGTGGCCGCCGTGACGACGGAGCGCGGGAGCACCACGGCACTCGATGCGCTTCGCATCGCCTATCGGCGGGGCCTGCTCCGGATCGCGGCCCGCGACATCACATCCGCGGACCCGGTCGCCGACATGCCGACGGTCGGGGAGGCCCTCGCCGAGCTCGCCGAGGCCGCGTTGGAGGCGGCCCTCGCGATCGCCCGCGAGGAGTACGGCGACGGGCACGAGCAGTGCCGCCTGGCGATCATCGGGATGGGCAAGACCGGCGGTGGCGAGCTGAACTACGTCAGCGACGTCGACGTCATCTTCGTCGCCGAGCCCGCCGATGGGGTCGACGAGGAGACGGCCCTCCGGATCGGCACGGCGCTCGCCTCGGCGACGATGCGCGCCTGCTCGGCGCACACCCGGGAAGGGACGCTGTGGCCGGTGGACGCCGGCCTGCGTCCGGAGGGCAAGCAGGGCCCGCTCGTGCGCACCATCCGCAGCCACCAGGCCTATTACGAGCGGTGGGCCAAGACGTGGGAGTTCCAGGCGCTGCTCAAGGCGTGGGTCTCGGCGGGGGACCGCGAGGTCGGCCTGCGCTACAAGGAGGCCATCTCGCCGCTCGTCTGGGAGGCCGCCAGCCGGGAGCACTTCGTCGAGGATGTCCAGGCGATGCGACGGCGGGTCGAGGAGCACGTGCCCGCGAACGAGGCGGCTCGCCAGCTCAAGCTCGGCCCCGGCGGCCTACGTGACGTGGAGTTCAGCGTGCAGCTGCTCCAGCTCGTCCACGGCCGGACCGACCCGTCGCTCCGGTCGGCCACGACGCTCGAGGCACTGGCGGCGCTGGCGAAGGGCGGCTACGTCGCCCGCGACGACGCGGCCACTCTCGACCGCGCCTACCGGCACCTGCGCTGCCTCGAGCACCGGATCCAGCTCCACCGGCTGCGCCGTACCCACCTCCTGCCCGACAACCCGGCGGATCTGCGGCGGCTCGGACGGGCCATGGGACACCGGACGCATCCTGTGAAGTCAGTCGTCGCCGACCGCCAGGCCGTCGCGCGCGAGGTCCGCCGGATCCACGAGCGGCTCTTCTACCGGCCGCTCCTCGCGGCCGTCGCCCGGCTCAGCCCCGACGAGGTGGGCCTCTCGCCCGAGGCTGCGCGCGAGCGACTGCGCGCCCTCGGCTTCCGAGACCCGGCCGGCGCCCTGCGCCACATCGAGGCGCTGACCACCGGCGTGAGCCGTCGTGCGGCCATCCAGCGGCAGCTGCTGCCCGTCATGCTCGGCTGGTTCGCAGACGAGGCCGACCCCGACGCCGGGTTGTTGTCCTTCCGTCGCGTCTCCGACGCGCTCGGGACGACGCACTGGTATCTCAAGATGCTCCGCGACGAGGGACGTGCGGCGGATCGCTTGGCGCACAGTCTGGCTCGCAGTCGCTATGCCGCGGACCTGCTGATTCGTTCTCCCGACAGCGTGTCGATGCTCGGCGAGCCCGGCGGCCTCGAGCCGCGGTCGCGGGAGGCCCTGACAGCGACGATGCGCGCCGCCGCGGGCCGCCGTGAGAGCGGGACCGACGCCGTCCTCGCCGTGCGGGCCATCCGGCGGAACGAGGTGCTGCGCATCGTCATGGCCGACCTCGCCGGAGAGCTCGACGTGCGCCAGGTCGGCGCCGCCCTGACCGATCTCAACGCCGCCACGCTCGCCGTGTCCCTCGAGGCGGCGACGGCTGAGGTGGAGCGGCGAGAGGGCGTGCCGCTCGGGGGCGACCTGCTCGTCGTCGGGATGGGCAGCTTCGGCGGGGGCGAGATGGGCTACGCCTCGGACGCCGACGTCATGTTCGTGCACCGCGCCCACGATGCCGGTGACGAGTCGCCCGACGAGCCGGGCATGCAGGCCAGGGCGACCCTCGTCGTCCAGGAGCTGAAGAAGCTCCTCACGGCCGGCGCCTCCGAGCCGCCACTGCCGCTCGACGCGGACCTGCGCCCCGAGGGCAAGAACGGCCCGATCGTCCGCAGCATCGAGGCCTACCGCACCTACTACGACCGGTGGGCGCTGACGTGGGAGTTCCAGGCGCTGCTGCGTGCGGCGCCCGTGGCGGGGCCTGACGACCTCGCCCGCGACTTCCTACAGCTGATCAACCCGCTCCGCTGGCCGGAGGGCGGACTGGGGGACAGCCAGGTCCGCGACATCCGCCTCCTCAAGGCGCGCATGGAGTCCGAGCGGCTGCCTCGCGGAGCCGACCCGGGCACCCACATCAAGCTCGGCCGTGGTGGGCTCACCGATGTCGAGTGGACCGTGCAGCTCCAGCAGCTGACGCACGCCCATGCGACACCGAGCCTCCAGGTCACCTCGACCCTGCCCGCACTGGACGCTCTCGAGGCAGCAGGTTTGATCCCGGCCGCTGACGCGGCGGCCCTGCGGGAGGCGTGGCTGCTCGCCGCGATGCTGCGCAACGCCGGAGTCCTCTGGCGCGGCCGCCCCGTCGACAGCGTCCCCGACGTCCTCCGGGACGCCGACGGAATGGGCCGGATCATCGGCCGGCACGCTGGGGAGGCGAGCGGTCTGCTCGAGCACTGGCGACGGGTGGCACGCCGGGCGCGCACGGCCGCCAGTTTCAACTTTTACGACTCACCACCTCGGGGTAGCGTCATGCCGTGAGCCATCGTCGGGGAGCCCAGAGCCGAGCACCCTCCTACGCGGACATGCTCCGGGTCCCGGGCTACCTGCCGATCTTCTTGGCCAACGCCTTCTCGATGTGGGGCGACTACGTCGCGCGAGTGACGATCGCCGCCGTCGTGTTTGCGCGGACCGACTCGCCGCTTGCCACTGCCACGACGCTCGCCATCAGCTTCGTGCCGACCTTCCTCGGCCGCAGTCTGCTCGGGCCAGTCGTCGACCGCTTCCCCTACAAGTCCGTCCTCGTCGTCAGCCATGTCTCTCGGGCGCTCTGCGTGCTCGCCCTCGTCTGGCTCGTCATGACGCCGGCGTCGCTGCTGTGGGTCTTCGCCGTCCTGTTCCTCCTCGAGCTGATCGGCGGGGCGGCGAGCGCCTCGAACCTCGTCCTCATCACCGACCTCTTCGAGCACGATCGACCGCTCTATGCGCGGGCGGTCGGCCTGAGCGCCATGGCGGAGCAGGTCAACCAGGCGCTGGGCCTCGCCCTGGGTGGCGGGCTCGTCGCGCTCCTCGGCCCCCGCGTCGGCCTGCTCATCGACTTCGGCACGTTCGTCGTCGCGGCCAGTGTGATCCTGGTCGTTGTCAACAGGCGACCCGTGCACGGCAGTCGCAGCAAGGGGGTGAGGGGCTTCATCCACGACCTCGGCAGCGCCATCGGCGACCTCGCCGGGCACAAGGTGCTCGCCCGGCTCATGGCCCTGAGCGCCGTGGCAAGTCTCGGCATCGCGGCGCCGGAGGCACTGGCCATCCCGATCGCCGGGGACAACGGGTGGGGCGGCGTCCTCATGGCAACGCCGATCGTGGGCGCGGTGGTGGGCATCCTCGTCATCGGTCGCTTCGACGTGCACCGCCAGAACGCGTCCATCGTGCCGCTCGCCCTCGCCATGCCGGTGCCCCTGCTGGCCACGGCGCTGCATCCCCCGCTCGCCCTCCTCGTCGCACTGTTCTTCGTCAGCGGACTCCTCCAGGCCTTCATGGTGCCGCTCCAGGCGACCTTTGCGCTGGCGACCGTTCCGGAGATGCGCGGCCGGATCTTCAGCCTGGCCGGCTCGGTCGCCGTCGCGGCCGCGGGTGCCAGCTATCTCGGCGCCGGCTGGGTCGGCCAGCACACCAACCCCTACCTCGGGGTCGCCCTCTGTTCCGCCGTCTGCCTCGGCCTCATCGTCGTGCTGGGCCTCCGGTGGCCGCACCAGCACGTCACCGCGACCGTCGAGGACGCCTACGCGACGTCCCGCACGTCGCGGGCCGCGTGAGCGCCCCTTCATGCCGTATGCCGCTGGGCTCGCTGCCGTCCCTGCCCTTCCTTCCCGACACGGCTGAGGTTGGGGTCAGTGCATTGGCCGACCGGGAGCAGTCGCGGGCCCCGGCTTACTCACCGAGCAGGTCAAGCACGCCTGGGGGATCGCTCCAGATCTGGCGTGACAGGTGCTCTGGATAGGCCGTGACCCTCGGTTCGATGTCGAACAGTCGGGTCAAGCCGTTGTCGTAGGCGGGCCAGCCCGGGTCGCCGTTCGTGGCGAACGCCCTCCAGGCGTGCTGCATCTGCTCGGACACCCCTGCTGCTGCAGGCGTGGGGTCACCGATCAGCACTGCGGGCTGGCCGACCGTGAGGTTCCCGAACACCAGCGGGACGTCCAGGCCGTGGCAGGCGCCGAGTGCTCCTCCCAGGCCCGGCGCGGGCCAGGTCAGCTCGTAGAGGTGCGCCCGGCCGCCTGCGGCGCGTTGAGCCTCTGCAAGGTGCGCTGACGGCATCCGGAAGAGCCAGTCCGAGCGCACGGCTTCGTACCGGTCCTCGGGGTCGGGGAAGATCTCGCGGTACCGCTCGGGATCCGGCGCGAAGAGCGTCGCAGCCTCCGTGGCGTCGACCTCGGTGACCTTGCCGAGCAAACCACTCACCAGACTGAGCAGGCGCTGCTCGTGGCGGGTGTGTCCGACGATCAGATCGACCTGGCCCGTCAGACCCTCCCATGGAGTGCAGGGGAGAACGTCACCGTCCACGACCGGCGAGAACAAGACCTTCGCGTGCGCAGCCAGTCCCCAGCGTGCGGCGAACTGGTCCATCGTCGCCAGGACTGCGTCCCCGGCGGCAGGCAACCGCCAGGGATCCGTCGCCGGAAGCTCAGTGGGCTCGATGCCGAGCTGCTGTGCACACGTCCGCGTGATGTCGTCAGCCAGCGCCGGAGTGAAGTAGGTGCCGGGCATGCTCTGCGCGATGGCACGGCGGAACAACCCGGCGGCTCGCGGCATCACCAGTAGCGCCGCCACCGATCCCGCGCCCGCGGACTGGCCGAAGACGGTCACCCGGTCGCGATCCCCGCCGAACGCTCCGATGTTCTCTCGCACCCACTCAAGCGCCGCCACCTGGTCCAGCAGGCCGCGGTTGGCGGGAGTCCCCGCCACATATCCGAAGCCTTCGAGTCCCACCCGGTAGTTGAAGGTCACAACCACGACCCCGCCTCGTGCGAGGTTGCTGCCGTCGTACTCAGGCAGGCTGGACATGCCGAATGCGTAGGCGCCGCCCTGGAACCAGACCATCACGGGAAGCCCGCCCTGCAGACCTGGCGACCAGACGTTGACCGTCAACCAGTCATCGCCCTGCCCACCGAGCGAGTCCATTCCGAAACTTCCGGACTGCGGGGGCGACGGTCCGAACGTCATGGCATCCCGCACGCCGTCCCACGAATGCACCGGGCTTGGCGCACCGAACCGCTTCTCCAGGCTGGCGTACGGGATACCACGAAAGACGGTGACGTCGCCGTCCACGTGACCGCGGACGACGCCACCCGTCACGTGGACGTCGATCTGCAATGCAGGGCTACCTCGTCACAGGTCGTAGTACATCTCGAACTCATCCCGCACGGGTGAAAACCGTTGACTATCAACGGTAAACGGCCCTGACCTGCACGGATACGGTTCCGAACCGTTGGGAATCCCTGACGGTTTGTGAACCTCCTAAGGACAAGCCAAGGACAAGGAACGGCCCCAGCCAAGGCGTTGCAGCGCCCGGCCAGGGCCTAGGCCAATCGCCCCGAGGAGGCAATCAGCCATGCACGACATCATCCCCGAAAACCCAGACCTCGCGCTCGTCCGTGAGCTCGAGCGGGTCCGCCATCTCGTCGCCCAGCTCGTCGATCCCGAGGTCGGCGAGGCGCAG
>NZ_DATCWX010000285.1:0-5708 GCF_036566125.1 Intrasporangium sp.
CGGGCTGGGCGGCAGCCGTGGCGGACTGGGTGGCAGCCGAAGCGGACTGGGCCGCAGCCGCCGGGGTCACTGCGTAACGCTGCGGCTCGCGGATGACCTGCGTGTCGTCGCTGGAGAGTAGGGGCTCTGACGCGGGGGCGGTCGTGCGCGTGGCTCGGCGAGGTGTTGCCCTGCGCGCCCGGTCGGCCCGCGCCTCGGTGCGCAGCCAGACCAGGACAGCCACGACGGTCAGCACCGAGAGTGGCACCGACGCCCAGAGCAGGACACCGGTGATGGCGAGGGCGATCGAGACGGGGACCCAGAGGACGGAGACGAGCAGAAGGGCCGCGCGCAGGAGTCGCTGGGCGCGGCTCACCGGACGTGGTGCACCGGGGCGCCGGTCACGGGCAGTGCTCATCGAATCCACCTCGCGTTGGGCGTCGCTGGGAGAACCGTCGACGCTTGACGGATGCCGGGCAACGAGCGGCGAACGTCGACGCGAAGCGCTGGCCGGGACGGCTTGCTTGACGTCGACCGTCGACAGGACGGTCCGGGCCGGTGCCACCGGGTATGAATGCGGCCGCGGCTCAGCGAGTTCGGTGCTGGGGAGGACCGGTCGCTTCTCCAGGACCCGCATGGCCTCGGTGTATCCGTCGACCGAACGTGCCGCCGCACCGTTCTCCCGGCGGCGCGACCAGTGCTGCAGAAGGTAGGCAGCCCAGATCGCCACGATGACGACGAAGATCAGGCTGCTGGCGGGCACGGACCCAACGGTAGGCGGCTACTCGGGCCAGCCGATGCATATCGGGTGCGTGTCGCGCAAGTGGCTGGTGTTACAACTGAGACAAACGTGGAATGAGCCCCTCAGCCTCGAGTTCCTCTCTCGTGACGGCAAAACTCAGGTGATCGCGCCAGGCTCCGGCTATGTGGAGGTACCGCTCACGGATGCCCTCCTCGCGGAGCCCAAGGCGGCGGACCAGCGCGAGCGAGCGCTCGTTGTCGACCCGGATGTTGACCTCGACCCGGTGCAGGCCGGCCGGACCGAGCGCATAGTCAATCGCGATGGCCAGGGCCCGTGTCGCAATCCCTTGCCCTGACTCCGATTCCGCGAGCCAGTAGCCGACGGCCGCCGACTGCTGCGCCGCCCGCGTGACGCCGAAGATGTGGACCTGCCCGACGATGCGCCCGCCGATCTCGATGCACCAGGGCATCGCTCGGTCGGCCGCCGCCTCCTCGTCGAGGTCATGGACGAACTGGCGGTAGCTCACCGGCTGCGAGGTGGAACCCGGCGGCAGCGTGGGTTCCCACGGGCGGACGTGGTCGGCGTTCTCGCGACGCAGCTGGTGCCACGCCTCCTCGTCCCTGATGCGGAGCGGCCGGAGAACGACCTCCGGATCCGCCGTCCGGTCGCGCAGGATGACGGGCCACGGTGCGGACTGTGGCCTGCGACGCCAGGGAAGTCTCACTGGTCGGGCGGTCCCGTGGTCCTCAGTGGTCTCCCCCGGGCAGCTGCTGGAGGACGTGCTCGAGGACCTGCTCGAGCACGTCGAGCCCGTCGGAGACCCCGCCCCGCGAGCCCGGGAGATTGACGACGAGGCTCTGGCCGGAGATCCCGACAAGGCCGCGCGAGAGCATGGCGGTGGGAACACCCTTGGCCACACCGGCCGCGCGCATGCCCTCAGCGATGCCAGGCACGAGCCGGTCGAGGAGGGGCATTGTCTGCTCCGGTGTCACGTCGGTCGGCGTCAAGCCCGTGCCGCCCGTGGTGATGACGAGATCCGGCTCCGAGGCGAGCACGTCGCGAAGCGTCAGGCCGAACTCGTCGCCGTCCGCCACCACGATCGGCTCTCCGGTCGAGAAGCCCCACGACTGGAGCCGTTCGACGATGACCGGTCCGGACCGGTCCGGGTAGACCCCGGCAGCGGCGCGGCTCGACGACGTGATGACGACCCCGCGCTTGTCGGCTCCGACGAGCTCGGCCTCTGTGTCGTTCACCGTGTCGGTTCGCGTGCTCTCACTCATGCCAGTCACCTGATCTTCCTCCCGACTTGGCGGTCACCCGGACATCGGTGATCCGCCCGTGCTTGTCGACGGCCTTGACCATGTCGATGAGTGCGAGGGCAGCCACGCTGACGGCGGTGAGCGCCTCCATCTCGATGCCCGTCCGGTCGGCCGTCCGGACGGTGGCTTCGATGTCGACCCCGTCGTCGGCCACCTCGACATCGACCTCCACGCCGTGAACCGCGATCGGGTGGGCGAGCGGAATGAGCTCGGGAGTGCGCTTGACTGCCTGGATCCCGGCGAGGCGGGCGACGGCCAGGGCGTCACCCTTGGGGACCGCGCCCGACCGGAGCGCTGCGATGGCCGCGCCGCTGAGCAGGACCCGCCCCCGGGCGCTCGCCTGACGCGCGGTGACCTGCTTGGCGGACACGTCGACCATGTGCGCCGTTCCGTCCGAGCGCACGTGGGTCAGGCCGGACGTGGACCCGCGGTCGGCAGGAGTCTGATCAGCCACTCGGCCATCATGTCACCGCGCTGTGCCAGCTTTCGGACTGGCCCGCTCGCCACCACAACTTCGCCCTGGCGAACGTGCCGCGGCCAGGGCGGGAGGAGCGCGCGGGAGCGTCGGGCTGGGAACGAGCCCAGCGGCATACGGCATCGTCGTGCCTCGAACTGATCGAGTGAACAAGATTCGGTCCGAAACCTGTTCACTCGATTGGGGTCAGACCAGGTCAGTTGTTGAGGTGCTTGGGAGGGAGCCCGGCGGCATACGGCATCGTCGTGCCCCAGCACCTCCCACAACTCAGCCGTGGCGCATGTGTCGGCGGGAGCTGCCCAGCTGGAGCGCCAACGACTCACCCGCGGTGCGGTTGTCGGTGGCCCAGTCCCGGCACGAACTGCCCACTCGACCAGGCGCTCGGTAGGAGCGCGCCGGAACTCAGGCTGGGAGCGAGCCCAGCGGCATGCCGCATCGTCGTGCCTCGAACTGATCGAGTGAACAAGATTCGGCCCGGATTCTGTTCACTCGATTGGGGTGTGGGTCGGGTCAGCTGTCGAGCAGGATGACGTCGACCTTCTCGCCTGCCACGAGGTCGGTAACAGCCTCGGGGACGACGAAGATGGCGTTCGCACGGGACAGGTCCGCGACGAAGTGCGAGCCCTGGCCGGCAAGCGGCTGGCACGTGAGCGCCCCATCCGAGTTGCGCGACACGATGGCCCGGCCGTACTGGCGCCGCCCCTCCGGCGACCGCAGCCCCGAGGTGAGCGTGGCGACGTCGACCGGGCGCCTCTCCGGAGCGAGCCGCATCAGCCGACGCAGCGCCGGACGCACGAAGACCTCGAAGGAGACGAACGACGAGACCGGGTTCCCGGGCAGGGCGAAGATCGGGACACGCAGGTCTCCGGGTCCGCTCAGATACCCGAAGCCCTGCGGCTTGCCGGGCTGCATCGCGACCTTGACGAACTCGACGCCCTTGTCCGCCAGGGCGCTCTTGACGACGTCGTAGGCACCCATCGAGACGCCGCCGCTGGTGATGATGACGTCGGCGTTCGCCACGCAGTCGTCCAGCGCGGCCAGGAGCTCCGCGTCCGTGTCACCGACGGCCGCACGGATCTCCGCGGAGGCTCCCGCTGCCACCGCGGCGGCCCACAGCATCGACGAGTTGGAGTCGTGGATCTGGCCGGGCCCCAAGGGTTCTCCAGGAGGGACGAGCTCAGTGCCCGTCGACATGATGACGACGTTTGGCCGACGGTGGACCTCGACCGAGGCGTGTCCGGACGCCGCGAGCAGGCCGATCGTCCGCGGCCCGACCACGTCGCCGGCCGACACGATCACCGACCCCTCGGACACATCCTCACCCCGGGGACGGACGTAGCGCCCCGTCGACACGGAGGCCCGGCACTCGACCGAACCGGTCGCCGACCCATCGGTCTGCTCGACGGCGATGACGGCGTCGGCCCCGGGCGGGATGGGCGCGCCGGTCATGATGCGAGCCGCCTCGCCGGGACCGACGGAGAAGGTCGGGTCCACCCCGGCGGCGACCTCGCCGACGATCCGGAGGCGCACCGACGACTCGTCAGCACCCTCGAGCGAGGACGCCTGGACGGCATACCCGTCCATCGACGAGTTGTCGAAGGCCGGCAGGTTGACCCGTGACCGGACGTCTCGCGCGACGACGAGGCCGAGCGACTCGGTGAGCGGCACGCTCTCGATGGGCGACGGATCGAGCGACGACAAGATCGCCTTGAGGTGCTGGTCGACCGTGCGCGTGTCCCCCGCCGATCCCTGCCGGGGCCCTTCCAGGACCGCGTTCTCCTCGACCCGCGCCAACCCGTCGACGAGTACGTCGCCGATGCAGCGGACGTTGCGCCCGAAGACCGGGTCGCCGATGACCCGCAGGCTCGTGCACTCGATCATCGACGGCACCCCGTGCGGGAACCGCTTCTCGAAACCCCCGACAAGCCGGTAGGCCGGGTCGAGGTCCACGAACGGCTCCGGCCCGTCCCCCACGGCGACGAGGTGCGAGCTGTCGTCGAGGACGAAGTAGTCGGACCGGACGACGAGCAGGTCGTTCGTCGTCTTCACCGGACGGAAGCGGGTCCGCGGCACGAGCAGCGCCTCCGAACCCTCGAAGACCTCGATCGCGGCACCCATCGCCGACTCGAGCTGGATCACCTCAGGTGACGACGGATCGGACGGGTCGACCGTCTTGCGGTTCACGATGATCGGCAGCCCCAGGACTCCGTCGCGCTCGGCCATGCGATCACGCAGGACCGACAGGTCGACCCAGAGGTTGTTCGCGTGGAACGTGTTGTGCCGCTTGATGTCCCCGAAGTACTGCTCCTCGCCCTCCGCCACCATGGCCGTGTCGCGGAGGATGAGCCGCCCGTCGGCCTTGCGGACGGCGAGGTGTCCGCCCTTGCGGTCGCTCTTGGTCCGCGTGCACACCTCCGCCACGTAGGGCAGCCCCCGCTCGACCATCCAGGCGGCGACCTCGGGATCGCAGGTTGCCCCGAGGTTGTCGGAGTTGGAGATGAAGGCGTAGCGAATCCCCTTCTCCAGCAGCGTCTCCAGGATGCCTGAGGTCAAGAGGGAGACATAGACGTCGCCGTGCCCGGGTGGACACCACTCGAGCTCCGGGTCCTGGGGCCACGTGGCCGGTCGGAGGCTGTCGGCGAGCAGCTTCGGCTCGGCGCTCTGGATGAAGTCGAGCGGCAGTCCGTCGACGGGCAGCGTGGGGTACTTCGCGAGGATCTCGAGCGACTGCTCCGACGTCCGGAAGGAGTTCATCAGGAGCAGGGGCAGGTCGACGCCCCACTCCTCGCGCAGCGCGAGGACCTGCTTGGCGATGATGTCGAGGAACGTCAGGCCGTCCTTGACCTCGAGCGCGGACTTGGCACCGCTCATCCCCATGCTCGTGCCGAGGCCGCCGTTGAGCTTGATGACTGCGGTCTGGCGCAGGGCGGCACGGGCGTCGTCGTCGCTCACCCGGACCTCGCCGAGCTCCTGGAGGTCGGCCAGCGGCTCGATGGTGTCCTCCGGGATGGTGCCGTGCGCACCCTCCTCCAGCTGCTGGTAATAGTGCTCGAAGACCGTGACGGCCTCGGGCCCCATGCCTCTGTCCCGCATACGCTCGACGGCGAGCGCCAACCCCTCCTGGCTCATGGGGTCACCTTACGATGGACCCCATGTGCGGCCAGGACGAGCAACAGGCGAGTCAGTCGTGACG
>NZ_DATCWX010000022.1:0-31123 GCF_036566125.1 Intrasporangium sp.
CTCGGTTGGGTCACCGTGCGCAGCACCGTCGACGGGACCGAGGCCCGTCGCCCCTGCCGTGGCCTGTTCCTGCTCCTCGGCGCCGAGCCGTACTGCGACTGGCTCCCACCTGGCATCGCCCGCGACACAGGTGGATTCGTCCTCACCGGCCGTGACGTGCCACAGGACGCTTGGCGCGACGGGCTGCCGCCGGGGAGCCTCGAGACGACCGTGCCGGGGATCTTCGCCGCGGGCGACATCCGGAGCGGCTCGATGAAGCGCGTCGCCGCCGCGAGCGGCGAGGGCGCGTCCGTCGTACCGCTGGTGCACGCGTGGCTGGAGCCGGCGGGCTGAGCGCTCAGAGCTCGACGAGCTCGCCGTCCCGGTACGCGTAGCGGACCGCCAGGGTCGTCGCCGGGGGGAGGTTCGCCGGATCGGCGGCAGGGCGCGGAGGCGGCGCTGGGCTGGGAGCCGGCTCAGCGGCATACGTGAGTCCGCTTGAGATCCCAGCGGCCCGCGCCTGGCCCGCCCCGAGCGCGGCGGTCCCCACGAAGGCGACGGCGACGACGGCGCCGAGGCCCCGCCCGATCCTGCGTGCTGTGGTGTCCATGCCTCCACGTTCGCGACGTGCGCTGTGGCGTTTCTGTGCCGTTTCGCTGAACCGCACATGAGATGCCGTATGCCGCTGAGCTCAGTCCCCGAGGGCCGCTCGCATCGCGTCGGCGACGTCATGCGCCGCGTGGCCGGGTTCCCGCGACAGGCCGGCGATCGCGCCCTCCCGGTCCGCGTCGGACCGGTTCTGGCTGAGCTTCGCCTTGGCCGAGACGCTCTCGATGGCGAACTCGACGCCGACAATCGCCCGCAGCTGGCCGGTGACGTAGCGCTCCGGGGCGTCGGTGACCGCCCACCGCTCGGCGCGGTGAGCCTCGTGGCGGTGGGTCAGTCGCGTGACGACGTCGCGGACCCAGTCCGGGTCGTCGTGCACGGTGACCGTGCCGCTCAGCTGGACCTCGCTGTAGTTCCACGTCGGCACGACCCGGCCGTGCTCTGCCTTCGAGGCGTACCAGCTCGGAGAGATGTAGGCGTCCGCCGCGGCGACGACGACGAGGCCGGCCGAGCCGGGTGCGATCCGGCGCCAGTGGTCGTTGGCCCGCGCGAAGTGCGCCAGGACCCGGCCCTCGTCGAGAATGAGCGGCAGCAGGGTCGCGTCGGGTCGGCCGTCCGGTCCGACAGTGACGAGATGACCGGCCGGATGGGCGGCGAGGAAGGCCTCGGTCTCGGCGTCTGCCATGGCATTGAAGTGCGGCACGTACACCGGACCATTGTCACCGCGCGCAAGGACCCCGGCGAACACGCCGGGGTCCTTGTGGTGACCGCCGCGATCGTGGAGGCACCGCGGCGGCCGGTCCTCAGTGCGATGCCCGAAGCTGGCGGCTCGGCGTCCACGCAGGACGAGGCGCACTCGTCGGCTCCGGCTCCGGGTCGAGGCGGGCCGCGAGTCGGCGCAGGACGAGCGCCGTGCGGGTGTGCCGCCGGACCGGACGGGCCACCCGATCCACCCGATGCTGCAGGGCGACCTGGTCGATGATGAGGTCGCGGGCCATGGCTTCCTGCGGCGTCAGGATCGGACGGACGTGCTGGGAATCGTGGAAGGTTGTCATGTCAGGCTCACCTGCGCTCTCTTGACGTGGATGTCGCCGCTGCCCGACTGGACAGCGAGGCTGGTCTGGGCCTCGGCATCACCGGGGCCGTTGCTGTCCTCGAGGTCGATCCGGACATCGCCGGTGACCGTGTTGAGGTCGAGGTAGGCAGCCACCCCCGCCGCCACCGCGATGACGACGTCGCCCGTGCCGGTCCGCGCCTTGATGTCCCCGCCGTGGACGGCGCCGAGCTTGACGTCGCCCGTGCCGGTCATGAGCTCAAGGTCGGCAATGGAGGCACTGACGACGACGTCGCCGGAACCGGTCTTGGCCTTGACACCCGCGTCAGCCCTGCGGATGGCGATGTCACCACTGCCGGAAATGAGGTCGAGCCGCCCGCTGGCCTGGCCGACGCTGACGTCGCCCGAACCGGTCTTGGCGCGGGCCTCGCCATCGACGACCTGGACGGCGATGTCGCCGGAGCCGGACTTGAGCTCGGCGCCGCCGAGCTGGTCGAACGCGACATCGCCGGATCCAGTCGCTGCCTGGACGTCCCCGAGGCGCCCCCGGCCCTCGATGTCCCCGGACCCCGTGCGGATGTCGACGGTGCTTGCGGCCGCGAGGTCGACCTCGACGTCCACGGATCCCTTGAAGAGCCCGAGGAAGCCGTCCTTCTTGGGCGCGAGAACGACGACGTCGTTGCCCCGGGCCTCGACGGTGTAGCGCTCGGCGAGCTCATCACCCGAGCGGCCGTGCGGGATCAGTCGGACGGTCGTCACGGGCTCGTCTGTAACGGTCAGCTTCACGTCTCCCGCGAGCTGCTCGACCTTGAGGTTGATCGGGCCGGTCGTCTCGAAACGCTTCTCAAAGTTGCTCATGATGGATTCCTTGCTGGTCTGGTCGTTTCGACGTGGGCCCGCGTCAGCGGACCCAGCCCTGGACGCGCTTGTTGGACGAGCGGTTGCGGCCCGGGGCACCGGGACCCGGTCCCCACTGACCGCCGATGTTGATGTTGATGCCCGGCGTGGTTGCCATGCGGACCGCGTTGACGATCCACGTGTTCAGCGACTGTCCACGGCCGGCTGCGAGGTCCTCGGCCCTGGCCTTGAGCGACTCGGGGATGCGCAGGGTGATGCGCGCCGTCTCGCCGTCCTCGTCGAGCGGCATTGCCGCGGTGTCCTCCGTGCGGATGGCGGTCGTGTCGTCCGCGACGGCCGACGGGCCGGCTCCGACGACGACGAAGACCGGCTCACGGCCCTGGAGCCGGACCTCGACGGAGACTCCGTCGAGCTCGTTCGTGATCTCGGCCGCCGCGTGGGACAGCGCGTCCATCAGGGCGAGTCGGACGCTGGAGTCGAGGGCGACGCCGAGCCGCTCCGCGGCCTGCTCCGTCTCGTGGCCCATTGCCCGGGCCGCCCGCGCAAGGTCCTGACGCAGTGCGTCCACGTACTCTGTGATGTCCATGTGCACCACACTGACATCATTGTGATGTCATGTCAACACCCTTACGACACCACCACGCCGCCAACCCCAATCGAGTGAACAACTTCCGGGCCGCAAAAGGTGTTCACTCGATTGAGGGGATGGCTGAGTGCGGGTACGGAACCAGCACACAATGGAGAAGCGCCGCACCGACCTGCTGCGCCACCCCTGACGTCAAGGAGTGACATGCGCAGCCTGGCCACGTCCGACCGAGCCGCCGTCCGAGCGATCTCCGGAGCCATTGCCCGCCTCTCGAGCCGGTCGCGCGCCCGCGAGTTCCTCCGGATCGTGCACCGCATGGGCGCCGACCCGGCGGCGATCGTCCCGGGAGTCCGCGACTCGCCCAACTTCAAGAATCGCCGGTTCGAGGCGGACGAGCCATCCCTGCGACCGCGCCTCCGAGCCCAGACGAGCGCGCTGCTCGCGTCGATCCGGGTGCACGGACGCGGACGCCCGGTCGGGGAGGTCCCGCGTGTCCGGCCGGTCCTGCCAGAGCAGGCGGGCGAGCTCGCGGTCACGTGGTACGGCCACGCCACGACCCTGCTCGAGCTCGACGGCGCTCGCTTACTCATCGACCCCGTCTTCGGGGAGCGGGTCTCGCCGTCGAATCGCTTGGGCCCCAAGCGCCTCCACCCGGTGCCCGGTCGGATCGAGGACATGCCCGCCGTCGACGTCGTGCTCATCTCGCACGACCACTATGACCACCTCGACGTGCCGTCGATCACCGCGCTCGAGCGGACCCACCAGCCGCACTACGTCGTCCCGCTCGGGGTGAACTTCCACCTCATGGCGTGGGGTGTGCCTGAGGACCGGATCACGCCGCTCGACTGGCGCGAGTCGACGCAGGTCGCCGGCGTGCAGCTCACGTGCACCGAGGCGCGGCACAACTCCGGTCGCGGCCTCGTCGACAGCCAGACGCTCTGGGCCGGCTGGGCCATCCATGGTCCACGGCACTCCGCGTACTACTCCGGCGACTCCGGCACCTCGAAGCGGTTCGCCCACATCGGGGCCGACCTCGGGCCCTTCGACCTCACCCTGCTGCCGATCGGCGCCTACGACCCGTACTGGCCCGACCTGCACCTCGAGCCCGAGCAGGCGGTGGCCGCCCATCGCGACGTCAACCGGATCGGCGCTGTCACAGAGGCGGTGACGGCGGACGAGGCCGGGGTTGCCGACGAGTTCATCGAGGGCGACCAGCGGATCGACACCCCGGGCGGGGCCCACGAGGAGGGGGAGGCGACGCCGACGGAGCGGGAGGCGAGGACGGCCGCCGCGACATCCGTCATGCTCCCCGTCCACTGGGCGACCTTCAACCTGGCGATGCACTGGTGGGCCGAGCCGATGCGACGCGTGCGACGGGCAGCCGAGAAGGCCGGCGTGCCGCTGATCGCACCCCGCCTCGGCGAGCGCGTGGACCTGACCGAGGCGGAGCCCGATGTCATGGCGGCGAAGTACGCCCAGCCCTGGTGGAAGGAGTGTTCGGCCGAGGAGAACTCGGGTTACCGTGACGTGTGAGCATGCTGAGAGCCGCGGCGACCGCGTCCACGAGCCGAGTGGCATTGCTGCGCCGGATCGGCGCGTCGTCCTCGACGATGCGGGCCCGGGCCGCCAGGTCGCCGAACTATCGAGACGGCCAGTTCCGGTCCCACGAGCCGACGCACTGGGTCACCGCACCGGAGGGCGAGGGCCTCGGTCATCCAGCCGTCGCCGCCTACCGGGCACGGGGCCGCGGTCGGCCGGTCGGCCGCATCCCGATCGAGCGCCCGTCGTGGCCGGAGGTCGCCGCCGACCTCGCCGTCACCTGGCTCGGCCACGCGACGAGCCTCGTGGAGCTCGACGGCCACCGCTTCCTGCTCGACCCGGTGTTCGGGGAGCGCGTCTCGCCGTCGGGCCGCGTCGGTCCTCGCCGGCTCCACCCGAATCCGTGCCGCGTCGCTGACCTGCCGCCCCTCGACGCCGTCCTCATCAGCCACGACCACTACGACCATCTCGACGAGCCGACCATCGCCGAGCTCGAGCGCTCCCACCACCCGCACTACGTCGTGCCGATCGGTGTCGACCTGCACCTCGAGTGCTGGGGAGTGCCCACGGAGCGCATCACCGCGCTCGACTGGCGTGAGACGACGACTGTGGGCGACGTCGTCTTGACCTGTACTGAGGCCCGGCACTTCTCCGGACGTGGCCTGGTGCGCAACCAGACGCTCTGGGCGGGGTGGGCGCTGCGCGGGCCGGCGCACTCCGTCTACTTCGCGGGTGACTCCGGTCCCACGCACCGGTTCGAGGACATCGGCCGTGACCTCGGCCCCTTCGACCTCACCCTCATCCCCATCGGCGCCTACAGCGACCACTGGCCCGACATCCATCTCGACCCAGCTCAGGCGGTGCGGGCGCACCTCGACGTCAACCGCGGCGATGCGACATCGTCTGTCCTCCTGCCGGTGCACTGGGCGACCTTCAACCTCGCCATGCACTGGTGGAGCGAGCCGATCCGCTGGGCCCGCCGCTGCGCCACCGAGCACACGGTCCACCTGCTGACGCCCCGGCCGGGAGCCCGAGTTCCCTTGGCCGACAAGGCAGTCGGCGACGTGGCAGCACACACTGACGCGTGGTGGGAGTCGTGCGCCGCCCCCGAGGACCAAGACTGACATCGGGCCGTATGCCGCTGGGCTCGCTTCCGGGCCACGTACACGATGGCCTGGGGCTGGGAGATCAGTCGTGTGCAACCTTCGTTGCCCAGCCCCGGAACCTACTCACGGCTGCTGGGCGAAGATCCAGCGACGCATGGCGACGAAGCGCAGCACCGTGGACAGAACGTTCGCGACGGCGACGACCGCCGTCTGTGCCAAGGTGCCCGCGTCCGGCGCTACCCATTGCTGGATGGCCAGCGCGAGGGTCGTTGCGACGTAGGTGATCCCGAAGACCACGAGCGCCTGACCGTGATGCGTGACCATGCGTTCACGTCCGGTCACTCCGAAGGTCCATGCGCGGTTGGCCGCCGTGTTGGCAATCGTGGCAATGATGAGCGCCGAGCCGTTCGCGAGCTGGGCCCCGATCCCCGCCCGGACGAGCAACGCGAAGAGTCCGAGGTGCAGCACCGTCGACAGCGCCCCGATCACCGCGAACCGGCCGACCTGGCCCGCGAGGCTCCCCCGACGGACTGGCGCAGCCTCGCGGACGGCGGTCATGTCGCGATCCCCGGGTCGGCGACCACCTGACCGTTGAGCGGCTGGGTGAGGTCGTAGAACGTCGTGCCGTCGATGGTGACGCTCTGGAAGTTCTCCTGCACCCACGCGGCGATCTCTGAGCTCGCCGAGCTGCCGCCCATCTGCGCCATCGCGCCGAAGCCGCCGCCAGCGCCAGCGAAGTAGTGGATCCGGCCGTCGGCGACGTACTGCTGGAACTGCTCCAGCGTCGGACTCGGGTCCGAGCCGTTGAATCCGCCGACCGCCATGACCGGCAGCTGTGTCGCGATCTGGAGGCCGGCTGCGCTCTGCGAGCCGACGGCGGCCGCCACCCAGGTGTAGGACTGAGCGTCCTCCGACAGCGCGGCGACCACCGCCGTGCTGGGTGTGGATGCGTCGAGCAGACCGCCAACCCCGCCGCGGCCACCTTGCGGGGACGGCGCGAAGCCACCGCCACGGCCAAAGGGTGGCGCGCCGAGCCCTGGCCCCCCGGGCCCTTGGGGGCCTCGCGCTCCACCAAAGCCCGGCAGCCCACCCCCACGGGTGGCGTCCGCCGGGCCGGCCATGACGATCGAGCCGGTGTGCGCCTCCGACACGGTCGTCAGCGAGTAGGCAGCCGGTCCGGCCAGCCCCGCGACGACCGCAGCCACCGCGACCCCGGTGAACACCTTGACCGACAGACCCCTCGACCCGAGCAGCACGAACGCCGCGAGCAGACCGACCACCAGCACACCGAACCGTAGCCAGTCGCCGTATGCGGACGTCCGGGACAGGAGGACGAAACCCCAGACCGCTGCCGTCGCTGTCGCCAGGCCCAGGGCGGCTGCGCCCACCCACGAGCCCCTGCGCTCCCATGCCTCGATGGCTCCCATTCCGACGAGCGCGCCGATCGCGGGCGCCAGAGCCACCGTGTAGTACTCGTGGAAGATCCCGGCCATGAGCGAGAACACGAGCATGGTGACGACCAGCCAGCCGCCCCAGACGAGGTAGGCCGCCCGACGCAGATCCGTCCGCGGCTGACGGCCGCGCAGGAACAGGCCGACAACCAGGAGGACCAGCGCGCTGGGAATGAGCCAGGAGACCTGGCCACCGACGCCGCCGTCGAACATGCGCGTGAGACCGGTGGCCCCCCATCCATTGCCGCCACCGACCGAGCCCGCCTCCTCGCCGCTGAGCCGGCCCAAGCCGTTGTAGCCGAAGGTCAGCTCGAGAAAGGAGTTGGTCTGGCTGCCGCCGATGTAGGGACGGGCATTCGCCGGAAGGAGCTCGACGATGGCGACCCACCATCCAGCGGAGAGCACCGCAGCGCCGAGTCCGACGAGCGAGTGGCCAATCCGCCGCCGCAGCGACGTCGGAGCAGCCACCAGGTAAGCGATGCCGAGGAACGGCACGACGAGGAGCACTTGCAGCGTCTTGGTGAGGAAGCCGAGGCCGATGAAGACTCCGACGAGCGCCATCCACCGAGCCGAGGCCGCCTCCACCGCGCGCATCAGGGCCCAGGCCGCGAGCGCCATGAGCAGTGTCAGCAGGGCGTCCGGGTTGTTGAATCGGAACATGAGCGCCGCGACCGGCGTCAGTGCCACAACGGCCCCGGCAAGCAGGCCAGCAGCCGGTCCGAAGTGCCGCCGGACAGTCGCAAAGACGACACCGACAGTCGCGACCCCCATGAGGGCCTGCGGGAAAAGGATGGCGAAGGGGCTGAGCCCGAGGAGTCGGACCGAGATGCCCATGACCCACAGCGAGGCCGGCGGCTTGTCCACAGTGATGGCGTTCGCGGCGTCGAAACTGCCGTAGAAGAACGCCTTCCAGCTCTCGCTACCGGCCTGCGCTGCAGCGGTGTAGAAGGAGTTCGCCCAACCGCTCGCGGTGAGGTTCCAGGTGTAGAGCGCGAGCGTTGCCGCGAGCAGGGCAAGGAGCGTGGGCCGCACCCAAGCCGGGTTTGCCGGCTCCGGCACCACCTCCGACGGCGCGGTGACGACAGAGGGCCTGGTCGAGGTCAGTGCCATGGCATCCATGGCTCCCAACCTCGGGCGCCCTACTGTGCCATCGCTGTGGCACGGCTGAGGCCTTGAAGAGACTCGCGCCCTGATCCTGACTCAGGCGGATGGCAAGAGGAGGGCGAACGTCGTGTCCCCGGGAGCGCTCGACATCTCGACCTTGCCGCCATGTGCACGAGTGACTGCTGCGACGATCGACAGGCCGAGACCCGTGCTGCCTCCAGCCCGGCTCCGCGCGTTGTCGCCTCGGGCGAACCGCTCGAAGACGTTGGGCTGCAGGTCAGTCGGAACTCCGGGCCCGTTGTCGTGAACCGCGATGCGCACCCATTCCCCCTCGGGGCGAACGGAGGTCGTCACACGCGTTCCGGCCGGGGTGTGCGTGCGCGCGTTGGCGAGGAGGTTCGTGACGACCTGGTGCAAGCGCGCAGGGTCGCCACGGACCTCGACGGGATCCGGTGGCAGGTCGAGCTTCCACTCGTGCGACGGCGCAGCGGCATGGGCGTCGCTGACGGCGTTGACCACGAGCATCGACACATCGACCGACTCGGCGTCCAAGGGGCGACCCGCGTCGAGGCGAGCCAGTAGGAGCAGATCCTCGACGAGCGAGCCCATTCGGCCGGCCTCGGACTCGATCCGTCCCATGGCGTGTGTCACCGACTGGGGGACGGGATTCGTCTCGCGTTTGGACAGCTCCGCGTAGCCCTTGATCGAGGCGAGCGGAGTGCGCAGCTCGTGCGAGGCATCCGCGACGAACTGTCGGACCCGCTGCTCGCTGCGATGACGGGCGTTGAGGGCCTCGTCGACGTGGTCGAGCATCTCGTTGAAGGCAGCCCCGACCTGACCCACCTCCGTGCGGGTGTCCGTGTACTCGGCGGCGACGCGTTCCGGCAGGGCCACCTGACCGGTGTGCAACGGCATCCTCGAGACGCGTGTGGCGGTATCGGCGACGCGCCGAAGCGGGTCGAGGTTGCGTCGCACGATCCAGGTCCCGATGCTGCCGACGAGCAGGACACCGGCCAGCACCCCAGCCATGGCGATGAGGATCATCCGGCTGATCGTGGCGTCGGTCGGCCCCGTGGAGAGGCCGACGACCCGGGTGCCGGGTCCCAAGGGCGCTCGCGTCGCTGGATCGAAGAAGTTCACGTCGCTCGCGAGCACTCGGAACCGGCCCGCATTGGCGACGAAGATCGTCTGCGGCCTTTCTCCGGTCACCGCACTCTCGATCGCGGCGAGCTGCGCGGACGTCAGCGCCATCCGCTTGCCGGATGACTCCAGGTAGCCCAACTGCTGGCCATTGTCGAGGAACTGCGCCTCGAGACGCCCGGTCCCCGGTCCCACCCCCTCCTCGCCGAGTTCGGTCACGCCGGGCTGGCGCGGAATCTTTATCGACGCACCGAGTTGCTCGTCGATCTGGGAGACGAGGTGTTGGTTGAGGGCCGTGATGGTGAAGACCGACGTCGCGACGCTGAGAAGCGTGAAGAGCACGAGCATCGAGGCGACGAGCTTGGTCCGTAGCGTCCACGACGAGGGCGGTCGCATATCGCCCCGCGACCGCGCGAAGGCCTCCTTCGCGCGGTCAACCAGCGAAGGAGGCTGAGTCGGGGTCGACGAGGGCGGGCCGTCGCCTGACCCCGGAGTGCGTGGAGCGTGTACGGGCTCGGGGACAGTTACCTCAAACTGCTGGCTTGAGGACATAACCGGCACCTCGCATCGTGTGGATCATGGGATCCCGGCCGGCGTCGATCTTCTTGCGGAGGTAGGAGATGTAGAGCTCGACGACGTTGGCCTGCCCGCCGAAGTCATAGTTCCAGACGCGGTCGAGGATCTGCGCCTTGGACAGGACCCGACGCGGGTTCCGCATGAGGTAGCGCAGCAGCTCGAACTCCGTGGCGGTGAGGTGGATCTCCTCCCCCGCCCGACGCACTTCATGACTGTCCTCGTCGAGGGTGAGGTCCCCGACCACGAGCACGGAGTCGCTGGAGTTGACGGCCACCGTCGTCCGGCGCATGAGTGCGCGGACCCGAGCCACGACCTCCTCCAGGGAGAACGGCTTGGTCACGTAGTCGTCGCCGCCAGCCGTCAGCCCGGAGACCCGGTCCTCGACCGCGTCCCTGGCGGTGAGGAACAGCACGGGCACGTTGGGGTTCTCGGATCGCATCCGGCGGAGAACCTCCATACCGTCGAAATCGGGCAGCATCATGTCGAGCACGACAGCATCCGGGTCGAATTCTCGGGCCGTGCGCACCGCCTCCATCCCGGAACCGGCCGCGCGGACCTCCCAGCCCTCGTAGCGCAGCGCCATCCCGAGCAGCTCGGTGAGGTTCGCCTCGTCGTCAACGACGAGGACCCGCACGGGCGAGCCGTCGAGGCGTTGGAGTTTCGGCGCGGCGGTCTTGCTCTGGTTGCTCATGTATCCAATGGAACGCGGCTGCCCTGTGGTTTGACCAGTACCTTCCTGTGCCATTCCTGTGGCTCTGCTGTCGAGTCACGGTCGTTGCAGCGACGTCCCAGAGCAGCTGAAGTGACAGCCGCGAGGGGAGGTGCCACGATCGGGCGGTGGCCAACCCACCCGTCGACGAGCTCGACGACCACGACGAGCCCCACGGGGAGAGTCTGAGCACCCGGCTCAACTGGCTGCGCGCCGCCGTCCTCGGAGCGAACGACGGCATCGTGTCCACCGCGGGCGTTGTCGTCGGTGTGGCCGGAGCCACGGCCGACCGGGGTTCGATCATGATCGCCGGCATAGCCGCGCTCGTCGCGGGAGCGATCTCCATGGCCGCCGGGGAGTACGTCTCGGTGAGCACCCAACGGGACACCGAGCGGTCAGTGCTTCGGCTCGAGCGCTGGGAACTGCGGCAGGACCCCGAGGGCGAGCTCGAGGAGCTCACCCAGCTGTACGAGAACAAGGGGATCAGCCGGTCGCTCGCCGAGCAGGTGGCCCGGGAGCTGACGGCGCACGATGCGCTCGGCGCCCACGCCGAAGCCGAGCTGGGCATCGACCCGGACGACCTGACGAACCCATGGCACGCGGCCTGGGCGTCGATGGCCGCCTTCACCGTGGGGGCGCTCCTGCCGCTGCTGACCATCACGTTCAGTCCTGCCTCGCTGCGCACCTGGGTCACCGTCGTCAGCGTGATGGTCGCCCTGGCCCTCACCGGATTGGTGAGCGCACAGCTCGGGCACAGTCCCCGTCTGCGCGCGATGCTCCGCACCGTTTCCGGTGGCCTACTGGCGATGGGCATCACCTACCTCATCGGCGCCCTCATCGGGACCGCCCTCGTCTGAAGCGGCGGGCTCGCCGGCTCGGTCCCGCCGAGCGTGCCCTGGGCACCGGCGCACCTCGTCTTCCGTGGCCATGTGGGTACGGTAAACTCGGTCCGTCCCAACAGCGTGGACGTCGGCAGTTCCGGCCACTCGGCCCCGACCGCAGCAGTCGCTGAGGTTGACATCCACGCACGGGCGGACATCGGGATCGCATTGAGCGCCCGATAGCCGGACCATGCGCACGACCTCCCTCGTCGGGGGCCGCGCCCGCTGGACCGGCCTGGACATCGCATCACCAGGAGGAAGATGCCCACGCGAGTCCGTCACCGTTCGAGTGATGGTATTGACCGAGCTGCGAGCGCCAACAGCACTGACAGCGCCGATCGCTCCAACGGTGCCGCACGTTCCCCACGCGGGGGCGGCCGGTCAACCCAACGGGACGACGACCCGGCTCCCATCATCCCGATCCTCGCCCGTCGAGTGCGCGAGGTCGAGGCCCGGGTGGCCTCGAAGGGGCGCGCCACCCCGACGAACCGGACGAAGTTCCAGGTCGTCGCCCTTCTCATGCGCGCGGAGCGGGCCAGGGTCAAGGACGACTCCTCGGTCTCGGCCGGCACGCGGGCCGACCTGCTCAAGCGCCTCGACGGCATCGCCGGAATCCTGGCCCAGATCGCGGCTCGGGACACCAGTCTGCTGGCACTGCTCGACCCGGCTGCCAAGCCCGGCCCGGCCGCCCAGCAGATGCGCCGCGACTGGCTCCTCGAGTCGGGCGCCGAGCTCGCCCCGGAGGACCTCGTGATCACCCGGTCCCAGCCGGTCGCGCAGGTCATGCCTCCCGAGCTCGCGGCCAAGCAGGTCACTCCCCCGGCGGTCCCGGCGCGCACCCGTGCCAACCCTTTCCTCGCCCCGGACCTGTCGAAGGCGAACCATCACGACTACGTCGGGCGGTTGTCGAACTGGGAGCTGCTGGACCCCCTGTACCGCGCCTTCGAGCAAGGCTCCGGTGGCGAGGCCGCGACGATGAAGCTGCCGCCCAAGCCGCGCATCGACCGCATCTCCCCACCCGGCTCTCAGCTCATGGTGCACCAGTCCCGCTTCCTCCAGGCGGTGCAGCAGGGGCACCGGACCTTCCTGCTCGCAGACGAGCCCGGCCTCGGCAAGACGGCGCAGTCCGTGCTGGCCGCTTCGGTGGCCAACGCCTATCCGATGCTCGCGGTCGTGCCCAACGTCGTGAAGATCAACTGGGCCCGCGAGGTCGAGCGCTGGAGCCCACAGCGCCGGGTCACGATCATCCACGGTGACGGTGAGGACGTCGACGCCTTCGCGGATGTCTTCGTCGTCAACTACGCCATCCTCGACCGCCACTTCGGGTGGCTGTCCACCTTCGGGTTCCGGTCGATGGTCGTCGACGAGGCGCACTTCATCAAGAACCTCCAGTCACAGCGGTCGCAGCAGGTCCTCGCCCTCGCCGACCGGCTCCGAGAGACGACACCGGGTGGCAACCCGCTCCTCCTTGCCCTCACCGGGACGCCCCTGATCAACGACGTCAAGGACTTCGACGCGATCTGGCGCTTCCTCGGCTGGATCAAGGACGGCAAGCCGGTCGGCGACATCGTCCGGCGGCTCGACGGGACCGGCTACACACCGATGGACCGGGCGTTCTATCCGGAGGCCAGGCAGGCCGTCATCGACATGGGCATCGTTCGTCGGCGCAAGGTTGACGTCGCGAGCGACCTGCCGGACAAGCGGATCGCCGACATCACGGTCGAACTCGACGGAGAGGCGGGCCGTTCCATCGAGCGGGCCGAGCGCGCTCTGGGTGAGCGCCTCGCCCGTCGCTACCGGGCCCAGCTCGCGGAGGGGCACGGTCACGAGATCGACGGCGAGCCGGACGCCGGCCTGATGCGCCGCGTCGCGGCGGCCGAGCTCAAGGCCCCGTCCGGCGAGGGCACGGGTGAGAACGTCTTCACCCTCGTGCGGCGCATCGGCCAGGCGAAGGCGACACTGGCGGCCGACTACGCTGCTCAGCTGTCCCACTCCGTCGGCAAGGTCGTCTTCTTCGCCAAGCACATCGACGTCATGGACGAGGCGGAGCAGGTGCTGCGCGAGGCGGGCCTGCGCACGGTTTCGATCCGAGGCGACCAGTCCACCAAGCAGCGACAGGAAGCGGTCGACTCTTTCCAGAAGGATCCGGAGGTGGCCGTCGCGGTCTGCTCACTGCTGGCCGCCGGGGTCGGTGTCAACCTGCACGCCTCGTCCAACGTCGTGCTCGCCGAGCTGTCGTGGACCGCGGCCGAGCAGCAGCAGGCCATCGACCGCGTGCACCGGATCGGGCAGGACGAGCCGGTCACGGCGTGGCGGATCCTCGCCGCAGGCACCGTGGACACCCGCATCGCCGAGTTGATCGACGCGAAGCAGGGTCTGGCCGCTCGGGCCCTCGATGGGAGCGACGTCGAGGTGGCCCCCACCGACACCGTCCAGCTCGACGCGCTGGTGACCCTGCTGCGCCAGGCCCTGACCGCCTGACCGCCTGACCGCCGCGCAGCGGCCCCCTCCTCAATCGAGTGAACAGCTTTCGGGGTGCATCACCGCACATGCTGTTCACTCGATCAGGTGCCGGGCAGGACGCGTATCAGTCGGGCGTCTGCGTCGACTCCCGGCGGGTCTTCTCGGGCCGCTCTGTCCGCTCGTCCGACTCCTCCAGGATCGCCTCCGCCTGCGCCTCGGCGTCATCGCTGCCGGCCGCCTGCTCCTCCGGCAGGAGCTCGGCCCGCTGGGCGATCGAGGACTCGTCGGGCTGCTCAGTCATTCCACGACCGTAGCAAGACGACCGCCGCGGGTAGGCGTCCTCCCGCCGTCCCAGGCACGTGCTCAGTGCACGGACGCACGGAAGCCCGCCCAGCGGCATACGGCCTATGGTGGGTTTGGATGTGACGTCAACCGAGGGAGCGACCCGTGAACTCGACGACGCGGGCACTACGGTGCTGCGCCGCCGGTGTCGTGGGTGCGGTGATCGGATTGGGAGCGTGTCAGGCGCCCGAGCTGGCGCCAACCGGCAGCCCGGCGGGCCCAACGTCGTCCGCGGCGCCGACCGCGAGTACCACGCCAACAGGGACCCCGTCCACGGCCGCGACGCCCAGCACGACGACAGCACGTCTCGCAGAGCTGCCTCGCGGCGGCCGGACCCTCTTCCCCCACTACCGCCTCGTCGGCTACGCCGGCGCCCCTGGATCTCCCGCCCTCGGGCGTCTCGGCGTCGGCGACCTCGACGACCGCATCGGTGAGCTCGAGAAGCGCGCGGGCGCGTTCGCCTCTGGCCGTACGCCACAGCCCGTGCTGGAGCTACTGAGCACCATCGTGCAGGAAACCGCAGGCCGTGACGGGAGGTGGCGCACCCGCTTGTCCGACAAGGTGATTCAGGAACACCTCGCCGCCGCACGTCGACACAAGGCGATCCTCCTGCTCGGCATCCAGCCCGGCAGGGCCACCTTCCTCGACGAGGTCAAGGCGTACGAGAAGTGGCTGCAGCAGCCGGACGTGGGCCTGGCCCTCGACCCGGAGTGGGCGATGCAGCCGGGTCAGGTGCCGATGCGCGTCTTCGGCCACACGACCGGTCGCGAGATCAACGAGGTCACGGCGTGGGTCGGCTCACTCGTGGCTCATCACCAGCTCCCCGAGAAGGTCGTCGTCGTCCACGAGCTCGCCCCGAACATCGTCCGCAACGAGGAGGTCATCAAGAGCCGCACGGGGGTGGCCCTCATCAAGTCGGTCGACGGCATCGGCAGCCGAGCCATGAAGGAGGACACGTGGCACAAGCTGACCACCAAGCTGCCCCAGGGCATGCGAGTGGGCTTCAAGCTCTTCTTCGAGGAGGACGGCGAGTTCGGGCCGCTGATGACGCCTGCCCAGGTGCTCGCACTCAAACCGACCGTCGACTACGTGCTCTACGAGTGACCCACGAGTGAGACGCGGGTGACCCTCAGCCCTCGGGGACGTTGGCGTCGAGCTCGTCGAGCCAGGTCGCGGCGGAGACGTCCGATGGCATGCGCCAGTCACCCCGGGGCGAGAGCGAACCACCGGCCGCGACCTTGGGCCCGTTGGGCAGGGCCGACCGTTTGAACTGGTTGGCGAAGTAGCGCCGCAGGAACACCTCCAGCCAGCGCCGGATCGTGGCGAGGTCGTAGGACAGGCGTTCAGCTGCCGGGTAGCCGCCGGGCCAGTCGCCGGCCGCGGCGTCGTGCCAGGCGTGCCACGACAGGAAGGCGACCTTCGAGGGGCGAGAGCCCCACCGCAGCAGGTGGTAGAGGTTGAAGTCCTGGAGCGAGTACGGCCCGATCTGGGCCTGGGTGGACTGCGGCTGCTCACCCTCCTTGGTCGGGATCAGCTCAGGCGTGATCTCCGTGGCGAGGATCGACATCAGCGTCTCCCCGACGTGCTCCTCGAACTGACCGGACGACACGACCCAGCGGATGAGGTGCTGCATCAGGGTCTTGGGAACTCCGGCGTTGACCCCGTAGTGCGACATCTGGTCCCCGACCCCGTAGGTGCACCACCCGAGGGCCAGCTCGGACAGGTCGCCGGTGCCGAGGACGATGCCGCCACGCTGGTTCGCGATGCGGAAGAGGTAGTCGGTGCGCATCCCGGCCTGCACGTTCTCGAAGGTCACGTCATAGACCTCCTCACCACGCGCGAACGGGTGCCCCATCGCCCGCAGCATCTCCGTCGCGGCCGGCCGGATGTCGAGCTCCTCCCACGTGACGCCCAGCGCCTCCATGAGCAGGATCGCATTGTTCTTCGTGTGCGCCGTCGTGGCGAATCCCGGCATCGTGAAGGCGAGGATGTCGGTGCGCGGTCGCCGCAGCCGGTCCATCGCCTTGGCCGCGACGATGAGGGCGTGCGTCGAGTCGAGGCCCCCCGACACGCCGATGACGATCTTCGGCTGGCCGATCGCCCGGAGACGCTGCTCGAGCCCTGACACCTGGATGTTGTACGCCTCGTAGCAGTCCAGGGCGAGGCGGTCCTCGTCGTCCGGCACGAACGGGAAACGGTCGACCTTGCGCTTGAGCCCGATGTCCCCGGTCGGCGGACCGAGCTCGAACTCGACGGTCCGGAAGTCCGAGACGCGCTCTGCATGGGTGCGCCGGTTGTCGTCGAAGGTGCCCATCCGCATCCGCTCCTGCCGGAGCAGGTCGAGGTCGATGTCGGCGACGGATCGGCGGGATCCCTCGGGGAAGCGCTCCGTCTCGGCCAGCAGCTGGCCGTGCTCGTAGATCATCGTCTGCCCGTCCCACGACAGGTCGGTCGTCGACTCCCCCTCGCCTGCGGCCGAGTACAGATAGGCGGCCAGACATCTGGAGGAGGCGCTGCGGCTGAGGAGGTGCCGGTCCTCGGCCCTACCGACGGTGATGGGGGAGCCGGAGATGTTGACGAGGACGGTCGCGCCCGCAAGGGCTGCCTCCGCACTCGGCGGCACGGGGATCCACATGTCCTCGCACACCTCCACCCCGAGGACAAAGCTCTCGAGATCGGTCGCCCGGAACAGCAGGTCAGTGCCGAACGGCACGCTCCATCCGGCTACCTCGATCGTCTCGCCCCGCTGGTCGTCTCCGGACGCGAAGTACCGCGCCTCGTAGAACTCGCGGTAGGTCGGCAGGTAGGCCTTGGGGGCCACCCCGAGGATGGCTCCGCGGTGGACGACCACCGCACAGTTGAAGACGCGTGACCCCTTGAGGAGGGGAGCCCCTACGACGATGACGGGCAGCAGGTCGGCCGATGCCTCGACGATCCGTGCGAGCGCTTCCTCGGTGGCGTCGAGGAGGGGGTCCTGGAGGAAGAGGTCGTCGATCGAGTACCCGGTGAGGCACAGCTCCGGGAAGGAGGCCAGGGCCACCCCTTCCTCACTGCACGCCCGCGCCTGCTCGATGATCTCATCCGCGTTGCGGGCCGGGTTGGCGGCTGCGACGGGGAGCGTACAGGCGGCCACTCGGGCGAACCCGTGCGCGTAGGAGCTGTAGAAGTCCATGGGCATAGTCAATCCCACTCACGCGCCGAGGCTCGGTACGCCGCACTGCTCAGTAGGCTGCTGAGCACTGCGGTGATCCACCTCGCACGGCAGGGGGCGGATCCCACAACGCCTACTACGATAGGTAGTACCGAGTTTCGGGAGTTGTACCCGCCAACGAGGGAGGCTCACATGTACGACTTCGACGATGAAGGGCCCATGCACGTCCTGCACCCCGAGCAGTCGTGGGACTTCCTCCGAGCGCGCGAGTTCGGCCGGCTCGCCTTCCACCTGGTGGGGGACGTCCACATCACGCCGATCAACTACGCCGTCGACACTGACAACCGGATCATCTTCATGACGAGCGAGGGCAGCAAGCTCTTCGGCGTGACCGCGAACAGGGACGTCGCGTTCGAGGTCGACGAGGTCGTCGATGAGCGAGCGACGAGCGTCATCATCAGGGGCCGGGCCACGATCCTCGAGGGCCAGGACCGATACATCATCGAGCAGCTCCCGATCCGACCTTGGGTGGCCAGCCCCAAGTCCGTGGTCGTTGCCATCGAGGTCGACGAGATCTCCGGCCGCTCGTTCGACCTCAGCCGCCCTTGGCTGCACGACATCCCTCGCCAGTAGCGAGGCACGCCCTGATCGAGTGAACAGCTTTCGGGCGGAACTCATGCGCTGCGCCGCGCCCGCTGTCGTCGAGACCGGATCTCAGCCAGTTCGAGCATCCGTCTGCTGAAGAACCGGGGCTCGCACTCGTCCAGCGTCAACGCTTCCCTGGGGATCCCCAGCAGTTCCGCGATGCGCAGGACGAGCTCCCTGCGAGCGTCGGTTGAGTTGATGCCGTCCTTCCACACGAGGACGACCTCCCAGTCGTCATCACGGAACCCGGCGTGCCGCGCCTCGTCCCGTGCCCGATCCTTCTTCTCCGTGTGGAACTCTTCGCCTTGGTACTCGATGAGCACCCTTTGATCACGCCACATCAGGTCGGGCCGCCCCAGCCAGATCCGTTCGGCAGTGATGATCGGTCGGTTGAGTGCTGGTTCGGGCAGCCCGGCCCGAACCAGGACGAGTCGGGTCCGCGTCTCGCCCGGCGACTGCGCGCCGTACCGGATCCACTCGAGCGCCTCGAGCAGCGTGAGTTTGCCCCGCGGGCGGACCCGTTTCTCGAGCGCCTCACGCATCGGCTGCACAGAGCCGAGACGGAGCGCGATGGCGTCGCCGAGGACGATCAAGTCATCGAGCCCGACCGGTTTGCCCGGACCGATCAGTTCCCCCATGTCGACCCAGGTGTCAGCGAGGCTGGTCACCGGGATTCCGTTGACGTGGTCCACGTGCCGGGCCTCGATCCCTCTGTGACCAGCCACCCCGGGGCGACGCGTGCTGCCGTCGAGAGTGTCTCGAACCACGTGGAGTCGCTCATCGTCGTCCATGGCACCGGAGATCGGCAGGTTGTAGAGGCGGGCTGCGGTGAGGTGCGAGAAAGCGAAGCGGTCCTGCAGGGCGGTCCCAAGCGCCAGACACCTGTCGCCGAGCGAGCTGGGCTCCACGTCACTCCGAACGCCCCAAGCAGGCGCGACGAGCTGCGGCGACCGCAGCAGGTCGGGTGACAGGCCCAGGGCCACGGCTTCTGCGACGGTGAACGGTCGACCTCGAAGAGCGGTTGGCAGCAGGTCAGGCAGCAGCATCTCCGGCATGTCCTGAGGGTCGGCCGCCCCGGCCAGTCCCGGAAGGCTGTGTCAATCCCCCTGTGGAGAACCCGGAGAACGTCGCACCGATGTGGATAGCCCCTGAAAGCTGTTCACTCGATCAAGACTGAAGCCCGAAAGCTGTTCACTCGATCAAGACTGAAGCCCGAAAGGTGTTCTTTCGATCAGGATCGGGGGCGGCGGCGGTCGGTGAGCAGGGCTCGGCTGACGCTGCGGACCATGGCCACGAACACGATGACCCATGCCGCGAGGGCAACCCACAGCCAGTTCGAGCCGATGGCCTCGACGATCGGCAGCCGGTCCGCCCGCCCCAGGTAGATTCCCGCCACCGAGTACATCCCGAGCGGGAAGATGATGCTCCACAGGGTCGGGACGTAGGTCATGGGCACCTTGCGGACGTAGTGCCGCCACACGCCTGCTGCGACCAGCACCGGGATGAGCCACGTCGCGAAGGCCCAGAACACGACCGAGAGACCTGCGACCAGTCCCCGCACCGCGTCCGCCATCGGCGCCGACTCCATCTCGACGATGCGTGCGCCGGCCACGACGGTGATCGCCACCGCACCCATCGACACCCAGTAGGGCGGGTCGAGGTCCTTCGGGTCCAGCTCGTACAGCATGATCCGCAGCGCGACGATGATCGCCGAGGCCGCATAGAGGAACACCCCGACGGACCACGAGAGGACAGCGAGGATGGCCAGATAGGGCCGTGCATCGGCGGACACGACCTCGAGCCCGGCGGCCGAGACGGCGACGGACTGCGAGGCGACGACCCAGATGAACCAGGTGCCGTTCGCGAGCGCCACGGCCGGCCGCTCGGATCGACTGAGCACGGCGCTCCAGGGGATGACGTAGCCCAGGACGAGCCACACCGCAAAGGAGACGACGAGCAGCCAGGCCGTCAGGGTGTACCAGCCCTCAATCCCCGCCCGCGTGCCGAGGACGTTCGTGCCGGCGACGAAGGTGAAGAAGCCGAAGGCCCGCTTCGGATCCCTGAAGTCGTCGACCATCGCGTGCCGGTAGGCGGCGAAGCGCCACAGGTTCAGCGCCACCAACACCACGTAAGCAGCGATGCACACCGCAAAGAGTGCGAACGAGAGGACGCGAAAACCGCGCAGCTCCAACCCGACCGAGATGATGCCGCTGGCCATGACGAGGGCGAAGTAGCCCGGAGTGAGCTTCTCGACCAGGCCCCCCACCCGACCGGGCGCGGTCCGTGGGAGCGAGCCCAGCGGCATACGGCTCATGGGTCGTGCTCAGCCCACCGCGTCGCGCGCCGCCACGAAGGCGTCCACGCACGCGCGGACGTCGTCCTCCGAATGGGCCGCCGAGAGCTGGACGCGGATGCGCGCCTTCCCGCGCGGCACGACGGGGAAGCTGAACGCGATGACATAGACGCCGTGCTCGAGCATGTGGTCGGCGATCTCGGTGGCCCGCCGGGCGCCGTCCTCCCCCGGGAACATGATCGGGCGGATCGGGTGCGTGCCGGGCAGCACGTCGAAGCCCGCCTCGCGCATGAGCCGGTCGAAGAGCTCGGTGTTGCGCCGGAGCACCTCGCGCTTGTCGCCGGAGGCCTCGATGAGGTCGATCGCGGCCATCGACCCCGCGACGACGGCAGGAGCCACGGAGTTGGAGAACAGGTAGGGGCGCGAGCGCTGGCGCAGCAGGTCGACGACCTCCCGGTGGCTGGCGACGTAACCGCCGGACGCCCCGCCGAGCGCCTTGCCCAGCGTGCCGGTGATGATGTCGACGCGGTCCTGCACACCGAACAGCTCCGGCGTCCCGCGACCACCCTCGCCGACGAAGCCGACCGCATGCGAGTCGTCGACGAGCACCATCGCCCGGAACTCGTCAGCCAGGTCGCAGATCTCGTCGAGCGGTGCATAGGAGCCGTCCATCGAGAACACGCCGTCCGTGACGACCACCTTGCGCTTGGCACCCGCCGCATCGGCCGCCTCGAGCTGGGCCCGCAGATCGGCCATGTCGGCGTTCTTGTAGCGGTAGCGCATGGCCTTGGACAGCCGGACGCCGTCGATGATCGACGCGTGGTTGAGCTCATCGCTGATGATCGCGTCCTGCTCCCCGAAGAGGACCTCGAAGACACCACCATTGGCGTCGAAGCACGACGAGTAGAGGATCGTCGCCTCCGTCCCGAGGAAGTCGGAGATCTTGCGCTCGAGCGCCGTGTGCTGGGTCTGGGTGCCGCAGATGAAGCGCACCGACGCCATCCCGAAGCCCCACTCGTCGAGCGCCTTCTTCGACGCGTCGATGACGCCGGGGTCGTCGGCCAGGCCGAGGTAGTTGTTGGCGCAGAAGTTCAGCGCGTCCGCCTTGAGCGTCGTGACATGCGCCGACTGCGGCGACGTCAGCTCCCGCTCGTTCTTGTAGAGGCCGGCGTCTTTGATCTCCTGCAGGGTCGCTGCGAGCTCGTCCTTGACGGTTCCGTACATCGCTGTCCTTCGCCCGTGGGTCGTTTGACAGACGTCAGCGTATGCCGCTGAGCTTGCTTCGCGCGAGGAGTTGGCTTGGCTGCGCGGCTGAGTATGCACGACGTGGCGCGCAGGGGCAGGTGGTTTCGAGTTCAATTGTGCAGGAATGGTATTCATCTAAATTGGGCGAGATCTTCGAGCTCCACTGACGTTCCGTGGGTCGGTGAGCGCCTGAGTGAGAGCGCACGGGCGCACCTCCGACAATCCCGCCGACACCCGCGCGGGTGACGTCGGGCCGTCTCAAGGGTCCGGTCCGGTTCAGCCCCTGAGGTCCGCGTGGAGGCGGGCCAGGGCGGGGGTGGCGTCGACTCCGGCGGTCTCGGCCACGAGGGCGACGAGGGACTCCGCCTCCTCAGCGCAGGCTGGGCACGCGCGCAGGTGGACGAACATCGGGGCCATCGCCGCCGTTCCCGGATCGGTCAGGACCAGCTCGGCGAACTCGTCCGAGAGCTCGAAGCAGTCCTCGCAGGAGAGCCACGGCTCCGTCGACAGGGTGAGGGCGCGGACGGCCTCGTCGCTGAGAGGGCTTCGGTTGTTGCTCATGATGTGCCTCGAGAGATGGAATTCGGCTGAAGATGGCCGCTCGCGATGAGATGTGCCCGGATCCGGGACCGGGCCACGTGCAGCGTCTTGTAGAGCGCGCCGCGGGTCGTGCCCAGACGGTCTGCCAGGACGTCGATCGGCACCTCGTCGACGAGCACGGCGATGGCGATCCGGCGCTGGTAGCCGGTCAGGGCGACGTGCATGGCCAGCCGCACCGCGCGGGCCAGGTCCGTGGCCTCGGCGATCGCCTCTGGCCCAGGAATCCTCGAGTCAGGAGCGTCGTCCCGCAGCTCGACCTCGCGGACCGACCACGCTTGGCGTCGAACTTCGTTCGCGGCCTGGAGGATGGCGAACTTGTAGGCCCACGTCGTGAAGCGGCTCCGACCCTGGAACGTGCCGATCTTGCTCAGCAGGACCGTCAGCGCGTCATCCGCCGCGCAGTTCGCGAGGTCGTCCAAGGACTCCGGGCCGAGCGCGGGCAGCTGGCCGCGCATGCGCCACACCTGGTGCCGTGCAGCCCCCACGAGGAGGCGGTGCAGGTCCCGCAGGGCGACGTCGCGATCCGGCCCGGTCGAGGCGAGCGTCGCGAGCCAGTCACGCTCGGCAGGGGCATCGGTCTCGTCGGGTGCGAGCGTGATCGGGTCGCCGTCCGGGACCTTGGCCGGGATCATGGCGCAGTCACACGGGCGCCAGGATCCGGACGGCCAGTTCCGGTGGACAGCCGCGGTCGACGAGGTCGAGCAGGGCGTGGACGTCCATGGCTGGGTCCGCCGCAATTCGCCGCGCCAGCGCCTCGTCGAAGCCGGCCTCCACGAGCCGGCATCGCCTCCACTCGACGACGTCGACCGGCGGCCCGGAGCCGCAACACGGAGGGCTCGCGCCCACTGGCTGCCTGGGGTGCGCGATGTTCGTGGTCATACGGAGTTCGTGTACGTCGCACCCCACCGTCTTACCGCATCTGCTGCCCCGTTGTCCGGTGTGCTGCCGGGTGGCCGGTAAGGACGTCAGCGCGAACGGACACGAACCCCCCGTCAGGGACGACCGGAAGGACCAACCATGGAAGCCACCCCGGCCCGAGGGCCTGTCACGCGGACCGTGACGCTCGTGCTCGTTGCGCTGCTCAGCGCCTTCTTCGCGTGGACCCTGCCACGGGCGGACGCCCAGCCCGTCGTGGCGACGGCATCCCATGTGCATGCCGGGGCCCAGGCCGCGGCAGGCCCTCGCACGGCCGCACAGCAGGCCCTCCACGACGAGATGCGCCAGCTCTGGGAGGACCACGTGACGTGGACGCGTCTCGCGATCGTCACCTTCGCCGCGGAGGGACAACCCGGCTTCGGGCCCACCGCGGCCCGACTGCTCCAGAACCAGGTCGACATCGGTGATGCCATCAAGCCGTTCTACGGCGAGTCGGCTGGGAACGCCCTGACGGCGCTGCTGCATGACCACATCACCATCGCCGTTGAGCTGCTCCAGGCGGCCAAGGACGGCGACACGGCGGCCTTCGCGGACGCGAAGGATCGCTGGTACGCCAACTCCGACGACATCGCTGACTTCCTCGCGCAGGCCAACCCGCGCTTCTGGCCCCAGGCCGAGATGCGCGACGAGATGCGGATGCACCTCGACCAGACCCTGGCCGAGGCCGCACACGAGCTCGCGGGCGACTACGCGGCCAGCGTCGCCGACTACGACGTCGTCCACGAGCACATCCTCGGCATGGCTGACGTCCTGAGCAACGGCCTCATCGGCGCGTTCCCCAAGCTCACCCGGTAGGCCCCGGACCTGCGGGTTTGCCGTTAGCGTGGCCGGGTGGACTCCGAGCTGCGTCGGCGTTTCGCGGCCGCCCGGGTGGCCCGACTCGGCACCGTCGCCCCTGACGGCGGCCCGCACCTCGTCCCGGTCGTGTTCGTCCTCGAGCCGGACCGCGACGTCGTGTGGACCGCCGTCGACTCCAAGCCCAAGTCGACCCGGAGGCTGAGGCGCCTGGCCAACATCGAGACCAACGCGCGCGTGAGTCTCCTCGTGGACCACTACGACGACGACTGGAGGAGGCTCTGGTGGGTCCGCGCTGACGGCCATGCAACCATCAGCGCCGGCACTGACCCGGAGACATGGTCCGCACTCGACGCCCTCGCGGCGAAGTACCCGCAGTACTCTGACGAACGCCCGGCCGGACCAGTCATCCGCATCGAGATCGACACCTGGCGGACCTGGGCGGCCGCTCCCAACCCAATCGAGTGAACAAGAATCGGGCCGAGCCAACCCGAATTGCGTTCACTCGATCAGGGATTGGGGGCCCGACCGGGCGAACGGGCCGACGTACATGAGCACGAGGTTCAGCACGACAACAGCCGCGAACACCACCGCCCACACCAGCGGCAGGATGGTGAAACCGGCCGCGACCGCAGCACCAAGCACGAGAACCTTGACCAGGAGCGTGACCCAGGGAACGCGGAACCGGGCTCGGGGCGCCGCGAACAACCCCCAGGCGACCGACGCGACCAGGATGAGGCCGATGGCGAGAGCGATCTTGGCCCAGAGCGGCCCGCCGGCCCGGTAGCCCCACAGTCCGATGAGGGCCAGGGCTGCGAGCTCAACGAGGAAGGCCACGACGTCGTTGGCATTGACCTCCATCGGCACGGTGCTCTCGGGTGCCATCGCGCGATTCAGCCCTTGCCGTCGAGGAAGGCCCGGGTCAGCTCGGCCAGCTCTCGAGGCCGGTCGACGTTGAGGAGCGAGCTGCCCTCGTCGATCGTCTCCAGGCGCGCGTCGGCGACGTCATCGACAACCTGCCGCGCCGCAACGAGGCCGGCCCGGTCACGACTGCCGACGACGACGAGCGTCGGTGCGGCGATCCGGGACAGCGCATCGCGTCCGTCGAACGTGCGCAGGGCGTCGAAGACCGCGAGCATCCGGGGCCGCGAGACACCCAGGTCCAGGAGCTTGCCCTCCGGCATGAGCCGCAAGGCGAGCTTCTGCATCCGCAGAGCACCCGCGGAGGGCCGCACGATAGGCCCGGCCAGCACGAGCCGGCCGACCAGGTCGGGCCGCTCGACCGCCAGCCGCATGGCCACCGAGGCTCCCACCGACACCCCGAGCACGTCTGCTCGCCGAATTCCTTGCAGCTCAAGCTCGTCCGCGAGTCCCGCGGCTGCCGCACCCAGGTCGAAGCCCACCGGGTCCTTCGGCCGCAGTCCAACCATCCACGGGGCGTGCATCGGCCGCCCGGCACCGAGGGCCGACACGAAGTCCTGCCAGACGATCGGGCCCTGGCCCAGGCCGTGCAACAGCACGAGCGGCCGGGGGCGCGCCTCCGGCGAACCCGACCCAGCACTCGAGGGCACGTCGGCACCTGGCGAGCTCAGCGGCATACGGTCAACTCCAATCGAGGACGACCTTGCCGCACTGGCCGGAGCGTGCGGTCTCGAAGGCCTCCTCCCACTGCTCGGCGGGGAACCGGTGGGTGATCACCTGGGTCACGGCCGTCCGGAAGCGCTCCGACGTCGCGATCATCTGGGACATGGCGTACCAGGTGTCGAACATCTCCCGGCCGTAGATGCCCTTGAGGGTCAGCATGTGGGTGATGACCTTGCCCCAGTCCAGCTCGTAGGCCTCATGAGGCAGGCCCAGCAGCGCGATGCGGCCGCCGTGGTTCATGTTCGTGATGAGGTCGCTCACGGCCGGCGCGGCGCCCGACATCTCGAGCGCGATGTCGAAGCCCTCCCTCATCCCGAGTTGCCGCTGCGCGTCGGCGAGGCTCTCCCGCGTCACGTTGACCGTCAGGTCGGCGCCGGCGGCTTCGGCGAGGCGCAGCCGGTAGTCGCTCGTATCCGACACGACGACGTAGCGGGCTCCCGCGTGCCGGGCGATGGCCGCAGCCATGACTCCGATGGGCCCGGCACCGGTGATGACGACGTCCTCGCCCACCATCGGCCACTGGAGCGCCGTGTGCGTGGCGTTGCCGAGCGGGTCGAAGACCGCGCCGAGATCCGGGTCGAGGTCACGCGGCTGCACCCAGACGTTGCTCGCCGGGATGACAACGTAGTCGGCGAAGGCCCCGTCCCGGTTGACCCCGATCCCCTCGGTGCCGATGCACAAGTGGCGCCGGCCCGCGCGGCAGTTGCGGCAGACGCCACAGACGATGTGGCCCTCACCGGACGCCCGGTCGCCGACCCGGACGTGCTCGACGTCCTCACCGATCTCGACGACCTCGCCGTAGAACTCATGCCCGATGACGAGCGGCGGCTGGACCGTGGCTGCGGCCCACTCGTCCCAGTCGTGCAGGTGCAGATCGGTGCCGCAGAGGCCAGCGCGCAGGACGCGGATCTTCACGTCGGCCGGGCCACACTGCGGCTCAGGTCGGTCGACGAGCTCGAGTCCCGGACCGGCGGTCAGCTTGGTGAGAGCACGCACGTGCGCAGTCTGCCACCCCGCGAGGTCTCCGCCCGCATGAGCCGGGACACCCGCTGGCAGGATCGAGCAGTTTTGGAGAAGCGTCCGAGCTGGACGGCTTCCTACGATCGAGTCATCCCATTCCGAACGACGCAGGAGGAAGCCGTGATCACAAGTCTGAACGTCGCCTCGATCTACGTCCTCGACAAGGACGAGGCGCTCGATTTCTATGTCACCAAGCTGGGGCTCGAGAAGGGCAACGACGTGCGGCAGGGCGACTATCGCTGGCTGACCGTGCGAGTTCCAGGCGATCGAACCACGGAGATCTCACTGGAACAGCCCGGTCCGCCGCTGCACGACGAAGCGACGGCCGAGAGCATCCGCGAGCTCATCAGCAAGGGCGCTCTGGGCGGGCTCGTCTTCCTCACCGACGACGCTCACGCTCTCGCTGGCACGCTCCGCGAGCGCGGCGTCACAGACTTCACGCAGGAGCCCACCGAGCACTTCTATGGAACCGACATGGCCATTCGGGACCCCTTCGGGAACTCGATCCGAATCCTGCAGCAGGGCCCGGCCGCCGGATAATGGCGGGGTGAACGCGAACCACGACGGTGATCGGGTGGAGGCGGCCCTGGGCCGGCTCCGTGAGCTCGGTGAACGGATCACGCCCGCCCGGCAGGCCGTCCTCCGCGTCATCGACACCGCCGACCGGGCGGAGGAGCACCTGTCGGCGGAGCACATCGGCGAGCGGGTTGCGACCCTGGAGCCGTCGGTCCACCGAGCGACGGTCTATCGCACCCTCACCGCCCTGACCGGCGCGGGAGTCCTCACCCACGTGCACCTCGGCGGCACCGGCACGGTCTACCACCTCGCCACCCCCGCGAGCGAGGCGGCGCCGGGAGTGAGCCCAGCGGCATACGGCACGGATGTGAGCGAGCCACACGGCCACGGCCACACCCACGTGCAGTGTGTCGTCTGTGGTCGAGTGCAGGACGCGCCCCCCGGAGTCCTCGACGAGGCAGCCCGCATCATGCGCGACGACCTCGGGTTCGAGCTCGACACGAGCCACGCGGCGCTGCTCGGGCGGTGCGCCGACTGTGTCCCCACCTAGCGTTCCGGCCCGGATGGTCGCCGCGGTCGACCTCCTCGGCCCACAGCCCGCCGACGCGATCCTCGAGGTCGGCGGCGGATCGGGCGTGTCGGCTGCGCTCATCTGCGGGCGGCTCGGGTCCGGCCGGCTCGTCGCCCTCGACCGCTCGTCGGTCGCGGGCAGGCGCAACGCCAAGCGCAACACCGACCACCTCGCCGCCGGCCGGCTCGAGATCCTGACGGAGGAGCTCGCCGACCTGCAAGCAGGGAGCGGCCCGTTCGACCGGGCGCTAGCGCTCAACGTCAACGCCTTCTGGACCGGCCCCGCCGACGCGGAGCTCGCCGCCCTGCGCCGGGTCCTCAAACCGGGCGGTCTCGTCGTGCTCGCCTGGGGCAGTGGGGGCCCGCAGAAGTCGACGCGCATTGTCGACGCGGCGACCGCTGGGCTGGTCCGGCACGGGTTCCTCGGCATAGAGCCGATCCGCGACCCGCGACTCGTCGGCGTGACCGCCCGCGCCCGCTAGGGTGCGGACATGACTGCGGCGACGACGCCCGGGCTCAGTCCCTCGGTACGCCGCGGCTACGGCGTCGGCTCGGTGGCGACCGGGGCATTCGGCACGGTGCCCGGCCTGCTCTTGCTGCCCTACCTGACCGACCACATCGGCATCGCCGCGGGGGTCGCGGGCGTCATCGTCTTCGCCCCCAAGGCGTGGGACGTGGTCCTCAACCCGATCGCCGGACGGATCAGTGACCGCTCGCAGCACCCCGACGGGAAGCGCCGCCCGTTCCTCATCCGTGCTGGGCTGCTGCTGGCGGCGTGCTTCGTCCTCCTGTTCGCCGGGCCGATCTCGCCGATCTGGGCCGGTGCCGCGTGGGTGGCCGTGGCGTACCTCGCGTGCGCCACGGCGTACTCCTTCTTCCAGGTCCCTTACGTCGCCATGCCGGCGGAGATGACCGACGACTACGACGAGCGAACGCGCCTGATGACGTGGCGCGTCGCGATCCTTGCGCTCGCCATCCTCGTCAGCGGCGGCGCGTCGCCGGCTATCCGGGATGCGCTGGGCCCCGAGTGGGGCTATCGCGCCGTCGGCGTCTTCGTCGGCGGGCTCATCGCGCTCGGCGCGTGGGGCGCCTGGCGCGGCACCCGATCCGCGCCGGCCCTGCACGCGGCGCCGGCCGAGGTCTCCTTCGGCGACCAGCTGCGGGTGGTCAGGTCGGACCGGCCGTTCCGGCTGCTGATGACGACCTTCATCGCGCAGGCCCTCGCCACCGGCGCCATGCTCGCGGGGGTCGACTACATGTCCCGCTGGATACTCGGCACCCCGTTGTCCGCCACCCTGCTCTTCGTGTGCTTCGTCGCGCCGGCGCTGCTCGTCACGCCACTGTGGCAGCGCTACGGCACTCGGTTCGGCAAGAAGAGCGGCTACCTCATCGCCTCACTCTTCCTCGGCGCCGGGGCCCTCGCCCTCATCTTTGCCCGCTCGCTGCCGCACGGTGTTGTCTATGCATGCGTCGCCTTCGTCGGCGTCGGCTACGCCGGGGCGCAGATGTTCCCCATGGCGATGCTTCCCGACGTGGCGAGCCGCAGCGCCGACGCGCGCACCCGCATCGGTCTCTACACAGGAGTGTGGACAGCTGGAGAGACGCTCGGGCTGGCTCTCGGACCGGGGCTGTATGCCGCTGTGCTCGCTCTCGGAGGCTACGTGTCCTCGAGCGCGGGGTCGGCTGTCGTACAGGGCGATTCAGCACTGAGTGCGATCGTCATCGGCTTCTCCGCGCTGCCGGCTGTGCTCGTCGCTCTGTCGTTGCTGTCCCTGCGCCGCTTCCCCGACTGGAAGGAGGACGCGCGATGAGCGCGATGGACCTGGACGAGATCAGGGCGCGGGTCGATGCGCTGCGAGGGCGGGACCTGCCGACGCACGGTGGGCGGACGCTGGCCTATGTCTACGACTCGGGCGTGGCATCCGCGGACGTGATCGGGCGTGAGGTCCTCGCCGCGTTCTCGTCGACCAATGGCCTTGACCCCACTGCCTTCCCGTCGCTGCTGCAGATGGAGAACGACCTCGTCGCAATGGCCGGACGGCTCGTCGATGCACCTGAGGGCTTCGCCGGCGTGGCGACATCTGGCGGGACGGAGTCCATCCTGTTGGCCGTGCTCGCGGCCCGGGACGCCCGTCCCGAGATCCGGTCGCCACGCATGGTGCTGCCGACGACGGCACACGCCGCGTTCCACAAGGCGGGGCACTACTTCGGTGTCGAGCCGGTCGTCGTCGACGTGGACCCGGAGACGAAGCGGGCGGACCCGGACGCCATGAGGGCGGCGATCGACGACGACACCGTCCTCGTGGTGGCCTCCGCTCCCTCGTACGCGCACGGCGTCATCGACCCCGTCGGTCCGATCGCAGCAGCTGCCGCGGCGGCGGGGGTCCGGTGCCACGTCGACGCCTGCATCGGCGGCTGGGTCCTGCCCCACCTGCGACCGGACGAACCGGACCAGGAGCCGTGGACCTTCGCCGTCGCGGGCGTCACGAGCGTGTCCCTCGACCTGCACAAGTACGCCTACACGCCGAAGGGCATCTCGATCCTGCTCCACCGCTCGGCCGCCCTCCGCCGGACCCACCTCTTCGCGTCTGCTCGGTGGCCCGGCTACACCATGCTCAACACGACGATGCAGTCGACGAAGTCCGGCGGACCGGTCGCCGCCGCCTGGGCCGTCGTCAACCACATCGGCGCGGACGGTTATGCAACCCTGGCAGGACGCGCTCGCTCAGCGACCCTCGAGCTCGCCCGCGCTGTCGAGGGGATCGAGCACCTTTCCGTTGCCGCCGAGCCGGATTCGACGCTCCTCGCGGTGACGGCCGATGGGAGGTGCGATGTCTTCACCATCTCCGACGAGCTGGCCGCTCGCGGGTGGTACGCCCAGCCGCAGATGTCGTTCCGCGACCTCCCGGCCACGCTCCACCTCACCCTCAGCGCCGCCACGGCCGACTCCATCGCGCGCCTGGCCGCGGATCTCGCCGAAGCCACCGCGGCCGCCGTCGAAGTGGGTCCGACGGCGCCGCCCGAGGAGCTCATCGTCGCAGCCAGCTCCGTCGATCCCGAACACCTCGACGAGGAGACCTTCGCGGGCCTGCTCGCCGTCGCGGGGCTCGCCGACGGCTCGGGTGCGCTGGCCCTCCCGGAGCGGATGGCACCCATCAACGCGCTGCTCGACGCCCTGCCACCGGAGCTCCGCGAGGCGCTGCTCCTCGGCGTCCTCGACCGCCTGACCCGCCCCACCCCATCCGGTGGGCCTGTCTAGGGCTGGGTCAGGTCGAGGCGGTAGACGAGCAGGTCGATCCCGGGCATCGGCTGCC